>NZ_CP025198.1:312079-624158 GCF_003325455.1 Acidipropionibacterium virtanenii
CGCCGAGGAGCTGAACATGTCGGCGTCGTGGGTGAAGCAGACGGTCTCGGCGCTGTGCCGGCGGGCCGGCGTGAGAGGCCGGGCGGGGCTGGCGGCGTACTCAGGAGATGCCGTCGTCGGTCATGGTGATCGGGATTGACACCGTCGCCGACCAGTAGCCGTCCGACAGACGGGTCTCGAGGGTGCCGTTGATCCCCTCGGCCCGTTCTCGCATGCCGATGATGCCAAGATCGTCTCCGTCGTAAACGGACTCCGTGGCATTCCTGAACGAGACGGCGAGCCTGGTCCTCGACGCTTTCACACTGACTTCGCACGGTTCGGACGGATTTCCGTGCCGGATGATGTTGTTGATCGCCTCATGGCTGATACGGCCCATTGCATTCGATATCACCGGGGAGATGGTCTCGACGTCACAATCGGTGTAGATGTCCAGATTGAAGCCGGCGTTCGAGAGGGCGTCATGGCCCCGCTGGAGTTCCTGGGAGAAGGAGACCGCGGGTGAGGTGCGACCCACGCGCAGCAGTTTGACGAAATTCGTGACATAGACCGAGCTGCGCCGGCTCCGGGCTGCGATATCGGTCAGTGCCGAGTCGCGATCGATCCCGGGGTCGATGCGTGCATTCTCGGCCGCCATGGTGATGAGGGCCAACTCATGGGTGACGTTGTCGTGCAACTCGGCGGCGATCTCCCGGCGCTGATTCTCGGCACGGGCGACGAGACGTCGACGTTCGGAGACCTCGGTGTTGCGCAGAGCCAGGCCGATCACCCATGGAAGGGCGTAGAAGCCGAGCCACAGCACGGTGGCCTGCGCATCCTCCGCCAGCGTCGTTGTGTTGTTGAAGGACATCCACAGGGACACGACATATCCCCACAGTGATGTCGCCGCCGCGGTCCAGAACTCCTCATGCCAGGCGCACGACAGGATGACGATCATCGGGGCATAGAGGGTCATGCCAACTAGGTCGTCGGGCAGCAGCGCCAGACCGCCGAAGCCGACGCAGGCGATCACGGCCCCGATGCGGGGATGCCAGGCCGTGAGTGCCGCGCCGACGCAGGCTGCCAGTTCCACCAACAGGGCGACCACGGCCTCGTTGCCCGGCCGGAAGGGCACGACGTCCATGGCGAGCAGCAGAAGTGCCAAACCCACCTCCACGGCTCCGCCACCCAGGAGGCGACGTAGGGGGCTGGTCCGGGTGCTCATGACCATGATCGTAAGGGTTCTGGCCGATGAGGCGGGGAACTGGGGGGTCGGGAATCCCCGGAGGGGTCCTTCCGGCGGCCGGGAGTGGGACGATGCGTTGACGATCTGGTTCGACGATGGAGCAGTCATGATGATTCCCCGGTTGCGACGTCTGGCCGTCATGGCCCTGGCCGCAGTGCTGCTGGCGGTCAACACCCCCGTGGTGAGTCATCCCGAGGCCTTCTGCGACAGACATCCATGGTGGCCCGGTTGCCATCGGCACGTCGCGGCCGCCCCCGCCGGGGACCTGGTGGCCTGAGGCTCAGGTTTCGCCGCAGATGAACTCCCGGGCCACCTCGCGCCCTCCAACACGTCGGACGAACGTGGAGCCTGAATGACCCGTTGATGCCAGGCGTTCGTGCGTGAGATGGTGCGCCCGGCAGCCAGATCTCTGGACCGGTCGAAGAACCCATTTGTCGACAATCGCCCGATCGGGCATTCTTCTGTCCGATCGGGAAGAGTTCGATCCATTCCCTCGACGGAGCAACGTCGGCGTCGTAGTGTCCCTGAGTGTGGTGAAGTCGGCCGATATGGTCGACAGGAATGTGAATGGAGAGACCCATGGGAACTGAAAGTGCGATTGCCGCCCTCTCGATCGGCGGACTGGTGGTGGGCATTGTCGTCGCCTGTGTGGTCCTCATCAGTCTGATCGTCACCGCGTACAACACGTCGAAGATCCGCCGGGAACTCCAGGAGATCCGGCAGCTGTACACCCGCGAGGACCGTCCCCTGTCCTGAGGCGGAACTGGTGTCCGGTCACGGTCGCCATGGCCAGATGGGCCGGCGTCGTCCCGGAGTCTCGGTTTGCGGGTCCGCCATATCCTGCACGAGAAGTGATGCAGTAGTGGCACGATGTCTGTACCACGTCTACCAGTTGTGGTAGGCTGAGCATGCTTGGTCAGTTCTTCGTCGCTGGAGGCCGTCATGCCTGCAACCACCCTCAACATTCGTATCGATCCTGAGCTCAAGGAACAGGTGGATCAGGTCGCCAGGAGCCTGGGGCTCTCGTCCTCGGCGGCGTTCAACATCTTCGCACGGCAGTTCGTCGCCTACCGTGGGTTCCCCTTCCCGGTCGTCGCCCCGGTACCGACGGAGGCGGACTTCAGCCGTCAGATGGACGCGGTTTTCGACCGTATGAGGGCCGGACATAGCCAAGAGCACAATCCCATCGAAGAGCCGCGTTGAGAAAGTTGCGGATCGACCAGGCGAACCGGCTCGTGTACAAAGTCGAGGACAGGGTCCTCTACATCGTCTCCTGTCGCGGGCACTACCGGTAAGGTGCGCGAGCCCGGGCTCAGTACTTCTTGCCCGGGTTGAGGATGCCGTTCGGGTCGAAAAGCGCCTTGATCCGGCGCTGCAGGTCCAGGGCCGCTGGAGCCATCTCGGTGTCCAGGGCGGGCAGCTTCTCCAGCCCCACGCCGTGCTCGCCCGACATCGTCCCGCCCAGCTCCTGGGCCAGCCGGCTCAGCGTCATGACCGCCTCATCGGCCCTCGCCCGGGCCCCCTCGGCCGGCGTGTACGCCACGATCGGGTGCAGATTGCCGTCGCCCACATGCCCGCCCAGGGCGATCGTGACGTCGTAGGCGTTCTCCACCTCGGCGACTCCTGCACTGAAGGCAGCCAGTGCACTGCGGGGCACCGCGATATCGCCCTCCACCGACCCGCCGAGCAGTCCACGGGCGCTCGGCTGGAGCTGGCGCCTGGCCTCCAGAATGGCCTCCAGCTCCTCGGCGCTGGTGGCCCGCTGCACCGTCGTCGCCCCGGCGTCGGTGAAGATCTCCTCGAAACTCGTCAGGTCCTCCTCGGCTCCATCGCGGGCATCGGTGACCGCGAGCGCCCACGCGTTCGCCTCGGCGGGGACTGGGGCATCGGGAATGTGCTTGCGGATGGCCTCCAGGCACCGGCCGTCCATGAACTCCAGCCGGGCCGGGGTGCGTGATCCCGATGCGATCCGGTTGGTGGCGGCGAGTCCCTGCGCGACGGAGGGGAAAAGCCCCAGCACGCCGCGCTCGGGTCCCGGCGCCGGCAGTAGCTTGACGGTGATCTCGGTGATGACCGCCAGAGTCCCCTCCGAGCCCACGATGAGCCCGGTGAGATCCAGCCCGCCGACGGTCTTGATGGTGTTGGGGCGGGTGCGCAGGATCGTGCCGTCGGCCAGCACCACCTCCAAGGACCGCACCGACTCGCGGGTCACGCCGTACTTGATGCAGCGCATCCCGCCGGCATTGGTGGCCACATTGCCGCCCAGTGTGGAGATCTGCGCCGACGCCGGATCGGGGGCGTAGAACAGGCCCCGGCTCGCGGCGGCCGCAGCAAGGTCGGAGACGATGACACCGGGCTGGGCCACCGCGATCATGTCGTCGGCGTCGATGCCGACGATCCGGTCCATCGCGGTGAGGTCCAGCAGGATCGCCCCGTCGACGGCTGACGCCGCCCCCGCCACGCCGGTGCGGGTGCCCTGCGGGACGACCGGGATCCGATGGGCGTTGGCGTATGCCAGCAGCTGCGACACCTGTTCCGTCGACGCCGGCCGGGCCACCACCAGGGGGTTCGGGTCGCCGGGCATCGCCGAACGGTCGGTGCGGTGTGCGGCGAGGGCGGTGGGGGAGTCGTCGAGCACGACGCCGGGAAGGGCGGCACGCAGTGCGGCGACCGAAGCGGGCGCGGGATCCGTGGCAAGTGCGGTCATGGGAATCTCCTGTGGTGAGGTGGGTGCCAGGTGATGTCCGGCCTCCCTCCGGAAAGTTGGCGTTCGTCCCGGAATTCCAGGACCAACGTCAACTTCCTGGACGAACGCGGGGCATGGTGGCGGGGGCCTGGAGTTTCTGGAGGCGCTCGACCGCTTGGTGGATACTGCTCGCCGATTTGCAGTGGGCGAATCGCACCAGTGAGCCCATTCTGGCCGCGTTGGGCCCCGCGGGGCTGGTGAAGGCCGAGACGGGGACGGCGGCCACACCGATCTGTTCGGGCATCTGGCGGCACAGTTCGGCGCCGTCCTCGAAGCCCAGCGGGGCGGCGTCGGCGACCGTGAAGTAGCCGGCGTCGGGGACGACGACGTCGAAGCCCGCGGACCGAAGCCCCGAGACCAGCAGGTCGCGGCGCTCCTTCAGGGATTCCCGCACCTGGTCGAAGACCTCGTCGCCCAGGCCCAGCCCGGCCGCCACGCCGGTCTGGAAGGGGCCGCCGCCGGCGAAGGTGAGGAACTGCTTGACGGTGCGGATCGCGGTGACCAGCTCCGGCGCGGCGGTGATCCAGCCGATCTTCCAGCCGGTCACCGAGAAGGTCTTGCCGGCCGAGGAGATCGAGATCACGGTGCCGCGGGCCCCGGGCAGGCTCGCCATCGGGACGTGTGGCCCGGCGAAGGTGAGGTGCTCGTAGACCTCGTCGGTGATCACGTAGGCGCCGTGCTCCTTCGCCACCGCCAGGATCTGCTCCAGGTCGGCGCGCCCGAGCATGGTGCCGGTGGGATTGTGCGGGGTGTTGACGATGATCGCCCGGGTGCGATCGGTGACCGCCTGGCGCAGCGCTCCCAGGTCGAGGCGGAAGCCGGTGGGCCGGCCCGCGGCGTCGCGGTCGAGGGTCAGCGGCGCGGGCCTCTGCACACCTGCGGCCAGCGCGATGACCGCGGCGTAGGCGTCGTAGAAGGGGTCGATGGTGACCACCTCCTGGCCCGGCTCCACGAGAGCCAGAAGGGTCGCGGCCATCGCCTCGGTGGCGCCCATCGTCACCTGGATCTCGGTGTCGGGGTCGACGTCCAGGCCGTAGAAACGCTTCTGATGAGCGGCGATCGCGGTGCGCAGGCCAGGGATGCCTGGCAGCGGCGGGTACTGGTTGCGGCCGGCTGCGATGGCGTCGCCGGCGGCGTCGAGCACCTGTGCCGGGCCCGGGTCGTCGGGGAATCCCTGCCCGAGATTGAGCGCGCCGGTGGCGGTGGCCAGGGCCGTCATCTCGGTGAAGATCGTCGGCGCCACCCGGCCGTCGGCGGCCAGCAGCCCGGCTCCCGCGGCGGTGCGTCGCCAGGGGCCGGTGATCGGTGCCGGTGTGCGGAGATCCTCGGCGTTCTCACTCATCGACCCAGTGTCTCAGGAGCCGGGCACCGAGGCTATGAATGTTCAGCCCGTGAGCGTCATAGCTCGGCGAACGGGATCTCCGGGTCGGCCAGCCGGGCAGGATCGACGGACCTCCTCGCCGCGATGATCGGCTTGACCGCGTCGATGACATCCCACACGTTGACGTTCATCACCGCGGTGATGCGGTTCGCGTCGGTCCAGAAGGCCACGAACTCCCGCTTGTCGAGGCTCCCGCGGATCACCAGGGAGTCCTCCTCCCCGGGCGAGCCGTAGTACTCCATGCCGACGTCGTACTGATCGCTGAAGAAGTACGGCAGCTCGTCCCAGGTGGCGTTCGCGCCGAGCAGATTCGTCACCGCGACCGCCGGCTGGTTCAACGCCGTGGCCCAGTGCTCCACCCGGATCCTGGTGCCCAGGACGGGATGGTCAACATTGGCGATGTCACCGACGGCGTAGATGTCCGGGTCGCTGGTGGCCAGTCCGGCGTCGACCAGCACGCCGTTGTCCACAGCCAGCCCGGCGGCCTCGGCCAGTTCCGCATTCGGCACCGCGCCGATGCCCACCAGCACCGCGTCCGCCCCGATCGTCTCCCCGCTGGTGAGCTTCACCCCGGTGGCCCTGCCCGCCGTCGCGGTGATCTCGGCGACTGAGGTGCGCAGCCGGAAGGCGACGCCGTGCTCGCGGTGGAGCTTCGCGTAGACGGTGCCCATCCGGTCTCCCAGGGCGGCGGCCAGCGGAATGGTACTGGGAGCGACGACGGTGACGACGCCGCCCTTCGCCCGTGCCACGGCCGCGGCCTCCAGGCCGATCCAGCCGGCGCCGATCACCACCAGGCGCCGGTCCTGGCCGAACTCGGCGCGCAGCGACTCGGCATCCTGCCTGGTCCGCAGCATGTGGACGCGTTCCGCACCGGCTCCGGGCACGGTGAGCGTGCGGGGGCTGGATCCGGTGGCCAGGACGAGCTTGTCGTAATGGAGCGGGGAACCCTCATCGAGGGTGACGGTGTGCCTCGCGGTGTCGATCGCGGTGGCCCGGGTGGACAGCCGCAGGTCGATCTGGTTCTCGTCGTACCAGTCGCGAGTGTGGGTGACGGCGTCCTCGAAGGAGTCGCTGCCGGCCAGGAACCCCTTCGACAGCGGTGGTCTCTCGTAGGGCAGGTTCTGCTCCGCTGCGATGAGGGTGACGGTCCCGCCGAAGCCCTGTTCCCTCAGCGCCTCGACGGTCTTCGCCCCGGCCAGGCCTCCGCCGATGACAACGACGTCTCGTGGACTGCTCATAGGATCTCCTTCGATGGTGATCGTCCTGCCATTGTTGCGCAGCGTGGGATCTGTGCGACAGGACGCGGGACGGATGAGAGGGAGGACCTCACAGCCCCGGCGGCAGGGCGCGGTCCCCGAGGACCGACTGGTTCCAGTAGTCGATGTCGTCGGGGCGACGGACCGCGTCATACTTGTCCAGCCACTCCGGCAGCAACCACACCCGCTGATACAGCTGGGGGTGCTGGGGCTGCCGGTGGGCCGCCCACAGGAAGAAGACGAGTTCGGCCAGATCGGACTCGATGACGTAACTCACCCGTCCGAACTCCGAGTCGCCCACCATGGCGAACTGCCCGCGCTGGACCATCTGGCCCATGACAATGCTTCCCCAGTCCCAGCCCGCCAGGTCGCCGGCGGTCACGAGATGGAAGCCGTCGATGTTGACGAAGATGTTCCCCTGATCGAGTGGACGCCACATCCGGGTGGCGTCCGCCTGGGCGTTGGCCCGGCGCTGCGAGTTGCCGATCGCCCTGGCGAGCCCGACACCGGCCGTCATCGCCAGTCCGTACTGGCCGGTGGCGAAGAAGAACCCGTTGTCATGCACGTAGGATCCGTCACTGGCCGCCTGGAAGGAGTACAGCGTGAAGGGGGCCGTGGCGATCACCCGGTTCTGGGGGAAGTGTCCTGGAACCGCGAAGGGCACCGGGATCCCGGGCACCTCGGCATAGTGATCGGTGAGGATGCAGTGGATCGCGAATGCGGTGCGCAGCAGGGACTCGTCGCGGGGGGTCCATCCCACCCCTGGCACGCTGCTGCGGTACGCCCAGTCGAAACCACTCACCCGGGCAATGGTATGCCGTCGATGTCACAGACGGGGTGATCGGCCACCTCACTCCACGACGGTCCGGTCGGGGGTGGCGGTGGTGGCGCGCATCGTCACCTCGAGCTCGTCGCCGACGTCGACCGAGTCGGGCACCCACAGCAGACTGGCCTGCATGTGCGGGGGTTCGGCGAAGAACAGCTTGCGACCTCCGGCCGAGTACGGCGACAGGGCCATCCGGCCCGCCTCCATGACGCCGTTGGCCAGCGTCTGGACGACCTGCCGGCCATTCGCGGCGGCGGTGGGCGCCTGCATGGCCACGCCGTTGGCGGTGCCACCGGAGACGATCGCCAGCCGGTGATGACGCCGGCCGGCCCGCCGCTGCCAGTACCCGACCCGTTCTGCAGCTGTCACGTCGTGGACGTCCTGGACGCTCGCCCGGTAGTGCAGGGCGTCGTGGGCCCCCAGCCACAGCTCGGTGCCCACCCGGTGGCGCACCTCGACATGGAAAGTCTGACGCAGCCGGTCCAGATCGTCGGGGCTCAGGTGGGAGACCCACAGCGGCACGGTGCAGGCCGACAGGGCGGTGGTGGCCAGGTCGGTGGCCTCGCCCAGATGCTCCCCGATCATCGGCAGGTGGATGGTCCAGCCGACGATCTCCAGCCCCTCGGCGGCCGCCACGGCGGCCTCGAACTCGTCGGGGCGCATCCCATAGCGCCGCATCGAGGTGAGCGCCTCCAGGATCACCCGCGCCCCCGGATGGGCCTTCGCCACGGCGGCCACGTCCTCGACCCGTGACAGCGTCGTGATGACGCCCGGATCCGCCAGCGCCGCCTCGGCCACGGCGTCTCCGGGACGCCACGGCGTCAGCACCACGACGTCACCCGGGAAGCCGGGGTGCTCGGCGCCACCGGTCCGGACGCCGTGCTCATCGGCGCTGCCGCGCACCAGGGCGACCTCCTCGGCCGTCCCCACCGCCAGGCGGTCCAGACCGAGCCGACGCACCTCGCCGGCCAGCCGGGGCAGCCCGAAGCCGTAGCCGTTGCCCTTGGCCACCGGGACGATGCCGGGATCTCCCGCGACCACGGAATCCTGGTGGGCCCGCCAGGCGGCGGCGTCGACGTGCAGCACCAGGCTCATCGCGACCTCCGGTTCATGTACCAGTCGAAGACCTTGTACAGCAGCGGATCGATCACCAGATCCCACTCGCCGATGTAGGAGACGGCCTCGCCGCCCGAGCCCACCTTGAACTGGATGAGCCCCAGCTCCGGGTCGTCGGCGGCCAGCCCCTCGGTGATCCCGCGCAGGTCGTAGACGTCGGCGTCGACGGCCATCGAGTCGCGGATCATCTGCCACTGGATGGCGTTGGAGCCGCGCACCTCGCGCTTGGCGCTGGTGGAGGCTCCGTAGGAGTACCAGGTGTGGCGGCCCACATGCACCCAGGTGGTCGACGCCACCAGACCGCCCTCATGATGGGCCAGGTAGAGGTGCATGCGGTCCGGGTCCTCGCCGTTGAGGGCGTCCCACATGGTCTGGAAGTACTCCAGCGGCCGGGGGGTGAAGCCGTCGCGCCCGGCGGTCTCCACATAGATCTGGTGGAAGGCGGACAGGTCGTCGCGGCCCCCGCGACTCACCTCGACGCCCTTCTTGGCGGCCTTGCGGATGTTGCGGCGCCACAGCTGATTCATCCCCGACAGCACCTCGTCCTCGGACCTGCGGGTGCGCACCCCGTCGTCCCAGGTGACCAGCGGCAGCTGGAAGTTGAACTTCGGCTGGCCGGCCGCGAACCCTTCGGAATCCTTGGGAGGACGCCAGCCCAGGTGCCGCAGCTCGTTGGCCAACCGGGTGGCGTGAAGATTGGTGACGTCGGCGGGGGCCTGGGACAGGGCGGTGATCGACTCGTCGGAGATCGCGGTCTTGATGGCGTCCTTGCGCCACGTCTGGTGCGGCACCGTCGGGCCGATGCGCAGGGCGAAGGCGCCGCGCGCCTTGACGTGGTCGCGCAGCGCCTCAAGGACCTCCGGCAGATCGGGGGTGGTCCAGTCGAGTACCGGGCCCTCGGGAAGATAGGCCAGGTAGCGCTTCAGCCTGGGCACCTTGCGGTAGAGCACCAGACCGGTGCCGATCAGCTCGCCGGCGTCGCGGATGATACCGACGGACTCGCTGAGCCATTCCTGCTTGACCTTCCCCCAGGCCGGCGTCTGGAGGAAGCTCACCGTCTCCTCGGCGGCCGAGCCCGGTGCGGCCCAGTCGTGGAGGAAGGCGAGATGCTGGTCGGCGGAGATCTGGCGTACCTGAATCACAGGGACACCATACGGGTACGACGGGTGCCCGTGAGTGCGGGGAGCCTACCGGCGGGGTGGGGCATCTGCTCCCGACACGCCGTCGTGGTGCCCGCCGGCGCCGAGGGACGGCGTGTTGGGAGCGGTTGCCACGGCCGGGGCCGGTGTGCCCGGCAGGGGAGCCGGTCCCGAGCCGTCCGGCCGCGGGAACCCCTGCGGGAAGGCGGCCTTGACGTTCTCGGGGATGATGTTGATGAAGCTGGTGAGCTGGCGGCAGGCCCAGTTCAGTCCGTCCTCGTCGACCTTCCCGGTGCCGCCGCGGATCCAGGCGGTGAGCAGCCCGTTCTCCAGCAGGAATCCGCAGTTCTTGTCCAGGCCCATCAGGAAGCCGGCCACCTGCGGGGTGATGACGGCGCGCACGAAGCCCTCGTCCCCGGTGATGTTCCAGCGCTTGTTGAACTCCGGATCGGGGAAGGTGATGGTCGCCTTCTTGCGGTTGACCCACCAGCCTCCCTTGATGAGCTGGAGGGTCGGCGTCTGCGGCCCCATCGTGGCGACGTAGCGCAGCGAGTAGGTGGTGCGGCTGCGCCCGAAACCGGTCTGGTAGGAGTAGATCCCCGAGAGGACGTCCAGCCCGTCGAAGATGCCGTGCATGACGTATTCGTCATCCTTGTTCGAGCCGGTGCCGAAGGGGCCGCTGGCCAGGCGCTCGTCGATGCGCGGCTTCGCGTCGCCGATCCACTGCCAGCCCCGGCGGGCCGACAGCTCGGTCCATTTCCCGCTGCGGTTCTTCTTGACGAAATAGGAGATCACCAGGACGACGACCAGGGCGATGAGGTAGATGAGGAACTTCACGTTCCGCAGGTTAGGGGAGTGCGAGGTCAGGGTCCACGATCGGGAAGCAGACGTCGCATGCCGGATCGTCCATCCTCAGGAAGTCCCAGTTGGCCCAGTAGACCTCCCGGGGGGCGCCATGGCGCTCCCAGCCCCGTCGACGGCAGGCGGCGTCCAACTCGTCGTAGACGTCGTCGATCTCGGGGTAGGCGAGTTCGGCCCGGGTGACGGTGACCCAGGCCTCGCAGTGGGCATCCTCGATACGTCGCACCACCGCGGCAGGCAGGTCCTGGTGGTGAGGGGCGTGCTCGTCGACAGGCTGGCAGACCTCGACGGTGCCGTCCTTGCCGGTCTCCAGCCCGTCGCAGTACACCACGAAGTGCGGCGCGGCGACCGGCGCCAGGCACTCCAGCAGACGCATCGACGACTCGATGTGGTCGTCCAGCTCGTCGATGGAGATGCGTCGGCGCAGGCTGAGGACGGTCTGGGCCCCGACCCGCCTCAGGCCGGTGGGGCGTGGGATGGTCATCCCGCCCGGCGCTCCGGGGATTCTGGTCGGGCGGGCCCGGAGCCGGCATCGGTGTCCGGGGCGGTCTGATCAGCTCCGTCGGGACCGGCTGCGGCCGGGCCGGTCGGGTCCGGCTCGGTGGGGGCATCGGGGGAGGCGGCCTCCAGCGCCTTCGCCGCGGCGGCCTTGGTGGCCTCGGCCTCCTCGGCCTTCCTGGCGGCCTTGTCGAGGGCGAGGGTGCGGGTGTACTCGGCCTGGGTGGGCAGTCCGTAGGCCCGTGCGGTCTGATCGTGAAGCTCCATGATCTGGCGGCGGACGCGCTCGGAGAACTCGTGGGCGATCTCTCCGGGGGCCGGGCTCATCGGGTGGCCGTAGACGACGTGGACGGGGGGGCGTCCCTTCGGCAGGAAGCCCTCGTCCTGGTTCGAGGGCATTGCGGCGAAGGCCCCCACCAGGGCCACCGGGATCACCGGCACCCCCCGGGAGATCGCCAGGGCCGCCGCCCCCGGCTTGAAGGGCCCCATCGCGCCGGTGCGCGACCGCGTCCCCTCGGCGAAGATGAGCAGCGGGACGCCGTCGGTGAGCAGGGAGCCCGCCAGCCCGCGGTGGGAGCGGCCCGCAGCCCCCTTCTTGGAACGACCCTTCCCGCCGCGGTCGACGGGGAAGGCGTTGAAGAACAGCACCGGCGTCAGAGCCTTCCACCAGTCCGTGAAGAAGTAGTCGGCGGCCGCACCGGTGGACAGGTAGCGGCTCAACCTCTTGGGCAGCGATCCGAAGATCAGCGGGGTGTCCAGATGGGAGGAGTGGTTGGCGGTGATGACGTAGGCGCCGTCGAGGCCGTCCAGGTTCGCCGTGCCGTGGACGGTCACCTTCGTGACACGCCACACCAGCGGCTTGAGCAGGAGGATGTTGGCCGCCTGCCGGGTGATGGCGGACAGGTCGCTGGTGTAGCGCCCGCGATCCTTGATCTTCGGCTTGATCGCCATGATCAGCGATCACCGCCTTGCCGGTCCTGCTGCCGGTCATGCTCCGGCCGGTCCGGGAAATCGGTCTTGTCGCGGCTGGAGGTCAGGTTGCGCGACAGCCAGCGCATCGTCGACCGGGGAGCGACCCCCGCGACCGAGATGGCCGCCTTCCAGAGGCGGTTGGGGATCGAGACCACTTTGCCTTTCTCAAGATCGGTCAAGGTCTGGCGCACCACGGTCTCCGGATCGGTCCACACGGCCTCGGGGAGGTTGCTGGCGGTGACGTGGGCCCGCTCGTGGAACTCGGTGTGCACCCATCCGGGGCACACGGCCATCGCCTTCACCCCGCTGCCGTGCAGCTCATTGGCCAGCCCCTCGGTGAAGGTGAGCACCCAGGCCTTGATGGCCGAGTAGTTGCCGGTGTTGATCCAGGCCGATCCCGAGGAGATGTTGACGATCGCGCCGGCGCCGCGGGCACGCATCGAGCGGCCGGCCGCCGCCGAGAGCACCAGCACCGCCCGGCACATGACGTCGAAGGCACGGTCCTGGAGAGGCAGGGTCCCGGCGTCGAGGATCTTGGCGTGGAGGCCGAATCCCGCGTTGTTGACCAGCAGATCCACCGGGCGGGAGGGGTCCTCCAGCCGGGCGGCCACCGCGTCCACCTCGGCGCGGTCCGAGAGGTCGGCCCGGATGGTCTCGACGCTCACCCCGTAGCGGGGCTCCAGCTCAGCCTTGATGGCCGCCATGCGGTCGGTGTCGCGGGCGACGATGATGACGTCGTCCCCGCGCGCCGCGAGTTGAGTGACGAACTCCCGGCCGATGCCGGAAGTGCCACCGGTGACCATGCTGGATGACATGAGCCCTAATGTACGGCAGCAGATGCGTCTCGACCGATCCGCGGGCGGTGCGGGCGGGCACGCGTCCTCCCCGCGACCCTTCCCATGAACCGCGATCCTCGACGAGATCACCGGTCTTCCCGGCCATGGACGTTCGTCAGTTCTCTCGGTTCCGTGGATGATCGCAGATAGTCTCGGGGGCGTGACTGAGCAGATCATCGGGGCAACCGTGGACGAGGCCGACCTGAGCGCCCAGACCGGCGAGCGCGGCGCGAATGCGGCGCAGATCATGGTGGGCGATCCGCAATCCTGGCGCAAGCCCGTCATCAACCATCCCGGCGGCGCGGCCGGGCTGAAGGAGGCCGCCGGCTCGGCCGGGATCGCTGTGGTGGTGCACGCCGCCTACGTCATCAACGTCGCCTCCCTCAACAACCGGATCCGTATTCCCTCCCGCAAGCTCCTCCAGCAGACCCTCACCCTGGCCGGTGAGATCGGGGCGATCGGGGTGGTGGTGCACGGCGGTCATGTCCGCGACGGAGAGCCCGTCGAGCAGGGTCAGGACAACTGGCGCAAGGCCGTCGACGGGCTCGAACTGCCCGTCCCGCTGCTGCTGGAGAACACCGCCGGCGGCAAGCATGCGATGGCCCGGGAGCTGGAGCGGATCCAGGGCACCTGGACGGCCATCCAAGCCGCCTCAGGGGCCGAGAATGTCGGCTTCTGCCTCGACACCTGCCACGCCTTCGCCGCCGGTCTGGACATGACGACAGTCGTCTCCGATGTGAGGGCGATCACCGGGCGGATCGACCTGGTCCACGTCAACGACTCCCAGGGACCGGCCGGATCGGGTCGCGACCGTCACGCCAACATCGGGAAGGGGAAGATCTCCCCGGAGGAACTGGCCGCGGTGGTGCGCGACGCCGGCGCCCCGCTGGTCGTCGAGACCCCGGGGGAGGCCGCCGGCCAGGCCGCCGACATCGGCTGGCTGCGGGAGCGCCTGGCGGGCTGATCCGACAGTGATCGGCCTGGGCGGCCGCTTGGCGGTTCTCCCTACGATGGTTCTGACCGGTGCCGCGACGCGCCATTCCTGGGTGCTCGCCGCGGCTCGGTCCCGATCGAGGAGTGGGCCATGCCGAACCCAGCTGCACACACCGCCGTCCAGAATGAGCTGCGCCCCGACCCGGCCGCCGAGCTGTTGGGGACTCCTGTGCCCGGGGAGGATCCGGCGGCCGTGCATCTTGCTCACATGTTCCGTCGCACCGTCGCCACCTACCCCTACCGGCCCGCATCCCGGGTCCGGGAGGACCAGCAGTGGATGATCCGCACCTACGCCGAGACCGGACGCCGCGTCCAGGCCCTGGCCCGCGCCCTGGTGGAGCACGGCATCGCCCGCGGCGACCGGATCGCGATCTTCGCCAACAACTGCCCCGAATGGGTGGAGCTCGATCTGGCGATCATGACCGTCGGGGCCGTCCCGGTGCCGATCTATCCCACCAGCACCGCCGACCAGCTGGTCCACATCGTCACCGACGCCGGGGTGCGGATCATCTGCCTGGCCGGGGCCTCCGAACGCGACCGGGTGCTCTCGGCGGCCAGCCGGATGCCCACCCTCGACGCCGTCGTCGTCATCGATCCCGAAGCCGCCGACCAGTCCGGCCTTCCTGGGGCGGCGCTCCCGGTACTCTCTCTCGCCGAGCTCGTCCGGGCGCCCCGCGATGCCGACGAGACTCAGCGGCTCGACGCCCTGGTCGACGAGCGGATGGCACTCTCATCCGGCGACGACGTCGCCTCCCTCATCTACACCTCCGGCACCACCGGCGCCCCCAAGGGAGTGATGATCACCCATCGGGCGGCGATGTCCCAGCCCGACGCCCTCGACGAGTTCTTCACCATCAGGCCCTCGGACCACTCGCTGTGCTTCCTGCCCCTCTCCCACGCACTGGAATGGGCCTGGACGATGGTGCTCATCAGCCACGGCTGCCTCAACACCTACGTCACCAACCCCAAGACGGTGGCGACCATGCTCGCCGAGGTGAGACCCACCCTCTTCGTGACCGTCCCCAAGCTGTACGAGCAGGTGATGACGGTGGCTCGCGAGAAGGTCTCCGACTCCCGCCTCAAGATCCGGATCTTCGACTGGTCGCTGGACGTCGGCCGCCACTGGTGGCAGGCGAAGGAGTCCGGCCGGCGAGCCGAACTGGGGCTGAGACTTCGCCACGCCGTCGCCGATCGGCTGGTGCTCAGGGCGGTGCGCGACGCCGTCGGCGGCCCCAAGACCGTGCTGGCGGCCGGGGGCGCGCCGCTGCGCAAGGAGGTGGAGGAGTTCTTCGCCTCGATCGGGCTGCTGATCTGCCAGGGGTACGGGCTCACCGAGACCTCCCCGCTGGTGAGCTTCAACTCGCCCGGTGCCCACAAATTCGGCACCGCCGGGAAACCCCTTGTCGGATCGCGCATCAAGGCGGGCGCCGATGGGGAGATCCTCTATCAGGGGCCCAACATCATGAAGGGCTACTGGAACAACCCCGAGGCCACGGCGACGACCATCGAGGACGGCTGGCTGCACACCGGCGACATCGGCCACGTCGACGAGGACGGATATCTCGTCATCACCGACCGGCTGAAGGACATCATCGTCACCCTCAACGGCAAGAACATCTCCCCCCAGCCCATCGAGGGGCTCCTGCTGGCCGACCCGCTGTTCGAGCAGGCCGTCATCCTCGGAGACAACCGCCCCTGCCTCACTCTGCTCGTCAAGCCCTCGATGCCGCGCGTCCAGGAGATCGCCGAGCGCCTCCACATCAACCTGTCGGTTCCCGAGGGGCTCCGCAGCCCTGAGCTGGCCGAGGAGATCCGTCGGCACGTCGCCGATCTCACTGCCAAACTTCCTCATCAGGAGCAGATCCGCGATCTCCGGGTGCTGTGGGAGGACTTCACCCAGGACAACGGGCTGCTGACGCCCACCCTGAAGGTGAAGCGCCGCGAGGTGGAGAAGCGGTTCACCGAGGTGATCGACGAGATGTACGCGAAGCTGGCGAAGCTGCGGAAGACCGATCACCACAAGTCGCCGCAGGAATGAGCGACGATGTGGACGTTGTCTTCTGAGCGCTGAGCGAAGAGGCCGCGCGCCCGGCGCCACGGCGTCGGCCACCCTCTAGAATCTCCGCCATGGGACTGCGGAACTTCCTCACCAACCGGGGCATGCCGAGCGGGGGGATCGACCTGCCGACGGCGCTGACGACATTGGCGAACGGCGGCGTCCTCGTCGACGTGCGCACACGCCGCGAGTACGAGGCCGGCCATGCTCCCGGGGCCCGGCTCGTCGAGCCCCGGGAGCTGACCGCGGACCCCTTCACCGCCGTCTACGGGGACGATCCGCTGGCCGAACCCGACCCCCACTTCGTCCTCATCTGCGACACCGGGTTCCGCTCCGGGCACCTCGTCCAGGCGATTCGTGACAAGGGCTACGAATGCGATTTCGTCACCGGTGGGCTGCGCACCTGGCGCGACGGCGGCGAGATCCTCATCCCGGGCCCGCCGCGCAATCAGTAGAGCGCAGATGTCCCTATCCGCGCCGCTTCGCTCCTGCCACCCCGGGCGGCACATCGGTCGTCGGTCGGGTCCGCGACCGTGTCCGGTCACTCCCGGTCAGTTGCGGGTGACCTCCTTGCGGGCAGAGACGAGGGCCGACTTGACCTCCTCGTCGCGCAGCCTCGCCAGCAGGGCCTCGGGCATACCCGCGACCTCGAAGAGGGAGGAGCTGACGGCGTGGTCGTAACCCCAGGTGATGACCGATCCCGTCATCGCCGCCACCCGCCGGAACGCCTCGACGACGCGCTGCTCCTCGTCGAAATCCAGTTCGAGTCGATCGGAGTGCTCGTCGAGGTAGTCGGCCACGAACTGAGCCATCGCCAGCATCATGGGGTTGGTGACCCGTCGGATGACGTGGATGAGGCCCACCATCGCCATCCAGGACCAGTACTGGTCGTCGATGGGGCCACGGACGGTGCGCCGCCACCAGTTGTGCAGCGACTCCTCGCGCATCGGCCGCTCGCCGTCCTTGAACACCGCGGCCGTGGGCTCGTGGGCGTACAAGGTCTCGTAGAAGGCGTCCACGATCCCGGGGCCGAGGCTCTCGAGGATGTCGGCGTGACGGGCGATGACCGCCGCCTGCTCGGCGCTGACGCGACAGTTGGGGGGCGTCTGGTCGACCGCGGCCTGCGCGATCGCGTGCATGGTGTCCATACTCAGGCCCGCCCGAGAATCTGCTTGATCTCGACGGCGGCGGCCCTGGCCTCGATCCTCATCAGGCCCAGGTTCGAGTCGACCGGGCCCTGGAGCACCAGGACCGCGTCGTCACCGGCCGAGTACACCACAAGGTATCCGTTGTCACCACGGATCACGGCCTCGGCGAGACCGCCAAGCTCGGTGCGCTCGGTGATGCGCTTGCCCAGGCCGAGGGCGGTCGCCGCCATCGCGGCCACCCGCTCGGCATCGGCCTCGGGGAAGTCGTGGGCCACCGCCAGGCCGTCGACCGATGCGATCATCGTCCCGTGCAGCTCCGGGATGCCCCGGCGCATCTGCGCAAGGACCTGCGAAAGCTCCATGGATTTGCTGCTCTGATGGGTATTCACCGACATGCCGGGTCCTGCCTTTCATAGAATGACTGCGAGCCGAGCGGCTCAACATGTGTATATCTGCGACGCAGAGAATCATGTCAGGGAGCGGGCCCTCCGGCACGCTCGCGAGATAAAAAAGAGGCACTGTATGCGGACAGCGTACAGCAGGAGGTGCGCCACCGCTGGTGGTCGGGCGTCAACTTCGGCGATCGGGAGGGCATCCTCCCGGTGAGACACGATACGTTCGCGATGCGCTACTGGCATGCACGATGGGGTCACGACGTCGTGACGGCCGGCCTGGCACCGTCATGTTGACAATCGTTTGACGGTTCGCTAGCTTATCCTGTTACGCAGAAGCTGACGAGCAGGGATCTGTGAGGTATATTTGCTGTCGGCGTATTCGGCCTGCTTGAACGGGCCTCGCCTGTCGTTGAGGATATTATCGCCGCTGAGTTCATCGCTGAAACCAACGGAAATTGCTATGGATATGACGTGGTGAACGGAGGAGATCGAGGATGGATGCACCGCACTCGCGCGGCCGGGTGTTCCGGGCGGCGCTGGTCGCCGTCGTGCCGGGAGCGCTGATCGGCTGGACCGTGTACCGCAGGGTCGTCCCCGCTGTCGGCGAGCTGACGGATTCGGCTCCTGGGGCGGACGCCGCTCCCGACATTCTCGTCGCGCGGATCGGCGAACTCGAGAGGGCGCTGGCCGCCAGGGACCGCGAGATCTCGAGACTCGAGACCGGGGCGGTGAGGGCGTGGGACGCCACCGTGCCCGGGCTGGAGGCCAGGATCGAGGCGCTGCAGGCCGAGAACGTCGGACTTGCCGATGCCCTGGATCACGCCCGCGATGAACTCGAGAGCCAGTCGAACGAGGTTGAGCACCTGCGCCGGGCCGTGACACTGCGGGACCGCCGCCGGGCGGATGAGGGGAAGGAATCGCGATGAGCCAGGTCGAGGCAGTGCTGACGATCCGTGGCCTGACCAAGAGCTTCGACGACCTGCAGGTGCTGGCGGGCATCGATCTCGAGGTGCGTCCTGGGGAGATCCTGGCGCTGCTGGGGCCCAACGGCGTCGGCAAGTCCACCCTCGCCTCGATCCTGTCGGGCAGGCTCGAGGCCGATGAGGGCCGGATCGAGATGCCCGGCGGGCCATGGCGTCCGGAACGGGTCTCCATCGTCGAGCAGAACCTCTCCCTGGATCCCGACCTCACCGTCGCTCGCGCCATCTACCGCGATGCGGATCCGCAGGGCCGGATGGACGAGCGGGCGATGGCCGCCGCGGCCCGCAGGGTGCTCGTGGAGGCGGGCATCGCGCTCGACCCCGCCGAGCGCGTGGGGGATCTCGGCGATGCCGACCAGCGGCTGCTGGAGGCCGTGCGGATGCTCGCCGACCCGCATGACGTCATGGTCCTGGATGAGGTCGGCAGCAACCTCAACGCCCGGGAGATGGAGGATCTGCGCTACTCGATCCGCAGGACGGCGGTGGACGGTCGCGGGGTCATCTACATCACCCATGACATCCCCGAGGCGATCTCGCTGTGCGACCGGGTGGCGGTGCTCCGCGACGGCCGGATATCCGAGGTGGTCAGCGCCGCGACGGCCACCCCCGAGCAGCTCATGGAGTCCCTGTTCGACGGCCAGGTGAGCCTCGACCGGACGACGAGCCACGCCGTCGACGACATCGCGCTGAGCGTGCGCGGCCTGGACTGCGGCCTGGAGGGCGCAGACCGGGTGTCCTTCGATCTGCGCGCCGGCGAGGTGCTGGGCGTCGCCGGCGCCCGGAGCTCCGGGGTCTCCGAACTCGTCCAGGCCCTGACCGGTGAGCAGCCGCGGGAGGCCCGCCGCATCGAGCTCAACGGGGTGCGGGTGACCATCGACTCCCCCCGGGATGCGAGCAGGCTGCGGATCGGCGTCCTGTCGGGGTTGCCGGAGAAATCGGCGGAGGCCTATCTGGCGCGCAATCTGCTGATGCTCAGCGATGCCGACGACGAGACCTACGACGCCGAGTTCTCCGACACCCTGACGATGCTCGACGCCATGCGCGAGGCCGACGACTCCATGAAGAAGCTGCTGGGGCAGCGATCGGGTTCGGGCGGGCAGATGCGGTGGAAGCGGCTTCTGGAGCTGGCCTCCCAGGATGCGCGGGTGCTGATTCTCATCGAACCGACGCGTGCCCTGGACATGAAGACCCGCGAACGGTTCCTCGGCCTGCTGGGCGAGGTGACCGGCCGGGGTGTGGCCGTCATCCTGGTCTCCTCGAACGAGGCCGAGCTTCGCACCTTCAGTGACCGGATCCTCGTCATGCAGGACCACAGCCTCGGCGCGGTCTGGCTGCCGGAGCAGATCGCGGTGACCGATCTTGAGCAGGTCTCCCGGGGAGAGCGCCCCGATCCGAAGTTGCCGACCGCGTCGGCGGTCCTGCCGGGAAGCCCGCGCTGAGCCGACGGCGTCGAGAAACAGGGCAGTCCGGGGACAGGACAAGGGGTATGAGGGGCGCCACGCAGGGAGCGCCGTCAGGATGTGGACGCCGGGGTTGACCGCCCACCGCCAAGGATGATTAGGTAAGGCTCGCCTAAGGAGCTGGAATCGTTCCAGCGAATGGAGGGCCCATGTTCGTCGCCAACCTGCTCATCGCCCTGCGCGAGGGCTTCGAGGCATCCCTGGTGGTCGGCATCATCGCCGCCTACCTGGTCAAGGCCGGACGCCGCGACCTCATGAGCAGGCTCTGGTTCGGCGTCGGCCTGGCCGCACTCATTCCGCTGGGCGTCGGCGCGATCCTCACCTGGGGCCCGAAGACGCTCACCTTCCAGGCCCAGGAGATCCTCGGCGGCGGCCTCTCCCTGGTCGCGGTGGCCATGGTCACCTGGATGATCTTCTGGATGGGCAAGAACTCGCGCGAACTCAAGCACGACATCGAGTCCGATCTCACGAAGTCCCTCCGGAATCACGGATCCGGCTGGGGAGTCGTGTGGATCGCCATCCTCGCGGTCGGCCGTGAAGGAGTGGAGACGGCGCTGTTCATCTGGGCCACCGTCAAGTCCTCGATGCGCACCAGCACCGTCGCGACCACGGCCGGCGTCGTCGCGGGCCTGGCTCTCGCCGTCGTCCTGGGATGGGCGGTCTACCGCGGCGCGGTGCGCATCAATATGCACCGCTTCTTCGCCCTCACCGGCGGATTCCTCATCCTGGTCGCCGCCGGAATCGTCTCCTACGGCGTCGGCGATCTCCAGGAGGCCGGCCTCCTGCCCGGCATCATGACCCACGCCTGGGACTACTCGGCCGCGCTGCCGGCCTCGACGTCACCGATCTACTGGCTCTACGTCGTGCTGGTCGCGATGTTCCAGGTCAACCCGGCCCCGACCGTGCTCCAGACCATCGCCTGGTGGGTCTACCTGATCCCGGTGCTGGCCCTGTTCATCGCCCAGGTCAATGGGAGGCTCCCCGGCCGCGCCGCCGGCCCCCGGGACGCCAGGAAACCTGCCGCCGTGGTGGAATCCCAGCCCTCCGCCGAACGCGGGGCGGCGACCGCCACCACCTGATTCCGGCCGATCCCGATACCGACACCGTCTGACGACGCCGTCCCCTCCGGTCCCATCCCGAACCCGCCCCGGCGCAACCGGAGCGCCACCCCGCGTCATGCACGCACGACACCCCTGAGGAAGACATGCCCAGCTCACCTGCCGGCAACCATCGACTCCGCCGATCCGCGGCGAGCGCCCTCGCGCTGGCCGCCCTGCTGGCCGCCGCCGGCTGCACCGACAACACCGACGACGCCTCCGCCGCCGGATCCGCATCCTCCGGCAAGCCGACCTTCACCATCACCGGGGCCGGGGACACCTGCTCGATGTCGACCACCACCCTGCCCGGTGGTCAGGTGAGCGTCACCATCGTCAACAACGGCTCGACCGCCAACGAGTTCGAGATCCTCACCGAGAACAAGCTCCAGATCGTCGCCGAGAAGGAGAATGTCGGTCCAGGGGTTACCACCACCCTCACCACCGCGCTGGAGAAGGGCACCTACTACACGGCCTGCAAACCCAACATGGTCGGGGCGCTCAAGGGAGTGCAGAAGCTCACCGTCACCGCCGGCTCGGGGGCCACGGTCTCGGCCGACACCAAGGAGCTCGAGCAGAAGGCGATCACCAACTACACCGCCTACGTGCGCGATCAGGTAGGCCAGCTGCTCACCCAGACGGCTGCCTTCACCAAGGCCTACACATCCGGCGACACCGCGAAGGCCAAGGAGCTCTACCCGGTGGCCCGCGGCCACTACGAGCGCATCGAGCCCACCGCCGAGGCCTTCGGCATCAAGGAGGCCGGAGATCTGGACGCCGCCCTGGATCTGCGCGTCCAGGACGTCGCCGCCGACGCCGGCAAGAAGGTGACCGACCCCTCGGTGCTCAAGTCGTGGACCGGCTGGCACCGGATCGAGGCGGATCTGTTCACCGCCGACGGATCGGCCTTCAAGTTCGCCTCGGCCGCCGACCGGAAGGCCGCCGCCGATCAGCTCGACAAGGACACCCAGAGCCTGTACAACCTCGTCTACGGCAAGATCAACGGCGCCTCCGGCAAGTTCTCGCTGAAGCTGACCGACGTCGTCACCGGCGCCTCCAGCCTGCTCGAGGAGGTCGCCACCTCCAAGATCGTCGGTGAGGAGGAGACCTTCTCCCACACCGACCTGCCCGACTTCAAGGCCAACCTCGAAGGCGCCCAGGTGGCCTACGGCAACGTGCAGGCCCTGGTGAAGAAGGCCGATCCCGATCTGGACGCCGAGGTGATGCAGTCCTTCAAGGACCTGGAGGCCCTGCTGAAGAAGTACCAGAACGGCAAGGACTCGATGGGCAACGTGAAGTACGTCGACTACTCCACCATCGCGGCCGTTCAGAAGGACGCCGGCGAGGCCCCCAAGGACTCGGCCTACACCAAGGCCCAGCGGGAGTTCTCCGACGAGGTGAACGTCTCCTCCGAGGCGCTCTCGAAGGTGCCGGGAAAGATCCTGCACTGACCACTGAGCGAATGCGTGACCTGATGAGCGACAAGGACGAGCGGATCGAGCCCCCGCAGAGCCATGAGAAGGGACCTGCCCAGGTCTCCCGGCGCGCGATGCTGGCCTCCACGGGCGGGGCCGCCGCGGCCTTCGGGCTGGGCGGCTACGCCCTGGCCCGGCATCTGGAGCGCGAGGACGCGGCGTCGTCGACGCACCCCACCGTCACGACGTATCCCTTCCGCGGAGCCCATCAGAGCGGCATCCTCACCCCCGCCCAGGACTCGATGTTCAGCGCCGCGTACGACCTGCGGGACATCGACGTCCGTCTGGTCCGCAAACTGCTGCGCGACTGGTCGGTCGCCGCCGAGCAGATGATGGCCGGCGAGCTGGTCGGCGGCCAGCCGCTGGCCGACAAGCAGGCCGCCCCGATCGACACCGGCGAGGCCTGGGGGTACCCCGCATCCGGGCTCACTATCACCTTCGGGGTGGGCCGGGGGCTCTTCGTCGACGCCAAGGGTCGTGACCGCTTCGGGCTGAAGTCGAGGATGCCGAAGATCCTCGACCAGGGGATGCCGAAGTTCGCCAACGAGACCCTCCAGTCCGGCGACTCCGACGGCGACCTGCTCATCCAGTGCTGCGCCGACGACAACCAGGTCGCCATGCACGCCATCCACAACCTCACCCGGATCGCCTTCGGCAAGGCCGTGATGCGCTGGTCCCAGGTCGGCTACGGGCGCACCTCCTCGACGTCGAAGGACCAGCAGACCCCGCGCAATCTCTTCGGATTCAAGGACGGCACCAACAACATCAAGGCCGAGGACCCCACCGCCCAGCTGAATGAGCACCTGTGGGTGCAGGCCGATGACGACCAGGGCGACTGGTTGGCCGGGGGCACCTACTACATGGCCCGGCGGATCCGGATGTTCATGGAGGTCTGGGACCGCCTGCGGCTGGGGGAGCAGGAGGACACGATGGGCCGCGACAAGATGTACGGCGCGCCCCTGTCAGTGGCCGCACCGACGTCGGCGAGCCAGGAGTTCACCACCCCCGACTACGCCGTCAGGTCCGGGGGAGACACCCTGGTACCCGGCGACTCCCACATCGCGGTGGTCTCCCCCGAGCAGAACAAGGGGCGCCGGATGCTGCGGCGCGGCTACAACTACACCAACGGGATCGACTCCCTGGGGCGGATCAACGCGGGACTCTTCTTCGTCGCCTTCGTGCGCGATCCGCGGACGAACTTCTACCCGATCCTGTCGCGGATGACGCGGTCCGACGCTCTCACCGAGTACCTCCAGCATCAGGCCTCGGCGCTGTTCGCCGTCCCGCCGGGGATCGGAGCGGCGGATCCGGGGGTCGCGGAGCGCCTCTTCAAGGGCGTGGTGGAGTAGCGCGCGCATTCTGCTAGCTGGAGAGCCCGATCCGACACAATTGTGTCCGAAACCGGGCTCCAGCGAGTGATATGCGCACGCCGGGCCCGCCATCTTGGTGATCGGTGGGCCACTGGCGTAGAGTTTCCCGCTGGCCGTCCTTCCGGGGCGGCCGCGTCGGGCGGTCCTGTCCCCCGACGGGCATTCGCCCTCCTGCCACGGGAACGACCCGTGGCCGCTGAGACCAGAGGAGGTGGAGTCAGCGTATGCGCAAGTACGAGGTCATGATCCTCATTGATCCTTCTGTCGACGAGCGTCAGGTCGATTCCCTCATGGAGCGTTACCTGAAGGTTGTCACCGACGAGAAGGGCACCGTCGACAACGTCGATGTGTGGGGCAAGCGTCGCCTGGCCTACGAGATCCAGAAGAAGTCCGAGGCGATCTACGTCGTCCTGGACGTCACCTGCACCCCTGCGACCGTTCAGGAGGTCGATCGGCTCTTCGCCATCGACGAGAACATCCTGCGGACCAAGGTCATGCGTCCCGCGATCCACTGAGGATCCGGGCACACGATCACATCAGGACCCCTCCAGCAGATGGAGGGACGCGATGTCCGAAGGGGGCCAGTACCGACCCGCGGTGAGAACCGTCGGTGGAGGCTGGCAGTCTTGAACTGACGACGTCGTACCCGATCCGATTCGGAGAGTCACATGGCAGGCGAAACAACCATCACCGTGATCGGCAATCTCACAGCCGATCCTGAACTGCGATTCACCCCCAACGGGGTGCCCGTGGCCAACTTCACGGTGGCATCCACACCGCGCACATTCGATCGCCAGTCGAACGAATGGCGTGACGGTGAGGCGTTGTTCCTCAACTGCTCGGTGTGGCGCAACTACGCCGAGAACGTGGCCGAGTCCCTCTCGAAGGGCACCCGGGTCATCGTTCAGGGCAACCTGCGCGCCCGGTCCTACGACGACCGCGACGGCAACCATCGCGTGGTCCACGAGCTGGACGTGCTCGAGGTCGGGCCCGCACTGAGGTTCGCCTCGGCCAAGGTCACCCGCACCCCCGGTGGCGGCGGTGGCGGCTGGTCGGGCGGCAACTCCGGCGGTGGGAATCCTTCCGGCGGCAACTCCGGCGGCGGGAACCCTTCCGGCGGCAACTCCGGCGGGTTCAACCAGGGCGGAGGCGGCGGTTGGTCGCAGCAGCCCCAGTCGGGCAACTCCGGCGGCTGGAACAACGCGCCCTCCGGCAACAACCAGGGGTCCTACAACCAGGGATCGGACAACCGAGGAGGCGGCGTCGACCCGTGGGCCCAGGCCCAGAGCGACGAGCCGCCCTTCTGATCAACACAGTTCAGATCAACACGGTTCTGATCGGTGTCACCTGATCGGCTCAGGCCTGATCAGGACCTCGATCCCTCACATCCAACGTCAGGTTCCGCCCTCGCGGATGCCGGCTGATCGGTCGGCGTCCCGGGGACACGGACAGGCACATTCCGGCGAGAGCCGGGCTTTCACGGGAGTGATCCCGTAGACAAGGAGAGCACCACAATGGCCGGTCCACAGCGCAAGTCTGTGAACAAGAAGAAGATCGTCCCCGTCAAGACGGTGCACATCGGCGAGGTCAACTACAAGGACACCGCCCTGCTGCGCAAGTTCATCTCGGAGCGGGGCAAGATCCGCGCCCGCCGCGTCACCGGGCTGTCGGTCCAGGATCAGCGCAAGATCGCCATCGCGATCAAGAACGCGCGCGAGCTGGCCCTGCTGCCCTACGCCTCGACCGCGCGCTGAGTCAGGAGGATTGACATGAAGCTCATTCTCACCGCACCCGTCGAGAAGCTCGGCGTCCCCGGCGACATCGTCGAGGTCAAGGACGGCTACGGCCGCAACTACCTGCTGCCGCAGCACTTCGCCATCAAATGGTCCCGTGGGGCCGAGGCCCAGATCGATCAGATCAAGCGGGCCCGTGCCACCAAGGAGATCCAGACCCGCGAGCAGGCCGAGGTGGTCCGTTCGCAGCTCGAGGACTTCAAGGTCCAGATCCAGGTGCAGGCCGGCGAGTCCGGTCGGCTCTTCGGCGCCGTCACCCCCGGCGACATCGTGCTGGCCGTCAAGAAGGCCGGCGGTCCGGCCCTCGACAAGCGGTCCATCGAGATCAGCAAGCCCATCAAGACCCTCGGCACCCACACCGTCGGTGTGAAGCTGCACGAGTCCGTCAAGGGCCATGTGGCTGTGGAGACCTTCGCGGTCTGATCGGCCCCGACCGTCTGCCAAGGCACCACAAGAGGCAAGGCGTCATGAGAGAAGGGGTCGCGCCCGTCGGGCGCGACCCCTTCTCGCTGCCCTCCGCATCTGAACCTCTCGTGCCCGATCCGCCCGAGTGGCAGTCGGACATCGTCTTCACCCACTCTCTGGCGCTGGTTCTGGATGACGCTTCACAGCTCAGGCTGGACGCCGCCCGCCAGGAATTGCGTCGGGCCGGGATTCCGGTGCTGGAGCACCCGTTCCACATCACGCTGTGCTGCGTCGACGCCATGGACGGCGTCGCGGACGTGGTGCCCGAACTGACTCTTCCACGGCGCTTGACCCTGGACCGGGCCGGGCTGCTGCAGGACTCCTCCGGGGCGGTCGCGCTGCGACCCGTCGAGACGGCCGCAGGCCCGCTGAGGGCCGGGCACCTGGAGCTCCACGAGCGTCTGGCGGGTGCCGGCGTCACGACCTTCAACTATTACGGCCCGCCCCTGTGGCGGCCCCACGTCACAGTCGGGTTCCAGGTGCCGGACGCATTGACAACCTTCGCCAGGACGCTGCTGGCGGGCCATGTTCCGGTGGAGATCGCATTCTGCGGGATCTCCGTGTGGACCGTCGGCACCGACGAGCTGGAGATGCTGGCCCGGTTCTGAGGCAGGAGCCGCAGGTGCCAGTTGTTGCGCGGACCCTCTAGGCTGAGGCCGGTACGCCCGGATCGGTGCGCGTCGTCAAGAGAGTCAACAGAAAGGGTCGTCCTTCGTGAACTGGTGGCAGGCCGTCATCCTCGGCATCGTCGAGGGCATCACTGAGTATCTTCCGGTGTCGAGCACCGGTCACCTGAGGATCGTCGAGAACCTGATGGGTTTCAAGACCCAGGGCGCGGGCATCACGGCCTTCACGGCGGTGATCCAGATCGGGGCGATCATCGCCGCGATCATCTTCTTCTGGGGAGACATCGTCCGCATCGTCGGCGCCTGGTTCAAGGGGCTGCTGGACAAGGACGCCCGTGAGGACCCCGACTACACGCTCGGCTGGGGGATCATCATCGGGTCGATCCCGGTGGCCGTCGTGGGTCTGGTCCTGGGCGACTTCATCCGCGGGCCGCTCAGCTCCATCTGGGTGGTCGCCGGGGCGCTGATCGTGTGGAGCTTCGTGATGATGTTCGCCGACCGGCGCGAGGGCCTCACCCGGGGCATGCGCGACGTCACCCTCACCGACTCCCTGGTCATCGGCTGCTTCCAGGCGCTGTCGCCGCTGTTCCCGGGCATCTCCCGCTCCGGGGCCACCATCTCGGCCGGTCTGTTCCGGGGCTTCGACCGCGAGACCGCGACCCGGCTGTCCTTCTTCATGGGCATCCCGGCTCTGGTGGCCGCAGGCGTCTACGAGGCGATCGGATCCGCCTCCGACATCACCGCCGCCGGCCCGATCCTCACCAACGGCGGGACCGCCGTGATCGGCTGGGGACCGACGATCATCGCCCTGCTGGTGTCTCTGGTGGTGGCCTACTTCTCCATCGCCTGGCTGCTGAAGTTCGTGTCTTCGAACAAGTTCACCAGCTTCATCTGGTACCGGATCGCCCTCGGCGTGATCATCCTCGTCCTGGCGCTCACCGGTCTGGTCGCCGTCTAGAACGTCACTCCGCTTTCCGGGCGCGGTAGCCGACCCGACCTGTTCGGGGGATCAGCGAACCCTGGCGAGCGCAGGGGGGTCGTCCTGTTGACAGCTCAGTCTCCTGATTCGGCCTCCATGGCGCGGTTGAACTCGGGCTTCATGACCCTCCAGCCCTCGGCGTCCCGTCCGGCGATCCAGTAGGCCGACAGGAGCAGACGCTCCCGGGCCAGGCCGCGCTCGATCCTCAGGTGGCGCCGCAGCGGCCGGATCATCTCGGCCTGGCCGTGGGCGAAGGCCCACCACGGCTGATCCGGCGTCCTCAGACGCCGCACGGCGTCCACCAGGGCCGAGCCGCCCGAGGTGACGGGGATGTCGACGATCCGTGCTTCCGGTCGCTCCGGCAGCGGGTAGGAGCGACCCCCGCCCTCCAGCAGGACGACGGCGCGCGAGCCCGCCGGAAGGGCCTCCAGGGCGTTGGAGATCGCGGGCATGGCGACGGCGTCACCCACCATCCATACGGTGCCGGGATGCTCGGGCATCTGCCAGTGGCCGCCGGGGCCGCGCACGGTCACCTCGTCGCCCGGCCGCACCGAGCCGGCCCAGGCGCTCCCAGGGCCTCCGTGGCCCAGGTCCAGGACGTCGATCCCCCAGGCCCCGGTGGCCGGGTCGTACCGGCGCCGGGTGTAGGTGCGCAGCAGCGGTGCAGGGCTGCCGGGCGCCGGGATCGGTACCGGACTGCGGTACGGGGCGCCCGGTGGTGGCAGGAGGATCTTGACGTGGTCGTCGACGTGGCTGCGGGGCGCCAGGCCCGGGGCGAAATCGATCGACGTGACGCCCGGGATGTCGTGGAAGACGGCGGTGACGCGGGCACGGTGCAGCGGCTTCGGCATGGGGTCAGAGTAGTCGAATTGCGCAAGGGGCTCGTTACACAAATACTGCTCGGACCGACCGGTGGACGGTGAGGAACTCTTCATCCACCGATGCCACAGGTCAATGACTACGGGTTCCGGTGGATCGCAGAGTGTTATTCACACCCGGGGCCCAGTTGTCCACAGGAGTTGTCCACAGGCTGGGGACAACTGGGGCGCGGCTGAACCCGCTACCGCCACATGGCACGGGCGCGCTGCGGCTGCCAGGGCGCCTCGTCATTCGGCAGCCCGAGCTCGTGGGCGGCGCGCAGCGGCCAGTTGGTGTCACGCAGGGCGCCCCGGCCGATCATGACGGCGTCGGTCTGGTGCTCGGAGACGAGCCTCTCGGCCAGTGCGGGCTCCCAGATCATCCCGACCGTGGAGACCGGGATGTCGGCCCCCTCGCGCACCCGGGCGGCGAGCTCGGCCTGGTAGCCGGGGCCGATCGGAATGCGCGCGCTGGAGTTGCCGCCCGAGGAGGCGTCGAGCAGGTCGACCCCGACGTCCTTGAAGCGCCTGGTGAGTGCGATGGAGTCGTCCACCTGCCAGCCGTCGTCGCGCCAGTCGGTCACCGAGAGCCGGGCCATCAGCGGCATCCCGTCGGGGATCGCTCCCCGCACGGCCGTCGCCACCTCCACCGGGAGCCTCAGCCGGTTGTCGAAGCTGCCGCCCCAGCCGTCGGTGCGGGTGTTGGAGATCGGCGAGTAGAACTGATGCAGCAGGTAGCCGTGGGCGGAGTGGATCTCCACGGCGTCGAATCCGGCGTCGACGGCCCGGGACGCGGCGGCGGCGAAATCGTCGATGACGCCGTGGATCTCGGCATCGGTGAGGGCGTGGACCGTCTCGCCGGCGAACTCCTTGCCGTCACCGGGCTCGGTGGTGGGGCCGACGGCCTGCCAGCCGCCCTCGGACTCCGGGATGACGCGGGTGGCGTGGCCGGGCCACCAGCGGTTGGTGCTGGCCTTGCGTCCGGCATGGCCGAGCTGCACGGCGATCTTCCCGCCCAGGGCGTGGACGGCGTCGGTGATGGTGCGCCAGGCGTCGACCTGCTTTCCGTTCCACAGGCCGGTGTCGAAGGGGCTGATGCGTCCCTCGGGGTTGACGGCCGTGGCCTCCGCCACGATGAGTCCGAACCCGCCGATGGCCAGCGATCCCAGATGGATCAGCTGCCACTGCACCGGAACGCCGTCCTGGGCGTCGACGGAGTACTGGCACATCGGCGGCACCCAGGCCCGGTTGGGGAGGGTGAGGCCGCGAAGGGCGATCGGTTCGAAAAGTGCGGGACGCGTCATGTATCCCATCCCACCACCCGGACTCAAGGAGTCGGACACCGGGGCCGGGCCGCGGAGTGGGTCTGGCGCTGCCGTTCGTGACTGCGGCGGCGGCGATGCAGGATGGTGGCATGACCGTCGCCTGATCGGGAGGACTCATGGGACCGTTGATCACCGTCGTGCCTGCCAGGGGGCTGCTGCTCTTCGATTCCGACTGCGCCTTCTGCACGGCGTGTGCGAGCTGGCTGTCGCGGCGTCATGCCCGGGTGGTCGTGAGGCCGTTGAGCGCCGCGGACGCCGGGGCCCTGGGGGTGGATGCCGATCGGGCTCGCAGGGAGATTCCGCTGGTGCGCGGTGACGGCTCTGTGGTGTGGGGGGCCGAGGCGATCGGCGGGGCTCTGGCCTCCTGCCCGCCGCCGTGGCGGTGGGCAGGGCAGGTCATCGCGTCCTCCCCGGTGAGGCCGCTCGCTGCGAGGGTGTACGCCTGGGTCGCCCGGAATCGCCATCGATTCCCCGGCGGATCGGGTGCCTGCCGGGTGTGAGGGGATTCGAGTCCGCTCCTGCGGCGTCCTCGGCTGACGAATCTCCCGCTCAACGGGCCTTTTCGTCTCGGCGGAGCCGAAAACCCCTGTTGAGCGGGAAACCCGGGAGCGCGATCCCGGACCCGGGCCGCAGTGGGTGGCTGTCGACGCGGATCCGGCCGACGACTGAGGTCAGCGCCCGGCGTGGGGGCAGTCAGCCCTGACGAGCGTGGGGGGCGGTCATCCGCTTGGATAACTCAGAACTCGTAGTTGTGCTTCCACTCACGGATCGAGGAGACCTGGACCGCGTCGGTGGGATAGGGGTCGGCCGCCAGAAGCCGGTCGAGCTCGGCGCGGCTGCCGACAGAGTAGATGAGGACGGCGCCCGAGCCGTCGGCGAGTGGGCCGGCGTTGACGAGCTGGTGACGTTCGCGCATCACATCCAGGTTCTGGAGATGACGGGGGCGGGCCGCCAGGCGCCTGTCCTGGAGCTCGGGAACGTAATGGGTTTCGACGATGAAAGTAGCCATGAACGAATGGTAGGGCCACTCATCGAATCTGAGTAGCCGCGCAGCCATCCGTGGTGTTCAGAAGCAGTCGTGCTCGGTGGCCTCGTGGCGTGAGGGCTCCACCTGGAAGGTTGTGTGGCCTACTGAGAAGTGGGTCTGAAGGCATTCCTGCACCTCGTCGAGGATGCGGTGGGCGTGCCCGTCGGCGAAACAGCTGTCCTCGATGACCAGATGCGCCGAGACGGCCGGCAGGTTCGAGGTGACGGTCCAGGCATGGAGGTCGTGGACCGCCGTGACGTGCTCGACGCCGAGGATATGGGTGCGCACGGCGTCGAGGTCGAGTTCCTCAGGGGCGGCTTCCAGCAGCACCCGTCCCGAATCGCGGGTGAGTCCCCAGCCGGCGCGCAGCATGAGCGCCACGACGACCAGGGAGGCGATCGGATCGGCGCGGGTCCAGCCGGTGGCCAGGATGATCACGCCGGCGACGGCTGTACCGATGAATCCGAAGAGGTCGGTGAGCACGTGCTGGTAGGCGCCGCGGATGTTGAGGCTGGTGCGGTCGGCGCGGGCGATGAGCCAGGTCGCGGCGATGTTGACGACGATGCCGATGACGGCGACGACGAGCACGGTGACGCCGGTCACCTCGGGCGGGTTCACGAGTCGTCTGACGGCTTCTGTCGCCACGACGACGGCGACGACCAGGAGGGTGACGCCGTTGGCCAGGGCGGCGAGGATCTCCGCCCTCTTCCAGCCATAGGTCATCGCGCCACGGGCGGGCCTGACGGCCAGGTTCATGGCCCACAGCGCACCGGCGAGCGCGCCGGCGTCGGTGAGCATGTGTCCGGCGTCCGAGAGCAGGGCCAGCGATCCGGAGACGAGGGCGGCGACGACCTCACCGGCCATGAACGCGAGCAGCAGGACGAGAGCACCCCACAGGTACCTACGGTCGGCCTGGGCGGACGGTCCGTGATGATGATGCTCACTGTGTCCCATGCGTCGAGCGTAGGTGGATCGGCGGCCTCGGACGAGTCGGGAAGGGCTCCGAGAATCAGTATCGAATCGGTTCCGAGGGGAGCGGTGCCGACCACACAGGAGCCGCTGAGAGCTCGGTCACAGAGCTGACCCGCTGCGGATGGCCGGCGATGCCGATTCCGCTGACGTCCCAGCCACCGTTACAGGGCGACCCAGGTCACGGACCTGAACTGTTCAGGGAGTCAGCGAGCCCTGGCGGGCGGAGAGGGGTCGCCCCCTCTCTTGATCAATCAGTCGTGCACACCTGGGTGGAGGCCGCCGTGGTGTCGGAGGAGCCGGCGGCGATCATGGCCCTGGTCGCGCTGTTGGTGAGGACGTATCCGGTGTCGGAGGCGCTGGTCGACCGCGCGAAGACGGTGCCGGCGACCTTGCCGTCGGTGGTGAGCAGCGGTCCGCCGGAGTTGCCCGGCTGGACGGTTCCGCGCACCGCCATCACCTCGCGCACCACGGTCCGGGTGGCGTAGATGTTCTCCCCGCGGGCCTCGATGGTGCCGCGCACGGTCGCGGCGCGCAGCGTGTAGGGGCCGTCCAGGGGGTATCCGGCGACGATGGTCTGGTCACCTGCTGAGGCGGACGCCACCATCTGCAGCGGTGTGAGGCCCAGATCGGGCACGCGCAGAACGGCGAGGTCGAGATCGGGATCGTAGGAGACGACGATGGCTCGGACGGTCCTCCCGGATTGCGTCTCCACCGAGACGTTGCTGGCTCCGGCGACGACGTGGGCGTTGGTGACGACGCGGTTGGTGGCGCTCACCCAGCCGGTGCCCTCGGATGCGCGCGAGCACTGGGTGGCGGTGGAGCGCACCTTGACGATGCCGGCTCCGGCCTGCTGGACGGCGGCGGTCTGTGTGACGGACTGGTCGGGGCTGCGGGCCGGCAGATCGGGCTCGACGTCGAGTCCGGAGAAGACGCGGGGAAAGCCGTCGGCGAGTGCCCCGGCGAGCCGGTTGGCGGCACGGTTGACAGGATCGGGGACCGCCCGGTCGACGGTGGCCAGCACCTTGGACCCTGCGACGGTCTGGGACCAGGCGCTCGGCAGGAGGGGCCGGACCGCACCGGCGGCGACGGTGAGGACGAGGGCGGCCACGACCACCGACACGACCGACCCGATGAGGGAGTCGGCGGTCCGCAGGGTGGGGATGCGGTTGGCCCCGCGCAGCCTCATCCCGATTCCCGACAGGATGGACTCCCCGGCCTCCGCGGTGATGATGAACAGGGCGATCCGGGCGATGCCTGTCCACAGCGCGCTGAGGTCGGTGCCGTTGGACATCCAGTCGCCGACGCTGCCGGCCAGCCACAGGCCGAACCATGCTCCGAGGATGAGCCCGGCCAGGCTGAGGACGCCGACCACGGCGCCCCGTCGCCAGCCGCGCCGGGCCTGTCCGATGAGCAGCAGGACGAGCACGACGTCGAGAATCACGGAACCGGTCATGGTCGTCCCCCTCCTGGTGGGCTGATGCGGTGCGCTGGCTGTCCGAGGGCGCGACGGCACCACCCAGCCTGACACGCTGTTCTATGACGGGGCTGTGAAGGCCTGGCGGGCGCGCCGTCACCTGATGCTGCGCCTGCCCGGGCAGGAGTGCCCCGGGAGGTCCCGCGTTCCCCGTTCAGATCCCGGGGAGCCGACGGCGGGGTGGTCCGGTGCGGTACCTTGGCGGTCATGACCATCCCGAGTGAGCCCGGCGCCGGGCGAGCTTCCGACGATTCCCTGGAGGGTCGGGTCCCTCTCGATCCTGATGATCTGGTGGTGCTGATCGACGAGAGCGGCAAGCGGATCGGCACCGCTGCGAGAGGGATCATCCACACCCGGTCGACGCCGCGGCATCTGGCGTTCGCCTGTCACATCCTGGACGTCGGGGGCCGGGCCCTCATCGCCCGCCGGGCATTGACGAAAGTGGCCTGGCCAGGGGTGTGGACGAATTCATGTTGCGGGCACCCGCGTCCCGGGGAGCGGATGGAGGACGCCATCGTCCGCCGGGTGCGCGAGGAGCTGGGACTCGACCTCAATGCGGAGGCGATCAGCTGCGTGATGCCGGGATTCTCCTATCGGGCGACGGACTCCTCGGGGATCGTGGAGAACGAGTTGTGCCCGGTCTATGTGACCGTCCTGGATGATCCCGAGGAAATCGTCGAGTTGTACCCGGACCCGGATGAGGTCGAGGAGATCGCCTGGGTGGGGTGGAAGGATCTCTACCGCACGGTGCAGACGATGTCTCCGCTGCTCGCGCCGTGGACGGTCGCCCAGGTGCGTGCCCTGGGCGAGGATCTCCGTCAGTTCTGACTGACGACCGCGGTGCCGCCCGGGGAGGAGCGAGCGCCTGCGCGAGCGAGGAGGGGTCGTCCTCTGACAGCACAGTGGAAACGACACAATTGTGTTTTCCCCAGCCAGAGGGGTTATCCACAGGGTATGTGTGGATAACCCCTCTGGGCCGTGTGGAGAACGCCCATACCAGTGGACAACCCGCGCCTCACGGTGGACAACTCCTGGAATCTGTCTCTGACAAGCCTGAATGCCCAACGCGGAGGAACAGGCCCGGACGATCCCCGGCGTCTGGCCGGGAGCTGGGACTGTGGCGCAACTCTCATTCGGGTCGCCGGAAGAGGGAGTCATCCACAGGTCCCGGTGGAGTACTCCGGTCATCGTCCTTCGCGACATCCTCTCCCGCTGCGAGAACGCTCTCCTGGCGTCCGGTGGAAGGTACCCGGCCTCCCGGCTCCATCGGGGCGGTCTCGTCGACGAGCCCGCGCCGCGGCCCGGCGCTGCCGCGGCGTCCCGGGATGAATCCCAGGACGGCGCCTTGCCGGTGACTTGAGGCACCCGACGGTTCCGGGGCCGCCTCCCCGGACCCGGATTCCGGCCCGTGCAGCGTCGACCACGCCAGCACGGCCCCGATGATCGTGGTGAGCGGCACCGCCAGCACCAACCCTATGGACCCCACGAGCGTCCTCACGATCTCCTCGGCGAAGGTCTCACTGCGCAGCATGTCGCCCACCGGCATCTGGTAGATCGACAGCAGCAGGAGGGTCGACAGCGCCGCCCCGGCCGTCGCGAAGGCGATCGTGTAGACACTGGAGGCGATGTGATCGCGCCCGATCCGCATCGCCCGCCGGTACAGGTCGCGGCGGCTGCGGGCCGAATCGGCCAGTTCCCACACCGCAGACGCCTGGGTGACGGTGACGTCGTTGAGGACGCCCAGGCCTGCGACGATGATCCCGCAGATGATCACCGAGGTGAGGGTGAGGTCCGGGGCCGAGGCCGTGAGGACGAAATCGTCCTCGCCGGTGATCCCCGTCAGATGGGCCCACCGCGCCGTCATGACGCCGAGCCCCGTCGTCAGGAGCAGACCGAACAGGGTGCCCAGCAGGGCCGTCGTCGTCCGGGTCGAGAAGCCGTGGGTGACGTAGATGACGATGAACATGATCGCCGAGCAGGCGACCAGCCCGACCCAGGTGGGGGAGGAGCCGCTGATCAGTGCCGGAAGCATGAACCGGCCGATGATGACGAAGGCGATGACGAGACTCACGATGGCCGCCAGTCCCCGGCGACGGGCCACCGCGATGACGACTGCCGCGAAGGCCACCGCGACGGCCACCAGCGGCACGGTGCGTTCGAAGTCGTAGAACTGGTAGGCGGCCCTGGCTCCGCCCGGCGTCCGGTACATCCGGATCACCTGGCCGGTCCTCACCCCGGAGGAGGTCACTGCCGCGGTGAGCTGCACGCTCGTCGAGGTCCCGGCGTCGGGCCCCTCGTCGATGCGCACCCTCGCCACGGCGCACTCCTCGGAGCCACCGCTGCCGGTCGAACCGGGCTGGCCGTCGCAGGACCCGTGGGAGACGCCGGTGACGGTGCCGTCGATGATGCTCACCCCGGGGGCGTTCCAGGCCGATGAGTCGTTCTGGATGTGATGCGAGACGTCGTGCGGCCACATCGCGATCAGCCCGACGACGGTTGCCAGGAAGAGCGGGGCCAGCAGGATCAGCAGCCGTCCCAGGGCCGCGCGTTCCCGATCGGCCTGTTCAGGGGTGCTGGGGCCAGATGAATGAGCATGGGCGTGCATCTCCACGTGGCGAGCCTCTCACGGTCGGCCAAGAGCGGCGCACCTGCGCCGAGACGAATCGGGACACGATCCGTGCGCCCGCGGCGACGGGTCTACCCGACCGGCTGCTCGGCCTCGTCGTCCTCGGCCGGAACCGTCATCGGCAGACTCATCGTGAACTGGGCGCCGCCGCCAGGAGCCCGCGAGGCCTTCACCCAGCCACCGTGGGAGGTGACGATGTGGGCCACGATGGACAGCCCCAGGCCGGTACCCGGGGTGTTGCGGGACCGGTCCGAGCGGTAGAAGCGCTCGAAGATGTGCGGCAGATCCTCCTCGGCGATGCCGGGGCCCTGGTCACTGACGGTGACGGTATCGCCCTCCATCATCACGGTGACCGTTCCGCCGTCGGGGGAGAACTTCACGGCGTTGTCCAGCAGATTGGTGACCGCCCGCTCCAGAGTGGCCGGCTCGCCCATCATCGGATGGGACGCCAGGGTGACGTCGAACTGGAGGCTCGGACCGCGCCGCCGGGCCCGCTCCACGGCCTTCTCGACGACGTCGGCCAGATCGAGGGGCTCGGGGCTGCGCGGCGGGGCGTCGTCGCGGGAGAGCTGCACCAGGTCGCCGATGAGGCTGGAGAACTCGCCCAGCTGCGCGGCGATATCGGTGAGGATCTCCCCGCGGGCCGTCTCCGGCAGCATCCCCGTCTTCTGATCGGCCAGCAGCAGCTCGACATTGGTGCGCATCGAGGTCAGGGGGGTGCGCAGTTCGTGGGAGGCGTCGGCGATGAGCCGGCGCTGACGCTCCCGCGACGAGGACAGCGACGAGAGCATCGTGTTGAAGGAGGTCGCCAGCTGTCCCAGCTCGTCGGCCGAGCGCACCGGGATCGGATCGAGCTTGTCGGTGCGGGTCACCCGGTGCACCGCCCTGGAGAGGTCGGTGATCGGCCGTGTGGTGGAGCGGGCGGCCAGATAGCCGGTGACCGCGCTGAGCCCCACGCCGACAAGGCCGACCACCGCCAGCACCAGCCACAGGGAGCTCAGGGTGGCCTCGGTGGCCTTCATCGATCTGCCGAGCACCAGGGCGTAGCGGGTGTTGCTGATCGAGATCGGCACCGAGACGATCCGGGTGGGCACGCCCTGGGAGTCGGTGACGGTCCGGGCCGTCGTACCCATCCCGATGCGGGCGACCGCCAGTTCCTCGGGGCCGGTCGGAAAGGTGCTCGAGGCCCCCTCCACCATCTGGGTCCGACTGCCGTCGGCCGGCACCAGCGCGACGCCGACGTCGGCGGCCTCCAGCCCGCTGGCCTCCAGGGAGGCGAACCCTTCCGGGCTTTCGGTGATGGGCCCGGACAGGTAGCTGCCGAGGGTGATGAGCTGGCGGTCCAGCTGGGAGTAGAGGGACAGCCTCGTCATGAAATACCCCGCCATGCTGGAGCCCAGAACGGCCACGAAAACGCTGGCGGCCACCAACAGGGTGACCCGTCGGCCCATCGTGATCCGGGGGATCCTCGGCTGCCAGTCGAGGATCCGCCGCCACCAGCGTCTGATCACGAAGTCGCTTCCCGTAACACGTAGCCGACGCCGCGCACCGTGTGAATGAGCCGGGGCTCGCCGTCATTCTCGGTCTTGCGGCGCAGGTAGCCGATGTAGACCTCCAGCGAGTTCGCGGTGGTGGGGAAGTCGAATCCCCACACCTCGTGCAGCAGCCAGGACCGTTCCAGCACCTTGCGCGGGTTCTGCAGGAAGACCTGGAGCAGGGCGAACTCGGTGCGGGTCAGGCTGATCCGGCGCGCCCCCCGGCTGACCTCGCGGGTCTGGGGGTCGAGGGTGAGGTCGGAGAAGGTGAGCACCTCGGCGTCCTCCAGGGACTCCGGCTCGGACTCGGCGCGGGAGCGCCGGGTCAGCGCCCGGAGCCGGGCCAGCAGCTCGTCGAGTGCGAAGGGCTTGACCATGTAGTCGTCGGCCCCGGCGTCCAGCCCGTCGACCCGGTCGCCGACGGCGTCGCGGGCGGTGAGCACGAGGATCGGGACGTCGTTGCCGTTGACGCGCAGCATCCGGGTGGCCTCCAGGCCGTCGAGCCGGGGCATCATGACGTCCATGATGACGGCGTCGGGACGCATGGAACTCAGCTTGGCGAGGGCCTCCACGCCATCCTCGGCGGTGTCGACCTCATAGCCGCTGTAGTGCAGCGAGCGCGCGAGTGACTCGCGCACGGCCCGGTCGTCGTCCACCACAAGGATGTGCATGGGTACAGCCTGCCACCTCTCACTGACCGCTCACGACTCGGACTGCGCCGGGTCGGTGGGCGCCGAACCGCCTTCGGAGGACTGAGCTGTGCCGGTCCGGGCCTTTTTCCGGGTCTTCACGGCACGCTTCGCCGGCTCCTCCTTCTTGTGGGCGGCGCGGGTCGCGGCGGCGACCTGGGCCAGACCGGCGAATCGGGGCGGTGCGGCGGCCGGGGTGCTCGACCGGTGGGCGCCGCGCTCGCCGCGCACGACGACGCCGGCGGGATCCTTGGTGAACCAGCGGACCAGGCCGCCACCCATCACCGCGGCCCGCCCGGATCCCTGCTGAACCTTCAGGCAGGCGCCCTCGTCGATCGCCACGGCCGAACGCAGCAGACCGGCGTCGAGGGCCGAGATGAGGAGGCCGTCGGCGCTCAGGGTGTCGTTGTGCGCGTAACTGGTGATGCTCACCAGGCCCAGGCCCTCGACGACGTTCAGCTCCTCGCAACCCTCAGCCGCGTCCCGCGGGGCGATCTGACGGCCGTCCAGGCGCCAGCCCCCCTCCACCGCGGCGACGGCGGTGATCATGGCCCCGGCCGAGAAGCCGAGCCAGGGGGCTCCGCCGCGCACCAGCCGGGAGAGGAGTCCTGCGGCCGGTCCGAGGCCCGCGATGTAGCCGGCCACCCGGCCGCCGCCCACGATGATGCCGTCGAGGGTGTCCAGATCGTCGGGCAGGGCGAAGTCGGGATTCTCATCCCAGGAAGGACCGGCGTCCGTGCTCCATGCGGCGGAGTCCGCGTCGGTCGCGTCGACCGCCGAGGTCCCGGTCGACGGGACCGGGGAGGTTCCCGGGCCGGTCAGGTGGATCGGCAGCACGTCGGCCTCGGGCCATCGCGAGGTGACGATCGCCGACAGCGCCGCAGCATGATCCCCGGAGATCTCCACCGGGCCCGCCACCACGACGGCGACCCTGCCGGGAGCGGCATCCCCGCCACCCTGATGACCGGTGTGGCTCCTGGCCTCGGCGATGAACTCGTCGTAGACCTCGCCCAGGCCGTCATCGACTCCTCCGCCGACCAGGAAAAAACTCATGGGCACAGACTATCTATTCAGCGGGGGCGGGGTGGGGCCGTGCTGAGTGGGGCGTCGACCCGGTGTCGGGGCGTCAGGTCAGCTTCCGCACGGCGTCCACGATCCCGGGCATCGCCGCCTCGATGGCCCTCAGCGTCGCGACGAACTGGGAGTCGGGGCCGTACCAGGGATCCGGCAGCGGCGTGCCCGGTCTCTTCGAAGGATCGAAATCGCTGATGAGACGCAGGTTGTCGGCCACCGGGGAGAGCCGGCGCATGGCCTGGACGTGCATCGGCTCGGCGGCGATCACCAGATCCGCGTCCGCGATCTCCTCGGCGTCGATCTGGTGGGCGGTGTGGCCCGACGCGTCGTAGCCTGCCCGCTCCAGCACCGCCTTGGCGCGACGGTCCATGGGGGCGGGCCCCTCCTCGTCGCTCACCCCCGCGCTGGTCACCCGCGCCGGCACCCCGGCGTCGTCCAGCCACTTCCTCGCCACCCGCTCGGCCATCGGGGAGCGGCAGATATTGCCCCAGCAGACGAAGACGACGGACGGTGTGTGGCTCATGAGGGTCTCCTGGTCGGTGCGCGGTGGCACCACGCTATCGGGTCGGCATCGGGTCGGTCCGAGGGCCGCGGCAGTGCTGGATCCGGACCCGGATGAGGTGGCCGATCTCCCGACAGTGACCCTTTTCCGGTCTGATCGGGACGGAAACCCCGAACTGTCGGGAGATCGGCCGTTCGCCCACCGCGGGCAGGGGCCCATCTGGTGAATCGCAGCGAAGGGGCATAGTCTCGGTTCCATGCTTCAACACTCCTGACCTGCGGCCACGCGCGGATCACCGTCCAGAGCCGCGCCCGGCACCCGCAGACCGATCCGAACCGATCCGCTCAGGAGCACCTCTATGTCCTCGGACACCCGCGCCACCCCGACGATCTCCGCCGGTGCGCCCGGATCGGGTCGCATCAGCACCGAGGTGGCGACCCTCTACGGCGACGCCCTGGACCGGGCGCCGGCGCTGGCCCCCAGGCGCACCGCCAGAAGGTTCGGCAATCTTCTGCGCTTCCTGCCCTACCTGAGGCCCTACGCCACCCGGTTCGTGCTCATGGTGGTCTTCGCTGTCGCCTCCACCGTGGCCGGGATCGTCACACCGCTGGTCACCCAGCGGGTCGTCGACGGCCCGATCCGCGACTCCCAGCACCGCGGCCTCTACACGCTCGGCGCCGCCGCCATCGCGATCGGCATCGTCGAGGCGGTCTTCATGTTCTGGCGGCGCTGGGTGGTGGCCCGCGGCACCCTGGGCACCGAGACCGGAATCCGGCTCGACCTCTACGCCAAGCTGCAGCGGCTGCCGCTGGGATTCCACACGCAGTGGGAGTCGGGCCAGCTGCTCAGCCGCATCATGAACGACCTGTCGACGGTGCGGCGGTTCCTCGGCTTCGGGCTGCTGTTCATGATCATGAACCTGCTGCAGATCGTCATCACCACCGCCCTGCTCCTGCGCATGTACTGGCCGCTGGGGCTGGTGGTCGTGGTCTCGGCGGTCCCCATCGTGTGGCTCTGCCTGGTCAACGAGCGCCAGTACACCAGGCTCTCGCGCACCATCCAGGATCAGACCGGCGACGTCGCCTCGGCCGTGGAGGAGTCGGTCGGCGGGCTGCGGGTGATCAAGGCCTTCGGTCGCCGCGAGCACATCTTCGAGGGATTCGACGGCAGGGCCACCGACCTGTGGCGCACCAGCATGGCGAGAGTGCGCCTCACCTCCTGGTTCTGGACGGTGCTGGAGGCCATCCCCAGCCTCACCCTGGTGGTGGTGCTCGGGTTCGGGGCCCTGGCAGTCGGCCACCAGCGCATCTCGCTGGGCACCCTGGTCGCCTTCATCACGCTGATGCTGAGCATCGTGTGGCCGATCGCCTCGCTGGGATTCCTGCTGTCGATGACCCAGGACTCGATGACCGCCGCCGACCGGATCAGCGAGATCTTCGACGCCACCGAGACCATCCGCGACGGCTCCCTGGCGCTCGAGCATCCGGAGGGCCGGCTCACCTTCTCCGACGTCTCCTTCCGATTTCCCGACGGCGACGCCGACGTCCTGGAGCACCTGAACCTGGAGATCGAACCGGGGCAGACGATAGCCCTGGTCGGCGGGACCGGCTCGGGCAAGACCACCCTCACCGCCCTGGTGCCGCGACTGGCCGACGTGACCGGCGGCGCGATCCGCATCGACGGCGTCGACATCCGGGATCTGCGGGTCGCCGAGCTGCGCTCGATCGTGGCGACCGCCTTCGAGGACGCCACGCTGTTCTCGATGAGCGTGCGCGAGAACCTCACCCTCGGGCGCTCCGACGCCACCGAAGCAGAGATCGTGCAGGCCCTCGACGTCGCCCAGGCCGGATTCGTGCACGACCTGCCCTGGGGTCTGGACACCCGGATCGGGGAGCAGGGGATGAGCCTGTCCGGAGGCCAGCGTCAACGTCTGGCGCTGGCCCGGGCGGTGCTCGTCAAGCCGCGCATCCTGGTCCTCGATGACACCCTCTCGGCGCTGGACATGGAGACCGAGGCGCTCGTCGAGGCGGCCCTCAAGCGCGTCCTGGTCGGGGTCACCGGGATCGTGGTGGCCCACCGGGCCTCCACCGTGCTGCTGGCCGACAAGGTGGCGATGCTGTCGGAGGGCCGCGTGTCCCATGTGGGCACCCACGCCGAGCTGCTAGCCACCGTCCCCGAGTACCGGGAGCTGCTGAGCGCCGACTACGACGCCGAGACCGGCATCACGCCGAACGGGGACGCAAGAGGATCCGAGGATGACGAGGAGGTGCTGGACCGTGGCTGACACCGACCGGCGCGGCAGCGCCGAAACCGACACCGACTGGCGCGGCAGCGCCGAAACCGACACCGACTGGCGCGGCGTCGCCAACGAGGAGGCCGCTGAGGTCTCCGCCCAGGCGTCGAGCTTCCTGAAAGCCCGAAGCCGGGCCCTGCTGTGGGACCTGCTGCGTCCCTACCGCAGGCTGCTGTGGGTGCTGGTGGCGGTCGTCGTGGTCGAGAACATCACCCGGCTGCTGCCGCCATGGCTGGTGAGGCGCGGCATCGACCTGGGCATCCGGTCCCTGCTGGACACCGGCTCTGGCCGCGTCCTCGCCGAGATCGTCGTGGCCATGCTGGCGGCCCTGGTCACCCAGGTGATCACACGTGTCCTCTTCCTGAGGCTCTCGGGACGGATCGGCCAGAACGTGCTGCTCGAGCTGCGCCGGCGTGTGTTCGTGCACTTCCAGAGGCTCGACGTCGCCTTCCACGACCGCTACACCTCCGGGCGCGTGATCTCCCGGATGACCAACGACACCGACGCCATCTCCGAGCTCATGGAGCAGGGATTCGACGGTCTGGTGTCGGCGGTCCTCACGCTGGTCGGCACCGGCGTCATGCTGCTGGTGATGGACTGGCGGCTCGGACTGATCTGCCTGGCCTCCCTGATCTTCGTGTCGGCGCTCATCACGTGGTTCTCCCACGAGTCCAGCCGCACCTTCCGCGAGGTGCGCAACGCCTCGGCCGCGGTGATCATGCACTTCACCGAGACGATGGCGGGCATCAGGGCCGTCCAGGCCTACCGGCGGGAGCCGCGCAATCAGGAGATCTTCACCGAACTGTCCGACCGCTACCGGGCGATCAACGTGCGCTCGTTCCGGATCTTCGCGATCTTCATGCCGGGCATCCGGCTGATCGGCAACGTCACGATCGCCCTGATGCTGCTGATCGGAGGATGGTTCGTCATCAAGGGCTGGTCAACGGTCGGGGTGCTCACCGCATTCCTGCTGTACCTGCGGCAGTTCTTCGAGCCCCTCACCGACATCGGCGAGTTCTACAACACCTTCCAGTCCGCCTCGGCCGCCCTGGAGAAGCTGTCCGGGGTGCTCGATGAGAAGCCCGGAGTGCCCGAACCCGAGGACCCGGTCCGGATCGAGCACGCCGAGGGCAGGATCGATCTGGATGGCGTCACCTTCGAGTACGCCCCGGGCCGGCCGGTGCTGCCCGATCTCGACCTGCACATCCCGGCCGGCCAGAACCTCGCCCTGGTCGGCACCACGGGCGCCGGAAAGACCACGATCGCCAAACTCATCGCCCGGTTCTACGACCCCACCGCGGGCCAGGTGACCCTCGACGGGATCGGGCTGGACCGCATCGGCGACGAGGACCTGCGCCAGGCGGTGGTGATGGTGACCCAGGAGAATTTCATCTTCAACGGCACGATCGCCGACAACATCGCCTTCGGCCGCCCCGGGGCCGGCCGGCAGGAGATCGAGGAGGCGGCCCGCACGGTGGGCGCCCACGAGTTCATCACCGCGATGCCGGAGGGCTACCAGACCGACGTCTCTCAGCGGGGAGGACGCCTGTCGGCCGGGCAGCGTCAGCTGGTGGCCTTCGCCAGGGCCTTCCTCGCCGACCCGGCCGTCCTCATCCTCGACGAGGCGACCTCGTCGCTGGACATCCCGTCGGAGCGGCTCGTGCAGCGCGCGCTGCGCACCATTCTCGCCGACCGGACCGCCGTGATCATCGCCCACCGGCTCTCCACCGTGGAGAATGCCGACCGGGTGCTGGTGCTGGGGGAGGGGAGGATCCTGGAGGACGGCGCCCCCGAGGAGCTGAGACGCCGCGGAGGCCGCTACGCCGATCTCCACAAGGCCTGGGAGGAGTCGCTGCTGTGAAGACCCTTCCGGCGATGAGGATGCGGTCGTAGGCTCGGCCCATGACCCCTGTCAACCCCGCGAGGGGCGGCACTCTGTCGGTGGCGATCGCCACGCCGCTGCCCGACGACGAGGACCTGTGCGCACTGATGCGCCGCATCGAGCCTCGCCTGTCCGTCGAGTACCGTCCCGACCTGCTGCCGCCGATGCGCTGGCCCGCCGACCACTCGGGAGATCCCGGCTGGCGTCGGACCGACGCCCAGCAGAACGAGTTCGACCGCCTCCTCGCCGCCGCCGACGTCCTCTACGGATTCCCCGACGGCGATCCGGCCTCCCTCAGGGCGGCCGTGCAGGCCAACCCCGGCCTGAAATGGGTGCAGGGAATGGCCGCCGGAGCGGGAGCCGCCGTCGCCGAGGCTCACCTGTCCGCCGAGGACCTGCAACGGGTCGTGTTCACCACCTCGGCGGGCGTGCATGCCGACAACCTCGCCGAGTTCGCGGTCTTCGGTGCTCTGGCAGGGCTGAAGGACCTTCCCCGGCTGGCCGCCGACAAGGCCTCGCGCACCTGGCCGGAGCGCTGGCCGATGCGCCAGCTCTACGACGCCACCGTGCTCGTGCTGGGCCTGGGGGAGATCGGCCGAGCCTGCGCCGCCCGGTTCAGCGCCATGGGGGCGCGCGTCATCGGCTGCAACCGGACGGTGCGGACGGTGCCCTGGGTCGAGGACGTCTACCCTGTCGACGACCTGCCGGAGGCGGCCCGTCGCGCCGACATCATCGTGGTGGCGCTGCCCGCCACCGCGGCCACCGAGAAGCTCGTCTCCGCCGATGTCATCGGGAGGCTGCGGCCCAAAGCCATGGTGATCAACGTGGGACGGGGGTCCACCGTCGACGAGGACGCCCTCATCGACGGGCTCCGCTCGGGGGCGCTGTCCTACGCCGCCCTCGACGTGTCCACGGTCGAGCCGCTACCGGTCGGCTCCCCCCTGTGGGGCCTGGACAACGTCCTCATCAGTCCTCACACCGCCACCCTCGATGCCCGTGAGGACCGACGGATCGCCGAGCACTTCGCCGCCAACGCCACCCGGCTGCTCAACGGCGAGCCGATGACCCACGTCGTCAACACCGTCGAGTTCTACTGAGCGGGTCTCCGGTACGGCGGCGTGACGACGTTCAGGCCGCCGTTGCGGGCGTCCCGGAATCCTGGGGGACGCCGGCGACCGGGACGGGACCGGTCGGCTCCCCGGGTTTCGGCTCGGGGCTCGTCACATCACCCGACTCATCCGGCGACGCCGGGTCGGTAGCTGCACTGGTCGGTGCCGGGCTCGTCGTCGCGTTCGCCGGCACCGGGTCGGTCGCCGCGTCCGGCGGTGCCGGGCTGGTCTGCGTGCTGGTCGGTGCCGGGCTGGTCTGCGTGCCGGTGGGTGCCGGGCTCGGCGTCGTGCTGGGCGGCACGGGGGCTGCCGGTACGGGATCCGTCGGTACGGTGATCCGGATCTGTGAGCGGACCACTGTGCCCGAGCCCGGGAACTCGAAGCGGACGACGGCGTCACCACTGGTCAGGCCGTGCTCGGCGGGTACTGCGAAGGTCACGGTGGATGTGCCCCCGGTGACCGGTGCGCTCGCCACCTTGACCTTGCGGCCGTTCTGCACGAGGTAGGCCGTGACGCTGCGGTTCCTGACGGCTTCCCGGCTGGTCAGATCCACCGTGTCGGGGGCGGCGCCGCCGGTCCTCGGCATTCCGAGCGTGAAGGTAGCCGATCGGCCGTCGCCGGCCACCGAGGAGGTGACCGGCACCGCCTGCTTGGCGAATGAGGGTTCCAGGGTTCCCCTCGTCCGGATCCAGCTCACCCAGGACTCCAGATCCACCTTTCCGGTGTCGACCGGTCTGGCCCCCTTCGCCAGCTCGGTGAAATCGTCGCCCCCGTCGATGAGGAATGTTCCGGACCCGATGGTGTAGGTGCCTTTCGGATCGACCGGTCGTCCGTTCAACCAGATCGAGGTGATCCGCCTGCCCAGGGTCCTGGATTCGTCATAGGTGTAGGTGACATTGCTCGACATCCCCAGCTGCAGGTAGGCCCGGGACGGCGTGCCTCCACCGGAATCGGTCCGCCACTGCTGCTCGAGCATTCGTCGGAACTGGTCCCCGGTGACCTTCTTGGTGGCCAGCGTGTTCGCGAAGGGCAGGACCTGCGCGGCCTCTTTGTATGTCACCTGTCGATTCAGCAGTGAGGCCCTGGTGCCTCCAGGATTCTGCAGCCCGATGAAGTTGGGATCATTTCTTCCGAGGGTGTCTTTGTACATCTGCGCCACCATGTTCGACAGCGTCGACTCCCGGTTGCGCACCTCGTTTCCGTAGGAGGTGTCCGTCGAATCGGCCGCAGTGGTGACGGGGGACGACGTCGTGCTGATTCTCCGCTGTCCCAGAGCGTCGGCCTGACGGGCGGCGTCATCGGCCAGCCGCTGGATGGCCGAGATCGTGGGGTTCGAGGACTGGACCCGGGAGGCCGCCGGAACCAACGAGTCGCTGGTCGAACAGACTTTCCGCCTGGCGGAGTCGTACCCGATCCGCACCTTCGCCAGGCCGGCGCCGGCGGACTCGGCCTGCATGAGGGGCGCGCCGGTCCGGGTGCGCCACGAGTACTGGCGGCCGGTGTGCCCGGTGAAGACGACATCGACGTCGCGGCTGGTCTTCTCGACGATCGGCGAGAAGTCCGTGCTCTGCGGGCTCGGGGAGGCCGTATCACCGCCGGCGGCCTCGTGATAGGCGGCCACGACGATGTCGGCGCCGTTCTTCTTGAGCATGGCCGCTTCGGCATTCACGGCCGCCACGGGATCCGATATCTCCAGGCCGCTGATACCGGCGGATGCCACGAGGGAGGACAGATTCTTCGTGATCGCCCCGACCACACCGATCTTCAGCCCACCGCGATTGATGATGGTCGAGGCCGACAGCGGCGACGCGATGGTGCCGGTGCTCGTCTTCCTCACATTGGCGCCGAGATAGGGGAAGTCCCCGTCGATATGGGGAACGATGCGATCGCGCAGATCGGAGAAACCCCGGTCGAGGTCATGATTCCCCACCGCCGAGGCGTCCACCCCTGCGACCTTGAGGATGTCGAGGGCCGGAAGATCCTCCTGGGTCGCGGACTCGAAGGGCGACCCGCCCACATTGTCGCCCGCGCTGAGCAGCAGGACGTTGCTGTCCCCGACACTGGTCCGTTCCCGGACCACCGGGGTGAACAGCGCTGCAGCGTTGCCGATGTGGCCCTGGAAGCCGTTGAAGCTGAACATCGACAGCGTCCGGTCGGGTGTGCAGATGGAGGTCGTCGAGGAGGGGTCGGACGGCGACGGAGCGGCCTGGGCGGTGCCGGCCGTGGCGGCGAGCAGCGCGGCGGTGCACACCGCGATCAGTGCGGTGCGCACCCTCCGGACGGCCGTGCCCGGGAGCCGGGATCGACGACACCGTGGATCGGCGTCGTGACCGGGACTGCTCGGACTCTGACTCATCACGTTCCCTTGGCTGAGGTGACCGGGTGTGCCTCATGGAGAGGTACCGGGAGCAAGTGTCCGCCACTTGAACGGTCCAGAGGAAGGGTTCTGTCAGAATCGGTGTGAGTTTTAACCAGTTCTCAGATTCGACGGCCGTGTCCCGCAATCAAACCCTGGCAAGGACGGACATTGTACACATCGGAGCGCTGAGGGGGAAGCTACGGCTTGCTGAGATGTGATTTCATGCCCGTCTCGGTGCCCGATCCTCAGCGCTGCAGCCACACGGTCGTGGCGCCCGGCACCAGGACCCGGCCCTCCTCGTGGAGCAGCGGGGTGCTGGCGGTCAGGACCCGGCCCTCGGGCAGGGCTACCGGATCCTCACCGAAATTGGTGAGGCACATCCACCCTCCCGGGCGCCGGAAGGCCAGCACGCCTCCGACTGAGAGCGTGTCGTCCCATTCCAGGGTCTCGGCTCCCTCAAGCTCGGTGCGCAGGGCCAGGGCCCGGCGGTAAAGGCCCAGCGTGGAGTCGGGGTCGTCCTCCTCGGCGGCCACCGAGAAGTCCCCGAACCAGGCCGGCTGGGGCAGGTGCGCCCCGGCGCTCGCATCGTCGGGACCGAAGCCGAAGGAGGGCCCCGACGTCGTCCAGGGCAGCGGCACCCGGCAGCCGTCCCGCCCGACGCCCTCATAGGTGTCGTGGTCGGGGGCGCTGTTGAAGAAGGTGGGGTCCTGACGCCGGTCGTCGGGGATCTCAGTCACCTCGGCCAGACCGAGCTCCTCGCCCTGGTACAGGTAGGCCGATCCGGGCAGGGCCAGCTCGAAGAGGGTGGCGGCCCGGGCCCGGCGCAGGCCGAGGGCGGGATCGATCCGGTCGGCCGGCGCCCCGGCCTTCATCCACTCGATGCCCTGCTTGGCCGACGATCCGGCGAGCGGCGCCAGCCCGTAGCGGGTGGCGTGCCGGGTGACGTCGTGGTTGGACAGCACCCAGGTCGACGACGACCCGGACAGCGCCGCCTGGTCGAGGTTGGCGGTGACGATGCGCCGGAACTGGGCGGCGTCGAAGTCGGCCTGCAGAAGGTCGAAGTTGAAGGCCTGCCCCAAGGATTCGGGGCGGGCGTAGCGGGCCCGGCGGGCGGGATCGTCGACCCAGGCCTCGGCGATGGCGGTGCGGGGCGGGTCGTACTCGTTGAAGACCCGACGCCATTCGGCGTAGATGTCCTGGACGTCGTCGCGGTCGATGGTCGGGTGAGTGCCGTCCATCGGCATCGCGGCCAGTTCGGCCGCGGTGGGCAGGGGGTCGGGCAGGTCCTTGGCCAGAGCGTTGGCGACGTCGACCCGGAACCCGTCGACGCCTCGATCGGCCCAGAAGCGCAGGGTGTCGATGAACTCCTGGTGGACGTCGGGATTGTGCCAGTTCCAGTCGGGCTGCTCGACAGCGAAGCTGTGGAGGTACCACTGGCCGTCGGGGACCCGGGTCCAGGCGGGGCCGCCGAAGGAGGCCGTCCAGTCGGCGGGGGGCAGCTCGCCGTTCTCTCCCAGACCGTCGCGGAAGATGTAGCGGTCACGGGCCGCCGACCCTCTGGGGGAGTTCAGGGCCTCCTGGAACCAGCGGTGCCGGTCGGAGGAGTGGTTGGGGACGATGTCGACGATGAGCCGGATGCCGGCGCCGTGAAGAGCGGCGACCAGTTCGTCGAACTGGTCCAGGGTGCCGATCCGTGGGTCGACATCGCGGTAGTCGTCGACGTCGTAGCCCCCGTCGGCCAGGGCCGAGGGGTAGAACGGGGACAGCCACACGGCGTCGACGCCGAGGGCGGCGAGGTAGCCGACGTGGGAGATGATGCCGACCAGATCCCCGATCCCGTCGCCGTTCGAGTCGGCGAAGGAGCGGGGGTAGATCTGGTAGACCACCGCCTGGCGCCACCAGTCCGGTGCGTCGGCGGGGATGCGGAACGGCGAGGGTGCGGTCTGCGTGAGGGTCACGGGAGGCCTTTCAGCGAGCGAGAGGGCCGGGAGGCGCTACGGCGAGGCATCCGGCGAAACATATATTCAGTGTATAAATCAATCCCGGGGAACGCGACCCGGGCCACAGCTGCTTCGGGGCATCGAGTCCGGCGCGGCGCGCCGATCACTAGCTGGAGGCCCGATTCCGACAGAAACGTCCGGAGAACGGCGCTCCAGCGAGTGATCGGCGAGCTCGTGTGCGCCGATCAGCCCTTGACCGCGCCCTGGGTCACGCCCGACATCACCCATCGCTGGGTGAAGATGTAGACGATGATCGCCGGGGCCATCGCCATCAGGTAGGACGCGAAAGACACGTTGTAGTTGTTCGAGAACTGGGTCTGGAAGATGTTCTGGCGCACCGGCAGGGACTGCATGGTGGCGTCGGAGATGATGAGCGAGGGCATCATGAAGTCGTTCCAGGCGTAGAGGAAGGCGAAGATCCCCACTGTCGCGCTCATCGGCGCCAGCAGCGGGAAGATCAGTTGCCGGAAGGTCTGCCAGGTGGTCGCCCCGTCGATCTGCGCGCTCTCCTCCAGCTCATAGGGGATCGAGCGCAGGAAGGTGGTGAACAGCAGGACGCTGAAGGCCAGCTGGAACATCGTCGCCAGCACGATCACCCCCACGGGATTGTCCAGGTGCACCAGGCCGGTGAGCTTGATCTGCGGCAGGGCCACCACCGGGAAGGGGATGAACATGGCGGCCAGCACGTAGAAGAAGGAGTAGCGGAAGAACCTGCGCTCCCAGTTGCGCACCATCGCATAGGAGGCGAATGCGGCGAGGAAGATCGTCGCCGCCACGACGCCCGCCGTGATGACGGCCGAGACCCCCGCGCCGACCGCGGTGCTGGTCATCGTCCAGGCCTGCGTGAAGCCCTCGACGCTGAACGGGTGCGGCAGACTGAAGGCCTTGCCGTCGACGGCCTGGTGGGTCGTCTTGAAGGCCATCGAGATGGTCACGTAGAGGGGGACGAGCACCGTCAACGAGCAGATGGCCAGGATGATGGTGCCCGGCCAGTTGACCCGCTCGGCGCGCATCCTGACCTTCTGGGGTTTCTCCGCCGGTGCCGGGGCCATGGGTAGCGCGGTCATCAGTTGTTCCTTCCACGCATGAGGGAGAGCTGGAGCAGCGAGACGATGAGGGTGAAGATGAAGAAGACCGTCGCGTTGGCCATCTGGTAGGCGTAGTCGCCGTTGGTGAGGCCGCCGACGATGTTCATGGCGACCGACATCGTCGAGGTGCCCGGGCCGCCGTTCGTCAGACCGACGATGATGTCGTAGGCATTGAGGTAGCCCTTGAAGCCGAGGATCGTGTTGATCACCACGTAGCTGAAGACGAGCGGGAGGGTGATCCTGATCGTCTGCTGGAACTTCGTCGCTCCGTCGATGTCGGCGGCCTCGTAGACGTCGGCAGGAACCGCCATCAGTCCGGCGATGTAGATCAGCAGGGTGCCGGGTACCGACTGCCACGCCGTGACGAAGACGACGGCCAGCCAGGCCAGGCTCGGATTGGTGATGAGGCTCTCCTTGAGCCATCCGATCCCCAGGGCGTTGCCGATGGTCGGCAGCGAGTTGGAGAAGAGGAACTGGAAGACGTAGGCGATGACGATGCCGGAGATGACCATCGGGATGACGAAGATCGTCCGGAGGACCACCTTGGCGCGGATCCTGGAGATCAGGCCGATCGCCAGCATGAAGGAGACGACGTTCACCAGGACGACGGTCACCAGGGAGAAGCCGACGGTGAACAGATAGCTCGAGCGGATCTGCGGATCGGTGAACATCGCGATGTAGTTGGACAGGCCGATGAACCGCCAGTCGCCGACGCCGATGAAGTTGGTGAAGCTGTAGAAGATGCCGACCACGGCCGGCATCGGGATCGCTAGGGTGAACACGATGAGGGTGGGGATGGTCATCCACCAGAAGACCGGTTCCACCTTTCGGCGGGTGTGGTGCAGCGTCGCGTGGTCGATCTTCGCGGACGCGGGAAGTGAGGTGGTAGCCATGGGATAACTCCTTGCGCTCCGCGCCTACTGGCGGCGGGCGAACCGCGCCCAGTCCGCATCGATGGTGGCCAGCACGCCCTTGGGATCAGCACCCAGGACGATGCTCTGCGACAGGTTGGTGATCGGGATGGCCTGGGGGATGACGTATGACGGCCCGGCGTAGAAGTGGCCGCCCTCGTAGTAGGAGCGCAGCCCGGCGATCCGGGAGTCGGTGACCCGGGCGGCATCGGTGGTCGGCCCGTAGCCGAGCTGGGAGGCGTTGTAGGCGTCGATCCTCTTCTTCTGGAAGAGGAAGTTCATGAACTCCTTGGCCTCCCCCTGGTGCTTCGACTGCTCGGGGATCATGGCCGCGAGGTCGACGTTGACCGCCACCTTGAGATCGGAGGCGTTGTTGCTCATGGGCAGTGGGAAGGTGCCCAGCGGCGCCTTCGCGTTCGTCTTGGAGATCTCGCTGAAGGCCCACGGGCCCTGGAGGTACATGGCCGCCTTGCCGTTGGCCATTGCGGTGTTGCCGTCGCCGTAGATCTTCGACGCGGCGTCGGAGTTGGTGTACTGCTTGGCCAGCACCATCATCTTCTCCATGGCGGGCAGGAAGTCCTTCTGGAAGGAGACCGCGGAATCGGGCCCGACGTCCTTGCCCTCCTCGGCCATGGTGGCGAAGAAGGACTTGAGGTTCACCGAGCCGCCGGCCGAGTAGTCGAACCAGCCCTGGGAGACGGTCCAGGAGTCGAACAGGGTGCCGTAGAAGGGGGTCACCCCGGCCGCCTTGAGGGTCTTCGAGACCGCGATGAGTTCGTTCCAGGTGGTGGGCACCTTGAGGTTGTACTTGGCGAAGATGTCCTTGTTGTAGAGCACTCCGGCGGCCATGATCGAGTAGGGGACGGCGCTGGTGCGGCCCGGGCACACGCCCACCGAGTTCACCAGGGACTTGACGTCGGTGCGGATCCGCCTGGCGGCCGGGGTGCCCGACACGTCGATCACCGAGCAGTGCGTGACGTAGCGGGCGGCCTGGTTGTTGAAGTTCGCCAGGAGGAAGTCCGGCGGGTTGCCGCGGACGAATCCCGCAGCCGTGGTCCCGATACCGGAGGTGTCCATCACGACCCGGACCTTGTTCTGCGAGGCGTTGTACTCCTTGACGACCTGGGTCATGAAGGGGATCGCCTCGCGCTTGTTGAAGGCGAAGACGATCTTGGTCTGTCCGCCGGCTGAGCAGCCGGCCACGGTGAGGCCGGTCATGACTGCGGCGAGCAGACTGACGAGGGTTCTGATGAGGGGCCGCCGGAAGCGGTGTTCTCCGACGGGTGACACAAGGGATGACATCGGCGTCTCCTTGGTGCAGGTGCATCTGCGCACTTTATCCACGCCATAGATTTATGGTGTATCAAAATTATGTGACATCGGATCGCCTCCGTCAAGGGGCTTGATCCGACCCGCCCGAGCCGGCGCCGGTGCCGCTCGCGTGGGCTACTGTCTGGGGGTGGTCATGGACTCGGCTCGCTCCCCCCGGCTGCTGCGGCGAATCAATTTCGGCGTCGTCCTGGGCTATGCCCTGGGGGCCGGAGAGTTCACCGCGGCCCGGGCCATGGAGGCCACCTCCCTCACCCGGGCGACGGTGCTCGGCCTCTGCACCGAGATGGTCGAGGCCGGCTGGCTCGAGGAGTGCGGCGCCACCACCAGGATCGGGCCGGGGCGTCCCGCCCACCGGTACCGCATCGCCGGGCGCCTGCGGGTCGCGGGGATCGACGCGGGGGAGCATCACTTCTCGGTCCGGGTCGCCGATCTGCACGGCGAGCAGGTGGCCGGCGGACGCGAGGAGGTGGACTCCTGGGCGCTGGGCCGCGAGGGCCGGGTGCGGGTGGCGCGCGAGTTCCTGGAGACCAGCATGGCCGAGGCCGGTTGCCGCCAGGAGGATCTGCTGCTCACGGTGGTGGGCATCCCCGCCCCGGTGGACGCCGAAGGCCGGTCCCCCGAGGGACAGCACGGATTCTGGCCACTCATGAACGCCGGCTTCGCCGCCGGGCTCCCGGGGCGGGTGGTGATCGAGAATGACGCCAATCTTGCGGCCCTGGCCGAGTCGGGCCGGGCGGGCGACGGATCTGATGGCGCGGCCCGCGGGTCGGGCAATTCCGCCACCCTGCTCACCGGTGAACGCTTCGGCTCGGGGCTGATCGTCGACGGGCGACTGCTGCGCGGGGCGCGGGGCGGGGCCGGCGAGATGCGGCTGCTGGACGCCTTCTTCGACGATCCGGAGGGCACCAGCGGCATCGCGGCCCTGGCACGCTCCTGGGCGCGCGAGGTACTGGAGGATCCGGCTCTCGAGACCTCGCTGCGTCGCCCGCCCGGTACCGGCGTTCCTGACAGCCTCGACAGCCGCGATGGCCACGCCGCCGTCACCGTCACCGTCGCCGACGTCGCGGCCGCGGTGTCGGCGGGGGACGCGGCGGCCTCCCGCATCGTCGATCGGATCTCCTGGCGGATCGCGCGCATCGCACTCGCCCTGGCCAGCCTCCTGGACGTCGACACGGTGATCCTGGCGGGAGCCCCCGCCGATCTCATCGACGCCGTCCTGGTGCGGGCGCGTCGGATTCTGGAGACCGAGTTCTATCCGCCGCTGCCCTGTCTGGTCGCCGGTAGATTGGGTGTTCACGGGGTCGTCCACGGAGCCGTGGAACACGCTCTTGCACTGCTGCGGGAGGATCCGCTGCAGTACCTGTCATGAGAGCCGCGCGCGGCTCCTGCGCCGGACAGGGCAGGACAGCGGGGTGCCTCCCCTGAGAGGATGGGCGTGCGACGAACAGGAGTGCAGATGAGCCGGGATGACGATCTGGTGGCGACGACAGAGTCGGGTCCGGTGCGAGGGCGGGTCCGGTCCCAGGAGAGCGGCGCGCGATCGATCGCCTTCCTGGGCGTGCCCTTCGCCGCCGCACCGGTCGGGGAGCTGAGTTTCGCCGCCCCCCAGCCCGCCGAGGCCTGGACCCAGGTGCGCGACGCCCTTCACCCCGGCGCCACCCCGCTGCGACGCCGCGTCGACGGCACTCGCATTCCCGAGCCCGCCGTGCCCGGCGACCAGACCCTCAACGTCAACGTCTTCACCCCCGATGTCGCCGGCAGTGCTCCCGTACTGGTGTGGATCCACGGCGGCGGCTTCGTCTCCGGATCTCCCAGCAGCCCCTGGTACGACGGCAGGGCCTTCAACCGTGACGGCGTGGTCACGGTCTCGGTCTCCTACCGGCTGGGCTGCGAGGGGTTCGGGGCGGTCGGCTCCGAGGCCGGTCCGGGGCCGCAGGTCTCGAACCTGGGGGTGCTCGACCAGCTCGCGGCGCTGCAGTGGGTGAGGCGCAACATCGCGGCCTTCGGCGGGGATCCGCGCCGGGTGACGATCGCCGGCCAGTCGGCCGGGGCCACCGGGGTGCTCGGCCTGCTGTCGATGCCCGAGGCCCAGTCGCTGTTCGCCCGGGCGATCGCGATCTCACCGACGCTGGTGGACATCTCCCTGGACGTCGCGCGCGAGCGGACCCGCAGAGTCGCCGAGGAGGGTGGCGTGGCGCCCACCGTCGAGGGGCTGCGCGGGCTGGGACCCGACCGGCTGCTGGCCGCCCAGGACGCGATCGAGCGCGGGGCCAAGGGCCTGAAGGTGCTGCGCGGGGCCCTCGCCGGGCGGATCTGGGGTCCCGTCGTCGACGGCGAGGTGGTCGAGCGCGGCGCTCTGGCCGCGTTGCGCGACGGCGTCGGCGCCACCAAGCCGCTGCTCATCGGGGCGGCTCGCGACGAGGTCGGGACGCTGGCCGACAGGCTGCCGGAGTGGACGAACAGGCTCCCGGTGTCGTGGCTCATGCGCGCGGTCGTCAAGGACTCCGCCGCCCGGCAGGGATACCTGAGGGCCAATCGCAGGCTGGTGCCCGAGGGCGGCTCGATCCTGCTGGCCAAATTCGTCACCGACGCCGTCTTCCGGCGGGTGGTGCCGGCGGTCGCCGACGCCAGGATCGCCTCCGAGGGGGCCGGCACCTGGGTCTACGGGTTCGGCTGGCGCTCCCCGCGCAACGGCTGGGCCCACCACTGCCTCGACGTGCCCTTCTGGTTCGACTGCCTCGACGACCCGGCGGTCACCGCCCTCGCCGGTCAGCGGCCCCGCCAGGAGCTCGCGGACGCCATGCACGGGGCGGCGGTCTCCTTCATCCGCGGCGAGGATCCGGCATGGCCGCGCTGGAGCGAGGAGGCCAGGGAGACCCGGGTCTTCGGCGCCAACGAGATCGTCGAGGACCACGAGGGCTACTACGACGGGGCGATGCCCCTGGTGGCCGGGCTGGACGAGTCCGACTGAGGTGATCTGGGACCGCGGTCCCCGGCGCGCGGACCCCGGTCCCGGATTCAGCGCCCGGTGAGCCGGGACCAGATGCTGTGGTGGGGCGGGGTGTAAGGGGCGGCGTCGAAGATCGAGGAGTCGTCGGTGGCCTGCACCGGCCGTCCCCGCAGACCTGTGATGAAGTCGTCGACCTCGCGGGCCGGGTAGGCCTGATCGCGTTTGGTGGCCATCCGGAACCGGGCGTCGGAGAGCATCTGGTCGATCGGGCGGTCCGAACGGACCTCGGCGATCAGCGCGTCGAGAAAGGCGTCGACGTCCCCGGTCCGGTAATCGCCGCGGTGCCCGGCGCTGAACCGGACCGACTGGATCTCGGCCGGGGTGATGGGAAGGTCTGAGGTCATATGGGTAGTTAACCACCGGGTTCACAACATAGATCGCTGAATTCTCCGCGGCGCCCGGCCGTACCCCTGCGGAATATCGTTGACAGCCTCCAGCGGTGCGCATACCGTATCAGGGGTATTTTGTCGGAGCTGATTCAGTGCTGATTCGGAGCTGATCTGGAACTGTCCTGAACCGATCAAAGGGAGGACCGCGATGAAGCGGTTGAGATCCATGACGAAACGTGTCCTCGCGGTACTCGCCGCAGCGGCCGCGGTGACCGCTATGCCGGCGGTTCCGGCCCGGGCGGCCACCGCGACCTTCCCGAAGGTGAGCGACTGCTCCACCTTCACCGATTTCTACCGTGGCTGGCGGCGCGTCCCGCACGCCGTCGCGCAGACGGGTACGAACTGGGTGCCCCAGGGGCTGACCTACGACCCGGCCCGGCGCTGGATCCTCACCTCCTACTACGACGGCACCCCCGGCGTCGCATCGGCCGACAAGCAGCAGTCGATGGTGGTGGTCACCACCCTGCGCGGAGACGTCATCAAGACCGTCCGCCTCAACACCGCCGACGTCGATCGCGGCGGGCACGCCGGGGGACTGGCGGTGGGACGGGGGCGGCTCTACGTCGCCAGCACCGAGCACGGCCCCCGGGTCACCGGCATCGACCTGCGGGACGTGGCGCGCACCCGCGACGGCGGTACTCTGCCGGACTCGCCCAGCTACGTCCTGGCAGCCGCCTCCTACGCCACCTTCCAGGGCGGTCGCCTCTACGTCGGCGACTTCGAGAACGACACGATGTACAGCTACGCCGTCGGGCGCACCGGCGCCCCCGTGATGACCGCCCGGAGGAGTTACTCCACGCCGACCCTGGTGCAGGGGGTGGCGGTGACCGACCGGTCATTCGTCTTCTCCCGGTCCTACGGGCGGACCCGGATGAGCTACCTCACGACGGTGGACCGGCGCACCGGCGCCGAGCGCTCCGCCGGCCTGCCGAACATGGCCGAGGGCATCACCTGGGCTCCTCGGTCGGCAGGGTCGGCGTCCACGGATCTCTACGTCCTCTTCGAGTCCGGCTCGGCGGTCTACGGCCAGGGGTCCTCCGGCGGTGCCGCCACCTGTGTCACCACCCACCTGTGGCACCGGTCCCGGGCGGCCGTGGTGGGGGGACGCCGATGAGATGGTCACGGTTCGGCAACGGGTGGCAGGGGGACGCCGGAGGGCCTTGACACCCGCGTTTCTACACGCGTAGCGTACCGATGCAGCGGTAATCCGGCTGCGACTCAGTGCTGCGACTCGAGTCGGATCGCCGCTCATTTCATCAGGTGTTCACCTTCAGGGCCGAAGTCTGTTGAAAAGCGGCCCTAACATCAGTGCCGTGCCGATCAGAGAAATTGCCGAGCAGTGCCGCGTTGACGATCCTTGGTGAAGGAGGAGGTCCAGAATTGCCCACGACGCCATTGCGTAGCTGTTCAGGTGGTGGGTTCGGGGGTCTGACGGTGTTCTGGCGGGGTGTGCGGCGTGTCGTGGGGCTGGTGTGGGGGCTGGGGGTGGAGGATTCGGGGCATGCCGCGGTCGCGTAAACCTACCTATGACGAGTTGGTCGGGCTGGTGGCCGCTCAGGCGGCCCAGATCGCGGAGTTGAAGGCCCGGATCGCCGAGTTGGAGCGTCAACTGGGCTCCTCGTCGCGCAACTCCTCGAAGCCACCCTCGTCTGACGGGTTGGCCAAGCCCGCCCCGAGATCGTTGCGGCGCCCGTCGGGTCGGAGGCCGGGCGGCCAGCCCGGTCATCCGGGGGCGACCCTGCGCCAGGTGGGGGACCCGGACCATGTGGTGGTGCATGCACCGCAGTGGTGCCCGGCCTGCGGCGGGGCGTTGGACGCCTCGGCCGATACGGCGGTGACGGCCCGGCAGGTGGTCGACCTGCCCCAGGTCCGCGCTCAGGTGACCGAGCATCGGATCGTCACCCGCCGGTGCGCCTGTGGGGCCCGGACTGCCGGGGCAGGGCCGGCCGGTGTGGCCGCGCCCGTGTCCTACGGGCCCCGTGCTCGTGCGGCGATGGTCTACCTGGCCGCCGGCCAGTACGTGCCGGTCGGCCGGGTGGCCTCGACGATGGCCGACCTGCTGGGGGTGCCCGTCTCGACGGGTGCGGTGGCCGCCGCCGTCGAGGCGGCCGGCGGCCACGGGCTGGACGCCTTCATCGACCAGGTGGCGGGTCGGATCGCCGCGGCCCCGGTGGTTCATGCCGATGAGACCGGGCTGCGGGTCGCCGGGCGGCTCCATTGGGTCCACTCGGCCTCCACCGGCCAGTTCTCCCATATCAGCGTGCATCCGAAACGCGGCCGGGCCGGGATGGATGCCGCCGGGGTCCTGCCCGGCTACTCGGGGGTGCTGGTTCATGACGCGTGGGCCCCCTACGACACCTACGACGGTCTCGATCATCAGTTGTGCTGCGCCCACCTGATCCGGGAACTGGTCGCGGTGGCCGACTACCACGACGCCCATGATCCGCCCGGCGTCTTCTGCTGGGCCCGCCAGATCCTCGAGGTCCTTCTCGGCCTGATCCGCGACCCCGGCGCGGCCGCCGGTCACGCCGACCCCGGGTTCCTGGCCCGCCAGCGGCGCCTGGTCACCGATGCGGCACTGCGGGGCGCCGAGACGACGGCCCCCGGCAAGGTCGGGGCGAAACATCGGGCGCTGGCCCGGCGTATCGGGTCCCGGATCGACGACTACCTGCGCTTCGCCACGACCCCGGGTCTGCCGCCGGACAACAATGCGGCCGAACGCGAGATCCGCATGGTCAAGATCCACCAGAAGGTCTCAGGCACCCACCGCACCCTGGACGGCGCCGAAGGCTTCGTCCGGCTGCGCTCCTACCTGGCCACCACGGCCAAGCACGCCCGCAACACCTACACCGTGCTGGTCGACCTGTTCAACGGCCAGGCCTGGCTACCCACCACCACCTGAACAGTTACGCCATTGCTTCTTCAGGCGCAGGTCGGTTTCGGCCAGGGTTGGGTCCAGGTGGGTGAACTCGCCCTGGCACTCCTCCTCACCTCCCTCGTCGGCCTGGAACGGAATCTGCGCGGCAAGGGCGCCGGCCTGCGGACGCAGAGCATCGTCGGGGTCGCCTCGGCACTGTTCCTCCAGGTCGGCAAGTACGGTTTCTTCGACCTGCTGCCCTGGATGGGCGACGATATCCGGCTCGATCCTTCGCGGGTCGCCGCCCAGGTGGTCTCCGGTGTCGGCTTCCTCGGTGCCGGCCTCATCATGACCCAGCACAGCCGGGTCCGCGGCCTCACCACGGCCGCCTCGGTGTGGGAGTCCTCGGCGATCGGCATGGCCTGCGGCGCGGGTCTGTGGCTGCTGGCCGCGGTGGTCACCGTGATGCACTTCATCATCACCTTCGGATTCAACGCCCTCGAGACGGTGCTGCCCTCCAGGAGTCGCACTCTCACCCACCTCGACGTCACCTACTGCGACGGCCAGGGGCTGCTGAGAACCCTGCTCTCCTCGATCACCAAGGCCGGCTGGGCCGTCGAGCGGGCCATGCCGCGCTCGCGCCCCGGCTCCGACAAGGCCCGCCTCATCCTCGAGCTCGAGGGCCCCCGGGACACTCACGATCTGCTGTCCGAACTCACCGGGATCGACGGCGTGCTGTCGGTCGAGATCGTCCCCGAAGGAGACATGGAGTGAACAGCCACGACGTGCCGACCGACCGGACCACCGACCGGTCCGGTTCGATCTACGACCTCGCAGCCGCACTGCCCGCGACGCGAATCAACAACCGGACCAAGAAGGAGGGGCGCTCGTGAGCGCTGCATCCAAGGCGGAGGCCAGAGTCGCCGCCGCCGTCGAGGCAGTCGGCCAGACACCACGCAGGCACAAGCGGTACGAGGGCAGGGAGGTCGCGCTCTTCGCGGCCCTGATCTTCCCGAATATCGCCCTGATCGTCGTCTTCGCGTACTGGCCGACCCTCTACAACCTCGTTCTCAGCTTCACCGAATGGGACTTCGTCCAGCCGACGGCCACCTTCGTGGGCCTGAAGAAGTGGCAGGAGCTGTTCTCGTCCAGCGAGTTCTACACCGTGCTGTGGAACACCCTGGTCTTCACACTGTTCACGGTCGTGGGCACCCTGGTCGCAGGCCTGGGGATCGGCCTGCTGCTGGCCAAGAGGCTGCGCTTCTCCGCGGTGGTGCGGACGATGACCTTCGCCCCGCACATGGTCGCGGGCGCCGTCGTCGGCATCCTCTTCCTGTTCATGTTCGACCCGCAGTACGGCATCAGCCGACTGGTCTTCGAGTGGTTCGGCGCCTCCTCCCCGCAGTGGACGGCCACCTCGAAATGGTCCCTGTGGGCGATCATCATCGCCTACTCCTGGCAGCGGGTCGGTTTCGTCACGATCATCTACTACGCGGCGATCCTCGATCTGCCCCATGACGTGATGGAGGCCGCCGACGTCGACGGCGCCCACGGCTGGCAGAAGTTCCGTCACATGACCTTCCCGCTGCTGAGGCCGGTGAACTACTTCATGCTCATCACCAGCGTCATCGCCAGCACCCAGGCCTTCGACATCATCGCGACGCTCACCAGCGGCGGTCCGGGCTACTCCTCATCGACGTTGACCTGGTCGGTCTACAAAAAGGCCTTCCAGGAGTTCGACATCGGCTCCTCGGCCGCCCAGTCGATGGTGCTGTTCGTGCTCCTCATGATCGCGACGGCCTTCCAGGTGAAGCTCAGCAACAGGAAGGAGGCGTGATGTCTCGCGCCGACGTCGCGGCTCCTGGCCGCACCAGGCCCCGCAGGGTCCGCCAGAAGATGACGCCCGGCCGGGTGATCATGTACATCCTGCTGCTCATCACCCTCATCATCTTCCTGGTGCCGATCTACTGGATGTTCCTGTCGGCCTTCAAACCCCAGGCCGACGTCTACACCTGGCCCATCAAGTGGTTCACCGTCCACCCGACGATGTCGAACTTCACCGAGGCGATGCGCGCCGCACCCTTCCTCAAGTTCTTCTGGAACTCCGTGGTGACCAGCGTGGTCGGCACCGTCGTCGAGCTGATCTTCGCGGTGATGTGCGCCTACGCCTTCGCCTTCATCAAGGCCCCGCTGAAGGGCTTCATGTTCATGCTGGTGCTTGGCTCGATGATGCTGCCCGGTCACGTCACCCTGCTGGTGAACTACATCACCATCTCCCAGATGGACCTGCTCAACACCTACTCCGGCATCATCCTGCCGCAGCTGGCCTCCTCCTTCATCATGTTCCTGCTCTACCAGGAGATGAGGACGGTGCCCAACGAGCTCATCGAGTCGGCCCGGATGGACGGTGCGGGACACCTCACCCGGATGGCGCGGGTCGTCATGCCGATCTGCCAGCCGATGGTGATCACCGCCGCCCTCATCACCTTCATGGGCAAGTGGAATTCCTACGTCTGGCCCCTGATCGTCACCAGTACCGCCGACATGCGGACTCTGCCCATCGGGCTGAAATTCCTGCAGAACGACGAGGGCGGCACCAACTGGGGCGCCGTGATGGCGGGCTCCGTGATGGCCGCCGCCCCGATGCTGATCCTGTTCTTCATCGCCCAGAAGAAGATCGTCGGCGGCCTGGCCGCGGGCGCGGTCAAGGGCTGACGCCCGCCCCCGATACCCCATCCCCTATCCGTCAACGTCGTGAACAATCCCTCAAGGAGGACCCCATGTTCAACATCCTGCAGACCACCACGAGCCGCAGGTCGGTACTCGGCCTGATGGGCGCCGGTGCCGCCCTCGGGCTGGCCGGCTGCGTCGGCGTCGGCGGCGATTCCAGCTCCGACAAGGCGGCCGGAGGGGTCCGTAAGGGCTTCAAGCAGACCTCGGTGAAGGTGCCGGAGGCCTACAAGGGCCGCACCAACGTCATCTTCTGGGCGCCCTTCACCGGCATCAACTTCCAGGTGCTCACCAAGCTGCTCAAGAAGTTCAACGACTCCCAGAAGGACATCTACGCCGGCGCCGAGTCGGTCGGCGCCTACGCCGACCTGGCCCAGAAGTTCACCGCAGCCCTGCAGGCCAGGCAGGTGCCCGACATCGTCTGCTTCCCCGAGCACCGCTGGATCCAGTACTGGCAGGCCGGCGCCCTGGCCCCGCTCGACGACTACTTCGACGATGACTGGAACACCAAGGTCTACATGCAGCAGTTCGTCCCCGAGGGTCAGGCCCAGGGCAAGACCTACCAGGTGCCCTTCGCCCGCTCGACGCCGCTGTTCTACTACAACAAGACCCGCTTCAAGGAGGCCGGCCTTCCCGAGGCGGGCCCCGACACCTGGCCGGAGTACGCCAAGATGGCGCCCGATCTGGCCAAGCTGAAGTCGGCCGGCAAGTCCCTGAAGATCTTCCCCTTCAAGAATGACGACGAGTGGTACGGCCAGGCGCACATCTGGGCCTGGGGCGGACGCTTCTCCGAGGGCACCAAGGTGCTCATTGACCAGGGCCCGATGCTGAAGTGGCTGACCTGGAAGAACAACTTCATTCACAAGCAGAACTACGGCTACGTCGCCAAGTCCCCGGTGACCGATTTCACCACCGGCATCTCGGCGGCCACCCACGCCTCCACCGCGACGCTGGCCCAGATTCTTCACGACTCGAAGTTCGAGGTGGGCTCCCACTTCATGCTGGGCAACGACTCCGCCGGCCCCAAGGTGCCGATCGGCGGGTCCGGCCTGGCCGTCGTCAAGGCCGAGTCGAAAGACCGTCAGGACGCCGCCGCGAAGGTGCTGAAGTTCATGGCCGAGCCGGAGAACTGCGCCGAGTGGCATCTGGGCACCGGCTACCTGCCCATCGTGCTGAAGGCCGCCGAGCTGCCCTCGGTGATCGCCAACTACAAGAAGATCCCGAACTACAAGGTGGCTCTGGACCAGGTCAAGAACTCCCGCCAGTCCGACACCATCACCTGGTTCGACTCCCCGGTCGACGACATCAACCGGGCGATGGGCCTGGTCTACGGCGACGGCAAGGATCCCAGGACCGTCGTCTCCGACCTGCAGAAGCAGCTCGACGAGAAGATGACCAAGTACAAGGACACCATCTCCAAGGTGATGGCCAAGGGCAACTGATTCGAGGCATCCGCACATGAACTCCCCACGGCTCCTGGTCATCTCCGTAGACGCGATGGAAGACGTCGACGAGGCCCGTGCCCGGACCCTCCCGTCCTTCGGGAGGATCCTGGCCGATCCCGCCCGGGCGCAGATCCAGGCGGTCTTCCCGACGTTGACCTACCCCAACCACACCGCCCAGATCACCGGCTGTCCGCCGGCGGCCAGCGGCATCTTCAACAACGTCCAGATGCAGCCCGGCGTCGACCATCCCGACTGGTTCTGGTGGTACCGGTTGATCCAGGTGCCCACCCTGCTGGATCGCGCCGTCGACGCCGGCATGAAGGTCGCCACGGTCCAGTGGCCGGTCACCGCCGGGGCGCCCTTCGACGTCGTCGTCCCCGAGATCGGCAATGAGGACCGCACCGGCGGCGTCGAGGAGACGATGCGGGCGGCGTGCTCGGCCCGGGGGTACGAACTCTTCGAGCGGCACCGCGACCTCATCGTTCACAGGCCCAAGCGCAACCACGGGGCCTTCGCCGCCGCGGTGGCCGCCGACGTGCTGCGTGAGGATCGGCCCGACGTGATGTTCCTCCACCTGGTCGAGCTCGACGCCGCCCGGCACAAGGACGGGCCCCGAGGGCCGCACGTCGAGAAGGCGCTGCGCGTCGTCGACGGCAGACTGGCGACGATCCTGGCCGCACTCGACGAGACGGGGGAGCCGGAGCGGACCAATATCGTCATCGTCTCCGACCACGGCCAGCTCGACGTCGTCCAGCACACGAATCTCAACACCCTGCTGGCACAGCGTGGGCTGCTGGAGTCCGATGGGGAGGGGCATCTGAGGAGCTGGGACGCCTACGTCCACAGCTCCGGGCTGTCGGGCCAGCTCTTCGTCTCCCCGGAGATCTCCGCGGTGCGGCGCCGGGTGCTGGAAGATCTGTTCGACGAGATCCTCGCCGACCCGCAGTATAGGATCCGCAAGGTCTGGACGGCCCGCGAGGCCCGCGACGCCTTCGGTCTGGACGGGCCCTTCGAGTACGTCATCGAGTCCGACCCGGGAGTCATCGTGGGCGGGGCTCTGGACCGCCGGGCCGTGGTGCGCCGGGGAGATCCCGATTTCGGTGGGAACCTGGGCAATCACGGCCATCATCCCGGTGCCGGTGGGCAGCCGGTCTTCTTCGCCACCGGGCCGGCCTTCACCCCCGGCGCCGACGCCGGCCGGCACCGGATGATCGACGAGGCCCCCACCCTGGCCCGTGCCCTGGGGGTGGCGCTGCCGGACTCGTGGGGACAGGCGATGGAGGAACTGCTGGCGTAGGCCGGCTGGACGGGGGCCGGACGTCAGGGGCGGGGGACGGTTCTCAGGACCGGTCGGTGATGGTGAAAGGCAGCGCGACCAGGTCGGCGTCCTTCGAGGAATGGCCCACCAGCAGTTTGCAGGGACCGGTGGGCACGACGCGGCGGCCCGCGGCGTCGACGATCGAGCACTCGGCGACGGGCACCTCGACCCGCGCGGTCGCCGACGAGTGCGCCGGCACGTGCACCCGGGTGAATCCCTTGAGCTCCTTGTCCGCCCAGGTCACCGGAGTGACGGGGTGACGGACGTAGGCCTGCACCGTCTCGGTCAGGTCCCGGTCGCCGTCGTTGACGACGCTCACCGTCGCGGCCACGACGCCGCTCGCCGTGATCTGGTCGGCCTCCAGGGCGGCGTCCTGGTAGTGGAAAGACGTATAGGCCAGGCCTTCCCCGAAGGTGCGGAACGGTTCGAAGGGCAGATCCGCGTACCGGTTTCCGTGGGTGCCGCGCACCATGTTGTAGTGCACCGGCAGCTGCCCGGCGTGGCACGGCATCGAGATCGGCAGCCGGCCCACGGGCTCGATGAGCCCCAGCAGCAGCTCGGCGATCGCCCGGCCGCCGCGAAGCCCCGGGTTGAAGGCCTGGATCAGGGCGGCGGCGTCATCCACGCAGCCTGGCAGCACCAGCGGCTTGGAGGAGACGACGACCACCACCGTAGGGGTGCTGGTCGCGATCACCCGCTCCAGCAGTTCCTTCTGGGGCCCGATGAGCTCCAGCGTGGCGGTGGAGCGCCCCTCCCCGGTGAGCCGGACGTTGTCGCCGACCACGACGACCGCCACGTCGGCATCGGTCGCGGCCTTCACTGCCCGATCGAGGGCGTCCGGATCGGCCGGCGCCGGCACGGTGATGGCTGGCCGGGGCTGCCCGTCGGGGAAGTGGGCCCCGGCCGGGTCGGGGGCGGTGGCGGTGATGGCGCATCCGGGCTCGGTGGTCAGCTGCCAGCCCTCGGGCAGCAGACCGGCCAGCCCGCCGGCCACGGTGGTGACGTCTCCGGGATGACCGAGGAACTTCATGCCCTGGCCCGAGGCGCGGGCCCAGTCGCCGATCTGGGCGTCCGGGTCGTCGCAGTTCGGCCCCACCACCGCGATCCGTCGCGGCTCGGCCGGTCCATCGCCGAGGGGCAGGACGCCGTCATTGGCCAGCAGCACCAGGGACTGCCGGGCGGCGTCCAGATTGAGCTCCTGATGGGCGGGGCAGGCGATGACGGCGTGCTGGCGGTCCTCGTCGGGGCGCCGCGGGTTCTCGAACAGGCCCATCCGGAATTTCAGCGACAGGATCCGGCGGACCGCCTCGTCGATGGGGGCCATGGTCACCAGCCCGGCGTCCAGGGCGTCGAGGGCACCTTGGAAGAACTGCCTGGTGGACATCGCGATGTCGATTCCGGCGTTGATCGCGGCGGCGGAGGCCTGGGCGTGGTCGCCGAAGATCTTCTGCTCCCAGACCATTCGCCCGACGTTGTCCCAGTCGGTCACCAGCAGCCCGTCGAATCCCCACTCGTCCTTGAGCAGACCGCGGATCAGCGGCTCGTTGATGGTGATGGGCACGCCGTCGATGGCCTGGTATCCCATCATGAAGGTCGCGACGCCGTCGCGGGCGGCCCGCTCGAAGGGCGGGGCGAACCAGGAGCGGATGCCGCGCATGGAGACGTCGGCCTCGGAGGCGTCGCGCCCGCCCTGGGTCTGGGAGTAGGCCAGGAAGTGCTTGGCGGTGGCCATCACCGTGTCGGGATCGTCCAGGTGGCCCCCCTGGTAGCCGGCGGTCATCGCCGAGCCGAGTTCCCCGATGAGCCAGGGGTCCTCGCCGAAGGTCTCGTCGACCCGGCCCCAGCGGGTGTCGCGGGCGATGCACAGCACGGGGGAGAAGGTCCAGGCGATGCCGGTGGCGGCGACCTCGCGGGCGGTGGCCCGGGCGGCGTCGCCCACCAGCGCCGGGTTCCAGGTGCAGGCCTGGGCCAGCTGGGTGGGGAAGATCGTGGCCCCGTGCCAGAAGGAGTGGCCGTGGATGCAGTCGTCGGCCACCAGCAGCGGGATTCCCAGCCGGGTGCCCAGGGCGCGGGTGATGCAGTGGTCGATGAGCTGGTGGTCGGTGTGCAGGATCGAGCCCACCGGAACGGCGTCGAGGATCGGGTCGGGATCGGAGTAGACCGGCAACTGGGTCATCTGGCCCACCTTCTCGGCCGGCGTCATCCGCGACATGAGGTCGGCGACGCGCCGGTCGAGCGGCAGCGCGGGGTCGAGGTAGGGAGGGCGGTTCTCGGTGGTGCTCATTGCTGTCCTTCCGACGGGAAGTTGTACCGCTAAGATGTGCTGAGACATTACGCCGACGGTGGCGCCCGAAGTCAGGCCGGAACGGGTCGGCGAGGGAGGACGGCCGCCGCCGGCACGGCCCCTCGACCGTGGCCATCAGCGATCTCACAGGAGTGATCCTCATGAGGCACACCGACGCCTCCCACCGCAGCGTCCCCCACGACCCGAGCTCCCTCCTCCAGGGCGAGCACTACCGCGTCAGTCCGCTCACCGAGCGGGTGGTGAGGCTCGAATGGTCGCCGTCGGGACGTTTCGAGGACCGCCCCACCACCTTCGCGATCCATCGCGACCTGCCCGTTCCCGACGTCCGTGTCGAGGCCACCGACACCGGAATCCGGCTCGTCACCAACCACTACGTCCTCGACTACGACCGGGGCCCGTTCACCACCAACGGGCTGTCAGTCGCGGTGCGCGGCGGCATCTCCAACTATCACTCGGTGTGGCGCTACCGGCAGGACCTGTCCCTGCCCTCCGACCGCCAGGTGCGCTACGAGGGCGGCCCGGCGCGCGCCCTGGACGGAAACCTGGGCGGGGCGGCGCGCACCCTCGACGTGGCCGACGGCGTCATTCCCCTGGAACCCGGCGTCAACTCCGAACTCGGCTACGCCGTCATCGACGACTCGCGCTCGATGGTCTTCGACGACGCCGGGCATCTTGCCCCCCGCGACGCCGACCCCGGCTATCTGGATCTCTACGTCTTCGCAGCCGGCCACGACCACGTCGACGCCGTCGGGGACTTCTTCGCCATCTCCGGCCCCCAGCCGCTGCTGCCGCGGTACGCGCTGGGCAACTGGTGGTCGCGCTATCACCGCTACTCCGACACCGAGTACCTGGGCCTGATGGACCGCTTCGACGCCGAGAAGGTGCCGCTGTCGGTCGCCGTTGTCGACATGGACTGGCACCTGGTCGACATCGACCCGCAGTACGGATCGGGATGGACCGGATACACCTGGAACCGGGAGCTCTTCGACGATCCGGCGGCATTCCAGGCCGAGCTGCACCGACGCGGGCTCAAGGTGACCCTCAACGTCCACCCTGCCGACGGGATCCGCGCCTTCGAGGAGACCTACGAGCCGATGTGCCGGGCCCTGGGGCGTGAGCCCGACGGCGAACCCATCGACTTCGACGTCACCGACCGGCGGTTCATGGACGCCTACTTCAATGTGCTGCACCGCGGCCTGGAGGAGCAGGGCACCGACTTCTGGTGGATCGACTGGCAGTCGGGGCCGTACTCGAAACTCAACGGCATGGACCCGCTGTGGGTGCTCAACCACGAGCACTTCACCGATTCAGCGGCCCACTCCGACCGCGGTCTCACCTTCTCCCGCTACGCCGGGCCCGGCTCCCACCGCTACCCGGTCGGGTTCTCCGGGGACGCCATCATCACCTGGGAGTCCCTGGCCTTCCAGCCGCGGATGACCGCAGCAGGGGCCAACATCGGCTACGGCTGGTGGAGTCACGACATCGGCGGCCACATGGACGGGTTCAAGGATGACGAGCTGGCCACCCGCTGGGTGGAGTTCGGCGTCTTCTCCCCGATCATGAGACTGCACTCCAGCAACTCCCGGTTCTCCGGCAAGGAGCCCTGGAAGGTCGCCGAGCCCGGACGCTCGGCCGTCGTCGAGCACCTGCGGCTGCGCCACCGGATGCTGCCCTACCTCAACTCGATGAACCTGCGCGCCCACCGGGACGGCCGCTCGATCGTCGAGCCGGTCTACTTCCAGACCCACAGCTTCGACTCCTACCGCTACCTCGACGAGTACCTCTTCGGCTCCCAGCTGCTGGTGGCGCCGATCATCCGGCCCGCCGATCCGGTGGTGCGCCGGGCCCGGGCCGACGTCCTGCTCCCCGAGGGCCGCTGGACCGACGTCGTCACCGGGCATTCCTACCAGGGAGGCCGGGCGCATCGGATGTACCGCGGCATCTCCTCGATCCCGGTGCTGCTGCGGGCCGGCGGCTTCCTGCCGCTGGTGGCCGAGGGCGAGTCCCTGGACGTGCGCAATCTCTTCCCCGCCCTCGACGTCCAGGTGGCCGCGGGGGCGTCGGGCAGCTTCGACCTCGACGAGGAGCGCACCGACGGCGCCTGGGTGCGGACCCGCTTCGAACTGGACGCCGTGGCCGGTGAGCTGCGGATCGAGGCCCCCGAGGGGATGGCGGCGCGACGCCAGGAGTGGCGATTCACCCTGCTCGGGCTGGATCTGGGCGCTTCGGACGCCGGCTCCGATCTCCAGGTCGAGGGCGGCGAGCTGCTGGAGGTGCGCAGCGAGCGCGGACGGCTGAAGCTGAGGGTGCGCGCCGACGGCGACACTCTCGTCATCCGTTCCGGACTGCTGACCACCACCGGACAGCCCGAGCTGCTGGAGGAGGTGGAGGAGCTGCTGCACGGAGCCCGGATCGGATTCGGGCTCAAGGACCGGATCTTCGGGCTGGTGGAGGAGCGCGGCTCGTCGGCCCTGGCCTCCGTGATCGCCCAGGGCAGGTACCCGACGGGGCACGGGGCGCAGGTGCACGACTACGACCACCCCACTGCTGAGCTCATCGAGGCTCTGATCGAGCTGATGACCCCGGAGGACTGACGCGACCTGGCGCTCCGGACGGTCCCGCAGACCGGTTCCTCGCGCGCCTCACGTGAGTGATCCGCCGGTGGATCACGGTGGGAGGGCGCACGAAATGTGGACAGGAATGCACCCTGAAGTAGCGATGCGAGCGGACTTCCGGGATCCGAGGCCCCCTTGTTTGAATATCTGGGAATCGGAGATCTCAGGGGGTTGACATGGCTTCGGGACGATCGGGAATCGTGAGGATTCTGATCGGTGTGACTGCCACCGCGATACTGGTGGCCGGCGCGCCCTCGGCGGCGCTGGCGGTACCGGCCGAGGATGCGTCACCGGGAGCGGGAACCGCCGCGGCCGGCGGCGGTGCCGAGGGGGGAACGAGCCCGGGAACCGGTGAACCCTCAAGCTCACAACCGTCCACATCGTCGGGCTCCGGAGACTCCCGGCGTGCGCCGGACGAGGCCTCCGCGGACTCCTCGTCGGGCTTCTCTTCCACGGCAGAGCCGTCCGGCACAGGGCAGTCCAGCACAGGGCAGTCCGGCACCGCATCGTCCGCGACGGCGTCCAGCACACCCGGGGACCCCGAGGACCATGCGATGGGGTCCCAGATCCGCAGGTACGAAGGCGCCTCCTCCCAGGGGGTGCAGCCCCGCGCCCTGGCGGTGACGGCATCGGTGCCGGGTCTGGACGTCAGCAGCCACGACGGAACGGTGAACTGGGCGAGCCGGTGGAGCGCCGGAAAACGATTCGTCTGGGTGAAGGCGACCGAGAGCAGCAGCTACTCCAATCCCTACTTCTCCGCCCAGTACAAGGGGTCGGCGAATCAGGGATTCATCCGCGGTGCCTATCATTTCGCGCTGCCGAACAAATCCAGCGGTTCGGCCCAGGCGAAGTACTTCTCCGACAACGGAGGCGGCTGGTCCGCCGATGGCAGGACTCTTCCCGGCGCCCTCGACATGGAGTACAACCCGTATTCCGGCGGGGTCTGCTACGGGCTGAGCAAGTCTCAGATGGCGGCCTGGGTCAAGGATTTCAGCAGTTACTACCTCAACCGGTGGGGCCGCTATCCGATCGTCTACACGTCTGCGAGCTGGTGGGACCAGTGCGTGGGCACCGCGACGTCCGTCAGCTCCGTCCAGCCGCTGTGGACCGCCCGGTACGCCAGTGCCGTCGGCACGCTGCCTGCGGGATGGACGAAGCACACCGTCTGGCAGTACGCCGAGACCCCCTACGACCAGAACTTCTTCAACGGCACCAGCGCCGCGCTGACGGCCTTCGCGAGGAGTGCGGCCACGACGCCCCCGCAGCAGTGCACGACCACCGTCAACGGCTACCGGGTCTCCGGGGCGATCGGATGCAAGTACGCCACCGCGAAGAGCGTGCTGGGCAACCCGGTCGGGGCCATGGTCAACCGGGGAGACGGCTACTACCAGCTCTTCGCCAACGGGGCCATCACCTACTCCGGGGCGACCGGGGCCCATGAACTCCACGGCTCGGTCTACTCGAGATGGAAGTCGCTGGGAGTCTCCGCGGCGTTCACCCGCCTGGGCTATGCCAGCAGCGACGGCAATGCTGACGTGCTCTTCGGGCGGGGCGAGATCGTCTGGAATGCGGGGCGGTCGCACGCCTACATCGTGGAGGGCGGTATCTGGCAGGCCTACCGGAAGATCGGTGGATCGACGGCCATGGGGCTGCCGAAGTCCGACATGGTGGCCGGGCGCGGAGGCGGCGTCAAGAAGATGAACTGGTTCGAGTCCGGGGCCATCACCTGGGGCAGTGGGATCCACGTGGTGAGGGGGGCGATCTACCCGGTGTGGACCCGCAGCGGATCGGAGGCCGGCGTCTACGGCGGCCCGACCACCGACATCTACCGCTCCGGGAGCGCGATGAAGCAGAACTTCTACCACGGCTACACGCTGACCTATGCCGGCGGGAGAGTCACCGCCCAGCGCACCTCGACCCGGTGACGTTGTCTCACCAGGAGGTGACCAGCTCGATCCCCTGGGACTTGAGGGCCGCGCGCCAGACCGGGTCTCGGAGCATCCGGGCCTCCCAGATCCGCTTGATCCATGAGCCGCCGAAGCGGTGGCGCGACGCCGGGGAGTCCGATCCGGGGTGCAGGAAGATCTCCGTGGTACCGACGGGAAGCCTCGGCAGCAGACGAAGGTAGTAGGCCAGCAGGGACCGGTATCCCGGGATGAGCGGGTAGGGGAAGGGGTTGGTGGCCATCTCCTGGGGGAGTCGTACCTTCCGGCGATCCGCCGCCTCCACCGCCACGACGTGCGGCCGGGAGATCAGCGGGGGGATGACCGGCCCGACGATCAGGCGCACCGATCGCGGCAGCCTCAGCGCCAGATTGTGGACCGCGGCGAATCGGATCCCCTCCCGCAGCGGCTTGCGAGGTTCGTGCTCCGGGCTGTTCGGGGGCGAGCCGACGCGCAGGCCGTAGAGGGTGCCCGAATGGGAGTCGAGCCGGGTGGGGCGCAGACCGTGCTCGAGGAGCCGGGAGTGCTGCGCCTCCAGTTCTGCGCCGATGATCCGGGAGCAGGCGCGCCGCTCGGCGGCGGTGCCACTGGTCAGCAGGCGTCCGTCGGGCCCGGCGAGGATCTGGCCTTGGGGCGACAGTGGGCGCCAGCCGCTGCGGTTCCCGTCGGAGGTGGTCGCGAAGTGCAGGCCGATGGAGCAGAGCCCGTCATCGGCGAGGCTCTGAAGCCGTGCCAGGTGCCGCGGGTGCAGTTCCTCGGAGACCGCCAGGACGCTGGTCGAGGTGACGAAGCCCCCTCGGATGAGGCTCAGGATCAGGGCACTGCTGGCGGGATCGTAGCCAAAGTCGTCGGCGGTGATCACCAGCCGCCGCCCATCCAGCTTCCTGCGTTCCACGCCCTCTATCGTGCGTGACCCGGCCAAGCGTGACATATCACTCGCCAGACAGCCCATTTCGGGGGGTGGAAGGTCGATTCCGGCCCTCCAGCGAGTGATATGTCGACGCGAGTCGAGTGCCACGCCCCGGGCTGGCGGGCAGAATGGCCGGGAGGGAAGGAGAGCCCTTGCTCATCGTGATGAGAGGCCTGCCCGGCTCCGGGAAGTCCACCTGGGCGGCGGCCCGGGTGGCCGCCGATCCGCACGGCACTGCCGTCGTCTCCCGCGACCACTACCGGATGATGCTGCACGCCACGGAGTTCCCCGTCGACGGGATCATGGAGGAGGAGATCACCGAGCTGGAGGCCGACGCCGTCGTCCGGCTGCTGGCGCAAGGCCACACGGTCATCGTCGACGACACGAACCTGCCCCACCGCCGGGTCCGCGAGTGGCTGGGACTGGCCGAGGGGTCCGGGGCGCAGTGGCGGGTGGAGGATCTCACCGGAGTGCCGCTGGAGACCTGCCTGGAGCGCAACCGGGCTCGCGAGCGCAGAGTCCCGGAGGAGATCATCACCGGTTGGCACGCTCAGTTCATCTCCGGCGGCAGGGCCCGCCCAAAGGTCTGGGAGCCGATCCCTGGAACCGTCGGGAATCTGCCCTGACCCCTTGCGTCAAACGTTTGACGTCCTTAGCTTCACTCCCAGCCGGTCATCGTTGACCGGTTGGAACTGCGAGGGGGCACCGATGATCAAGATGAAGGACGTGGCCGACCGGGCCGGCGTGTCCATCTCCTCGGTCTCCCTCGTGCTGTCCGGGAGGGCGAAGGGCCGCATCAATCCCGAGCTGGCCGAGGAGATCCGCCGCATCGCCGACGAACTCGGCTACCGGCCCAATCAGCTCGCACGCTCCCTGCGCACCCGCCAGACCCACACCATCGGCCTGGTCGCCGACCAGGTCGCCACCGTCGCCTTCGCCGGCCAGATGATCGCCGGCGCCCAGCACGCCGCCCACCGGCGCGGCTATCTCGTCATGCTCATCGACACCGCCGGCGACGCCGACGCCCAGGTGCCGGCCACCAGGGCCCTGCTCCAGCGCGACATCGACGGGCTGATCCTGGCCTCCGACTTCCACCAGGAGGTCGAGGTGCCGCCGGTACCCGACGACATGCCGGTCGCCCTGCTGGACGGTCGCCCCGCCGACCCCTCCGCGCCGACCCTGGAGTGGGTGGTCCCCGATGAGGAGAAGGGCTCCTACCAGGGCACCATGCGGCTGCTGAGTGCGGGTCACCGTCGCATCGCCTTCGTCACCGTCCCGGGCTCCTCCTACCCGATCGCCACCCGGCTGCGCCGGCGAGGCTACGAGGCGGCCCTCGAGGAGTCGGGGACGGCCGTGGACCCCGGGCTCATCGTTCCCGCGGCCGATCCCGGCACCGCGGCCGGTGTCGCCGTGGCGAGACGGATCCTGGCGCGCCCGGACCGCCCCACAGCGGTCTTCTGCTTCTCCGACCAGATCGCCTTCGGCTTCTTCCAGGTGGCCGCCGAGCTCGGCCTGCGGATCCCGCAGGACCTGTCCGTCCTCGGTTTTGACGACCAGCGATTCATCGCCGAGGCCCTCAGTCCGGGCCTCACCACCATCAAGCTTCCCCATCGTGTGATGGGGGAATGGGCCGCCGAGCGGATTCTCGACCGTCTCGCGGCCGACGAGCCCGAAGCCAGACCGGCCTTCAGGGGATACCGGGTCCCCTGCCCGCTGGTCGAGCGCGGCTCGATCGCACCGCCCGGAGCCGGCTGACGCAGCGGCTCCCGGCCATGCCCCGTCCGTACCCCGGGCGCCGGCATCCGCACCATGACGACGCAGATGTCCATGATGAGTAGAAAGGCATGTCTTCATGCAGAAGACCAGAAGACAGTTCATGAGAGGAGCTGCGGCCATCGCCGCGATGGCCGTCGGCGGCACCGCGCTGTCGGGCTGCAGCTCCGGATCCGAAGACGACAACACCTTCAACATCCTCCAGTACGAGGATCCCACCCAGGCGCAGGGTCAGGGCTGGAAGCTGGCTGTCGACATCTTCAGGAAGAAGCATCCCGATCTCACCGTCCGGATGCAGACGACCAGTTTCGACGCCGTGCGCAAGAACGCCAAGCTGATGCTGGCCGGCAATGACGTCCCCGACGTCATGGAGTTCAACAAGGGCAACGCCGACGGCGGTCAGCTGGCCGCCCAGGGGCTGCTGGCCAAACTCACCGGGCAGGTCAAGAAGTACGGCTGGGACAAGAAGGTCACCGGCGCCATGCAGTCCCTGGCGCTGTACAACTCGCTGGGAAATGCGGGCTCGGGGGACTGGTACGGCATCCCCAATATCGGCGAGTACGTCACGATGTACTACAACAAGGAGCTCTTCGCCAAGGCGGGAATCACCGCGGAGCCCAAGACCATGGACGAGTTTGTCGAGGCCATGAAGAAGCTCAAGGCCGCGGGTATCACGCCGGTCTCCTCCTCCGCGTCGACCAACAACGGCTGGAACCAGCTGTGGCTGTGGTACTCGCTGGTCTCGGCCTACGCGGATCGCAGGCAGGTCAATGACTTCACCTTCCTCCAGCACCCGGTCAATTTCAGCCAGAGCCCGTGGAGCACCGGCACCGACCAGTTCCAGCAGTGGATCGATCAGGGATATCTGGGCAAGGGCCTCGGCGGGCTGAACTTCGAACAGGCCGCCGTCACCTTCCTGTCCGGCAAGGCCGGCATGTACATGTGGAACAACGGCCAGTTCGTCCGCATGCAGAACGAGGCCAAGTTCAAGTGGGGATTCTTCACCCTCCCCGGCGCGAAGATGACGATGGGCTCCTCGGGCCACCTGTGGGGGGTTCCGGCCAAATCCAGACACAAGGAACTGGCATACGAGTTCATCGACATCACGCTGAGCAAGCAGGTGCAGAACAGGATCGGCCAGCTCGGAGGTCTGCCCGTCGCCGCGGACCTGGACACCATCACCGATCCGGTCACCAAGGCCTACACGGCGCGCTTCTACGAGACGATCGACGACGACTCGCTGAGCTTCTACCCGGACTACCCCGTCATCGGGTTCCTGGACTTCCTCGCCACGCACATGCAGAAGATGTCCAGCAGATCCGAAGGCTCGAAGGAGTTCCGCGACAAGCTCCAGAAGTTTTACGACACCGGTCGCAAGGAGGCGCTGGTCCCATGAGTACAGTCATTGAAGGCCCGGCGATAGCACCGGACAATCCACCCGCCGAGGCGATCAAGGCCAAGGGCTCCAGGGCGGTCAGCTACTGGCTGTACCTGGCTCCCATGCTGGTGGGCACCCTCATCGTGGTGCTGGTGCCCTTCGGCTACAACGTCTACCTGAGCTTCTTCCACTGGAAGGGCGGGCTCGCCCCGATGCGGTTCTCGGGCCTGGACAACTACAAGAACCTGATGGTCGACGAGCAGTTCTGGTCGGGGTTCGTCAACAGCCTCTTCATGATCGTCGGCATCGTCATCATCCCGACGATCCTCGGCCTGATCCTGGCATCCTCCCTCTTCGACTACATCAGCAAGCAGTTCAACGACACCGTCGCATCGGTGCTGCGAGCCCTGCTGTACCTTCCCCAGATCGTGCCGATCGCCGTGGCCGGCATCATCTGGAGCTGGGTGCTGGCCACCCAGAACGGCGTCCTCAACAGCGTCCTGGAAGGATTCGGAATATCCAGTCTTCCCGACTGGCTGGGCAATCCGAATATCGCCATCTACGCGGTCGTGCTGATGGTGATGTGGCTGCAGCTGGGATATCCGGTGGTGATCTTCATGTCCGCCCTGGAACGGGTCGATCCCGCTCTCTATGAGGCGGCGGCCCTCGACGGCGCCGGCTGGTGGAGGCGATTCTTCTCCATCACGATCCCCCAGATCCGCCCGGAGATCTTCGTGGTGGTGCTGACCGCCACCATCTCCGCGCTGAAGGTCTTCGCCCCGGTGCTCATCCTCACCATGGGCGGGCCCGAGGGGTCCACCGTCGTCCCCTCCTTCTACGCCTACCGGAACTTCTTCGAACTCTCCAAGGTCGGGTACGGATCGACCATCTCGACCGTGATGTCCGTCCTGATCATCGTCATCGCATGGGCCATGCTGTGGTTCCAGCGCCGCAACCTCACCGAGGAGGCATGATGAGCGCACAGACCGTGTCGCGCAATGCGGTACCCACGTCCCCGATCCCGATCGACGAGATCGATCTCAAGCGTCATCCCAAGGGGGTGATGCGCTGGGTGGTGCTGGTGGTGCTGGGGATCCTCGGCCTCATCATCGTGGCGCCGATCCTGCTGCTGGTGATGGACGCCTTCAAGAGCAACGCCGACTACTCCGCCAACGGCCCGCTGTCCTGGCCCGAGGGGTTCAGCCTCGAGGGCTTCAAGGCCTACATGGAGGTTGTCAACTACCCGAGGGCGCTGCTGAACTCGATCGTCATCTCGGCGCTGGTGGCCGCCTTCGGCGTCGTGCTGTCCCTGATGAGCGCCTACGCCATCGGCATCGGGCGGATCAAGGGCGGCACCGCCATGCTCACCATCCTGCTGCTGGCGACGATGGTGCCCCAGGAGGCGCTCATCTACCCGCTGTTCTACGGCGCCCAGGCCACCCACACCATCAACACGGTGTGGTCGGTGATCATCGTGTTCACGATCCTGCAGGCCGCCTACGGCACGTACCTGTTGAGCTCGGTGATGTCGACCCTGCCGATGTCTCTGCTGGAGGCGGCGGCGCTGGACGGGGCGGGACGCTGGAGGACGCTGTGGTCGGTGATCTTCCCGCTGGTGCGGGGCACCATGTCGGTGCTCATGGTGTTCTTCTTCATCTGGACCTGGAACGAGTTCTACATCCCGCTGGTGCTGCTGTCGGGTCAGGACTCCCAGACCGTCCCGATCGCCATCGCGACGTTGCAGGGGCAGAATGCCGTCAATGTGACCGCGATGAACGCCGGCTCCCTGCTGTCCCTGCTGCCCACGCTGGTCTTCTTCCTCATCTTCCAGAGGACCCTGACCAAGGGCGTCACCCTCGGCGCGGTCAAGTGAGAACGGTCAATCGAGACGTGTGAGAAATGGAGAGTTCATGAACCTGGACCTATCGCAGCTGCGCGCGGCGCCGGGCGTCAGATCCCATGCCATCAATGAGGAGAACCCGACCGGCGCGCCGGGGGCGGCGGCCTCGGCGTCGTCGCACCTCGGCCCCGGCCGCAAGGGTGCCCCGGCGCGGATTCTCGGAGCCGGCGAGACGGCCGTCCTGGCCGACGTGGAAGGCCCCGGCGTGATCCGGCACATCTGGATGACGGTGCCCGACCGCACCGCGGCAGGGCCCTTCGTGCTGCGCGATCTGGTGCTGCGGATCTACTGGGACGGCGAGGAGAGCCCCTCTGTCGAGTGCCCGCTGGGCGATTTCTTCTGCAACGGGTTCGCCCAGCGGGTGCCGGTGGCCTCCGAGCCCATCGCGGTGGTCTCCACCGGCGGGATGAACTGCTACATCCCGATGCCTTTCCGCGAGCGGGCCCGCATCGAGGTGACCAGCCAGCATCCCGGGCCGGTCGACGCGCTGTTCTACCAGATCGACTACACCACCGGGGATGCGGTGCCCGACGGGGCGCCGTACCTCCACGCGCAGTGGCGTCGTTCCAATGCGACGACGGCCCTGGGGGAGGATCACGTCATCCTCGATCGGGTGCGCGGGGCCGGGCGCTATCTGGGCACCTACATCGGGGTGGCCGCGCTGTCGCGGTACTGGTGGGGCGAGGGGGAGGTGAAGTTCTTCATCGACGGCGACGACGCGCTGCCGAGCCTGTGCAGCACCGGGCTGGAGGACTACGCCGGCGGGTCCTGGGCCTTCCAGGACGCGCTGCGGTCCGACCCAGAGCCGAGAGCGCTGACCTTCAGCGCCCCCTACTGCGGGTATCCGCTGTACTGCCGCACCGACACCACCGGGGCCTCGGAGTTCACCACGGCGGTGGCGCCCATGCACGCCATGTACCGCTGGCACATCCCGGACCCGATCTTCTTCGAGGAGGGGATCAGGGTGACGGTGCAGCAGCTGGGCATGTGGGCCCACGGCCTCTACGAGCGCTGCGATGACGTGTTCTCGGTGGCCTACTGGTATCAGACCGAGCCGCATGTCGCCTTCCCGGCGCTCCCGTCTGTGGCCGAGAGGGTTCCGCGCTGATCCGGCGACCGGCCCCGGGCCGGAAATCCCGCTCAACGAGGGGTTTCGTCCCGATCGGGACGGCAAACCCCCGTTGAGCGGGAAATCCGTCTCCCGACCGGAGCCGGACCTCAGCGACCCCGCTCCACCACCCTCGGCGCGATCCGAATCCGGGTCAGTCCGACGTTCTCGCCGTCGATCCTGCGGAACAGCGTCTCGGCCGCGGCGCGCCCCATCGCGTCGACGTCCTGATCGATGACGGTCACCCCGCCGCGGATGACGTCGTCGAGGGGGAAGGAGTCGAACCCCACCATGTCGACGGGGTCGTCACGGTCCAGGAGCCGGGCCAGGGCGGTGGAGGCGATGGAACTGGCCGCGAACAGCGCCGTGGGCGGCTCGGGCGAGGCCTTCCAGTAACGCAGCTGCTGGCGCAACGGGCTGTGATCCGTCTCGATCTCCCGGCAGAACTCCAGGCGGGGATCCTCTGGCAGGCCGGCTTCGGCGAGCGCCCGCTGATACCCCTTCAGCCGCTCGGTCTGGGTGAACAGCTCGGGCGGATCGCCGACGAAGGCGATCCGGCGATGACCGCGCCCGACCAGCAGTCCGGTGGCCTCGGCCGCTCCCCGGATGTTGTCGCACAGCACGACGTCGGTCTCCACGCCTGGGATCGGGCGGTCGACGCAGACGATCGGCACGGTGGCGACCAGGCGCTGGAGATACCGGCTCGCCGTGCCGGTGGGCCACAGCAGGATCCCGTCGATCTGGCGGGCCATCAACGACTCGAGCACGGCCTGCTCGCGGCCCGGATCGTGGTGGGTCAGCGACACTGTGAGGGTGCACCGGTGCCGGCTGGCGACGCTCTCGATCGCCCTGGCCAGGCGGGCCTGGACAGGCTCGGAGATGTCCTCGCAGACGAACCCGATGGAACGGGTGAGTTTGCGCCGCAGCACCCGCGCCGCCGCGTTGGGGCGGTAGTCGAGGGCCTTCATGGACGCCTGCACGCGGGCTTTCATGGCGTCGCTGACGCCGCGCTCGTGATTGAGCACCCGGGAGACGGTCTTCACCGACACCTCAGCGTGACGGGCGACGTCGTGGATCGTCGCGTGATCCTTCCTCATGATCCGTCCTCTCTGAAACAGACATCGATGTCATCCAGCGTCCGGGCGGTCTGCCCCGCACGTTGACGCTAGCAGACGGTTCTCGGCGGCTCCCGGCCCGGTGACGCCGGTCGCATGGTTGTCCTACGTTGGACAAACCTCAAAGATGTGGCGAAAGGATGACGATGAATCGTCGGAGATTCCTGGCGGGCGCCGGAGCGGCAGGGCTCGGCCTGCTGCTCGGCGGATGCGCCCAAGGTTCCAAGACGCCCCCGGGCACAGTGGCGTTCTTCAATGACGTGCCGACCTGGAGCCCGGGCTTCGAGCGGACCGACGCGGCCCTCAAGCGTCGCGCCGGCGCGACGCTGGGCCCCCAGTCGGTGCCCGGCACCTCCTCCTACCAGCAGGTGATCCAGTCCCAGCTCCAGACCCGGAACCCTCCCGACATCCACAAGTGGGGCTCCGGCTTCCGGATGCAGGATCTGGCCCGCACCGGGAACCTGCGCGAACTGGACGACGTCTGGGACACCATCATGGCCAACGGCTGGGCGAGCGCCGACACCAAGGCGATGTTCGACTACCACGGGCACAGCTACGGTATCCCCCTGGTGCAGGGCTTCTACGTCCTCTTCTACTCGGTCAAGGTCTTCAAGCGGCTGGGCCTGACCCGCCCCACCACCTGGAAGGAGTTCATCGCCGCCTGCGAGGCCCTCAAGAAGGCCGGCATCACCCCGATCGGCGCCACCCAGGTGAACTCCTTCCCGGTCGCCTACTGGATGAGCCCGCTGGCCGTGGCGGTGGACGCCGACTGGTTCGACAAGGTCTGTCACGGCAAGGCGTCCTTCCTCGACGCGCCGGGACGCCAGATGATGGAGATCTGGCAGGAGATGATCCGGAAGGGCTGGTTCACCAGCCCCGACGTCGCCGACAACGACTTCCCGGCCATGGTGGCCAAGGAGCAGATCGGCATGTACGTCAACGCCGCCGCCTGGGGCTCCCAGGCCCTGGAGGCCACCAGCCTCGGCAAGGACGGCTTCGACTGCTTCATCCTGCCGCCGGTCGACGGGTCGGCGCCGAAGGCCACCATCGCCGAGACGGCCGGGCTGCTGGTGCCCAGGCGGGCCCCGCACCTCGAGGAGACGCTCAAGGTGGCGAACTCATGGATGGCCCCCGACGTCCAGAAGCAGTGGGCGTCCTTCCTCAACGGCAGCACCGCCAATCCGAAGGTGCCCTGGGTCAACCCGCAGTCCCAGCGGATCCAGAAGCAGGTCACCGACAACGACATCAAGATCCTCAACCGCTACTACGAGGCGAGCCCGCCCGCCCTGGTGGACGGCAACCTGCAGGATCTCGGCGGGTTCATGGCCAACCCGGACGATCCGGTCGGCGTCCTGGAGAGCCTTCAGGAGCGCGCCGACACCGAGTGGAAGTACTGGCAGAAGGTGACGTCATGACCACGTCTCAGATCCCCGCCGTGTCGGCGAAGACCGGTCCGACGGGCCAGCAGGTGCGGCCCGACCGCCCCACCCGGGCCTTCCGCTGGGCCTACCTCATCCCCGCCGTGGTGCTGGTCGGGCTGTGGGCGCTGGCCCCGGCCGCCTACACGCTGTGGCGAAGCTTCTTCGGCGACGAGTTCGTCGCCCCGACCTTCTCCGGACTGGCCGGTTACGGGCAGGTGCTCACCGACCCCGCCATCATCAAGTCGATGATCAACACGGTCATCTGGCTGATCGGCACCGTCATCATCCCCGGCGGCCTCGGGCTGGCGATCGCCTCGCTCACCGAGAGCGTCTCCTGGGGCAAGTGGCCCCGGCTGCTCATCGTGCTGCCCTATGCGCTGTCCGGCACGGCGGTCGCCGTCGTCTGGAACTTCATGCTCCAGGAGAACGGTGCGATCAACGACCTGCTCATCAACGTCGGGCTGGGCGGCCTGACCCACGCCTGGCTGCTCAGCTGGCCGCTCAACACCATCGTCATGGTGCTGGCCAACTCCTGGCAGGCCTCCGGGGTGGCGGTCATCCTGTACCTGGTGGGCCTCCAGGGGATACCGCAGGAGACCATCGAGGCGGCCGCCCTGGACGGCGTCGCCGGCGTCAAGCGGTTCTTCCTCATCATCTTCCCGCAGCTGCGCAACACCACCGCCATCGTGCTGGGCATCAGCCTGGCCAACGGGCTGAAATCCTTCGACTTCATCTGGGTGCTCACCCAGGGCGGCCCAGGGCGGTCCACCGAGACCCTGGCGCTGTCGATGTACTGGCAGAGCTTCGTCCTGCAGCGTCCCGGCACCGGCGCCGCGATCACCGTCATCCTTTCCATCCTCGTGGTCGCGGTCTCCGTCGGCTACCTGCAGCGCCAGCTCAAGGAGCAGTGAGTACACCATGAATCGTGGAATGCGCATCCTTCGCGGCGCCCTCGTCGTCGTGCTGGCCGTCGTCTGGTTCGTGCCGACCTGGCTGCTGATCGTCAACGCCTTCACCCCGAACGCCGAGTACACCGGCCATGCCGTGTGGTGGCCCACCAGGTTCGGGCTGCTGTCCAACTGGCAGTCCGCCTGGGAGGTCGCCAACCTCGGGCCGGCCATGCTCAACAGCTTCGTCTACGCCGTGGTCTGCGGCGCCCTGGCCGTGCTGGCCGCGGCGCTGGCCGGCTACGCCGCCACGGCGCTGCCCGGGCGCGGCAAGACCCTCATCTTCTGGCTCATCTACTCCGGCTCGCTGTTCCCGATGCAGGCCTTCCTGCGGCCCCTGTTCAGCGCTTACGCCGGCACCGGGCTGTACGACTCTCGGCTCGGCCTCTACCTCGTCTACACCGCCACCTGCGTGCCCTTCTCCTTCTTCATCATCCGCAATCACATGGTGGGGATGCCCCACGAGATCTCCGAGGCGGCGCAGATGGACGGCGCCTCCTGGTGGACGGTCTTCGCCCGCTTCTACCTGCCGCTGTCGCGGTCGGCGCTGCTGGCGGCCTTCGTCTTCCAGTTCGTCTGGGTGTGGAACGAACTGTTGTTCGGCATCACGCTGTCGTTCAATGAGAACGTGCGGCCCGTGATGGCGGCGCTGGCCGGCCTGCAGAGCAACTACGGCACCGTCGGCCCGCCGGTGGTCCTGGCCGGGGCTCTGCTGGTCTCGCTGCCGGCCGTCATCGTCTTCCTGGTGTTCCAGCGGGCCTTCGTGTCCGGCCTCAAGACGAATATCTGAAATTCCCCGGCGACCTCCACCCTGAGATCGACCTGGCAACCGAAAGGACATATTCCGTGCACAAGCTCTACTACCAGCATCCCGGAACGTGGTTCGGCGACTGCATGCCGCTCTACGCCGACGGCGCCTTCCAGCTGTTCCATCAGCGCGACACCCGAAGGCCCGAACCCTTCGGCGAGCCCTTCGGCTGGGCGCTGGCGCGCACCACCGACTTCGTCGACTTCGAGGATCTCGGCGAGGCCCTGGAGAAGGGGGACGACGACGCCCAGGACCAGTTCATCTTCGCCGGTTCGGCGTTCGAGGCCTATGGGAAGTATCACGCCCTGTTCACCGCCTACAACCGCGACTATCCGGCCCAGGGCAGGGCCTCCCAGGTGCTGGCGCACGCCGTCAGCGACGACCTGACGCACTGGACGAAGCTTCCCGGGCAGATGTTCCCGCCCGAACCCGGCTACGACCCTACCGACTGGCGCGACCCCTTCGTGCTGCGCGACGAGGAGAACGACCGCTGGGTGATGATCCTGGGCGCCCGGACCGACTCCCCGAAGCTGGCGGTCACCGGGCGCACCGTCTGGTTCACCTCCCCCGATCTGGAGCACTGGCAGTTCCAGGGCGACTTCTGGGCCCCGGGCCTGTTCACCATGCACGAGATGCCCGACCTGTTCCGGATCGGCGAGTGGTGGTACCTGCTCACCACCGAGTACAGCGACCGCTCCAAGACCGTCTATCGGATGTCGCGGTCGCTGGAGGGGCCGTGGAGCGCCCCGGTCGACGACGCCTTCGACGGGCGGGCCTACTACGCGGCCCGGTCCGCCTCGGACGGCGAGCACCGCTACCTGTTCGGCTGGGTGGCCACCAAGGAGGGTGACGACGACCTCGGCGCCTGGCAGTGGGGCGGCACCCTGGTGGTCCACGAGGTGTACCAGCGCGCCGACGGCTCTCTGGGGGTCAAGGCTCCCGGGACCGTCGAGGCCGCGTTCCCGGCCTCGGAAGACCTTCTCGGTCGGGCGGTGACGGTCTCGTCTCCCGACGGACAGCAGGTCGTGGACCTCGGCGAGCTGCCGGGCGACGAGCCGTTCATCGTCAGACTGCACCTGGACGACGTCGACGCCCGGGCGGTCTCCATCCGCCTGTTCGGCGACGAGGTGGGAGACGCCTACGCCTTCACACTGCGCCAGGGGGAGCGGCGGATCGACTTCGACCGGGTGCCGAACTGGCCCTGGTACCGGTTCGACAACCGCGGGCTGGAACGGCCGTTCGTCCTGGAACCGGGCCAGGGATGCGACATCGAGATCGTCGTCGACGACACCATCGCCACCCTCTACGTCGACGGGGTGGCGCTGGATGTGAGGATGTACGACAAGCCCGGGACCGGGCTGGGGCTCTCGGTGACCGACGGGTCGGCGACCATCGGGACGGCGCAGCTGGTCACCGGGTTCACGAAGGAGTGAGGAGAGGCCATGAGAACAGGGACCATGAGAACACTGCATGCGGAGTTCACCGCGAAACCAGGATGTGCCGAAGAGATCGCCGAGCGGCTCGCGGAGTACGGGAGGAGCGTGAGGGCCGAGCCGGGCAACGTCATCTTCGCCCCGAACAGGCGCGAGGATGATCCGGACCGGTTCTTCGTCTTCGAGGCCTACGCCGATGAGGAGGCCTTCCAGACTCATCTGGCCGCGCCCTACGGCGGGCCCTTCAATGAGGCTCTGGGTCCACTCATCAGGGAGCCGGCCTCGGTGCTGACCCTCCTCACCCCGGTGGAGTGAGAGCGGTCCCGGAGGAGTCGTCGGGCTGACAGATCCGGTTCATCAACTGGCGGTTTTCCCGCTCAACGGGGGTTCCCGGCGTCCCATCCAGGACGGGGACCCTCGTTGAGCGGGAATCTCGTCTCGTCCCGGTCACCACAACCCCACGACCGCGACATCTGTACCGTCTGCCCGGGCCGCAGGCGCCAGGCCGCCGCGGCAGATCGCTGGTTGATCGTTCGGCAGGTTGTCAGAAAGTAGCGCGGCTAGTTGGCAGCTGAAGGATCGGCTAATTGTCGATGGAGGCTGGTCTGGCGGCATGGTGAAGAGAATCGGGCTGCGGTTCTCCCGAGGCTGTTGACCAGGGCGGTTGGCCAGACGGGTGGGCTCCTCAATATCTCGAAGGTCGGCGAACCGCTGGAGATCTCCTGAGGCACCGTCACGTCGTACCTGCAGTTGCTCGAATCGCTGTTCCTGCTCAGCCTCCTGCCGACTTGGGGAACGACGGTGTCGTCCCGGAGCGTGGAGGCTCCGAAAATCCATGTCGTGGACTCCGGCATCGGGGCGCACCTGCTCCGGCTCAGCAGGACGAAGCTCGAGCGGGGCGACCCGTCGTCGCTGACCGAGTTCGGACACCTCGTCGAGTCCTTCGTCGTCCAGGAGATCATTCGCCAGACAAGCTGGATGAATGACGTCGTCACCGCGGGCCATTGGCGCACGCGCGATGGCGACGAGGTCGATCTCGTGCTTGAGCGCCAGGATGGCGCCGTACTCGCCTTCGCGATCAAAGCCGGTGATCACATCGATTCGCGGCAACTGTCCGGGTTGCGAAAGCTCCATGCACGGCTCGGTGACGCCTTCATCTCGGGCATCGCATTTCATCTTGGCAGTCGGGGATATCCGGTCGAGGACCGTATCCACGTCCTTCCAGTCGAACGCCTCTGGGTCTGAACGCGTCCTTGAGGACAGCTGAGGCCGGACGGGATCTCTGGCGACGATCGGCCCCATCCCGGCTGTCCCGGGCTGGACTGGTGACCAAGAAGCCGGATGACCGTGACCGCAGGGTGGTCCGTCTGGAACCCGGCGAGCGGGCCGCCGCGGAGCGGGAACGGATCGACCGGTCGTGGCTGGAGATCTATCGCGCAGGGGTCGGCGGGCTGGACGACGAGGAGCAGCTCCGGTTGGCACAGGCCCTCCCGGCGCTTGTCGCACTGGCGACAGGTGTGGCCACGGCCGGGGCGCCCGCTGATCGCGAGGTGGGTCTCGGCGGCCCCCGAATCCCGCCGTCTGTGCAGGACTGAGACTCAGCCTCTTCCCCGATCTCCGGGGGTCGCGGGCAGGGGGTTGGGCATCCCTGACGCGATTCATGTCGGTGCGCACCATTAGTCTGTGATCAACCTGTTCAGGAAAGGCGCCGGCATGGAGTTCCACCGCAGCGACTACCTTCGTCGTGCTCTGTTCGAGACCCTGCCGGCTCATCTGGAGCCCTACGTCAGGAGGCGGTTGGCCGAGAGCTACGGGCCGAACTGGAGCCTGCCCTCCCGCGACGGACGGTCCGGCGGTGCGGCCGAGGAGTTGTCGGACCTGTCCATGCAGATCTGGGCGCTGACGGCGCTGGGCCCCGGCCGCACGCCGATCCTGCGCACCGAACCGGCCTTCCGCAGCCGCCTCCACGAGGTGCGTCAGGCGCGCAACGCCGTCGCCCATGGTGCCGAACTGGATCGGTATCAGACGCTGGCCGCGCTCGGCTCGGTGCGCGAGGTGCTCAAGGAGATCGGGGCCGACGCCGGAGTCGCCGAGGTGACCTCCTTCTACGATGCCGTTGCCGGCTCATCCTGGACCGCCCCGACCTCCTCGCCCGAGCCCGCATCCGCTCCCGTCGAGGATCAGGAGGCCCACGGCGGCGATTCGCCGGCCACGGATGACGAGGCCCCCGATCCTCAGGAGGACACCGCCTTCCGCGCTCCCCGTCGGGCTCTGCGCGCTTCGGATGAGTTCAGCGCTCTGGGCGCCTCCGATGAACCGGAGCAGGACCGCAACCCCCTCGACGCGGTGCGCCTGGACGTCACCTTCGCGCCGGTGGTCTCCTATGCTCAGGCGGTCGCGGGACTGGCCACTCCTATCTCCGTGGCCCTCTCGCTCCCTCAGGACGTCATGCACGCGTCCGATGCCCCGACCGGCGATGGCGAGGCCGACCCCTCGCGTTGGAGGGTTGGCGCCGAGGAGGATCAGACCCCCGCCGAGACCATGCACCGGGTCGTCCCTCCCGTCGACGGCGCCCAGGGTCACCGGCTGGCCGGGCTGCGGATCACCGTGGTGATGGAGAACGAGGGCACCGCGATCACCGAGCCCTGGCATTTCGGGGTCGATCTGCTCACCGATCCGATCGAGCGCTCCAGCACCATCAGGCTCGACCGCACCGAGCTGCTGCAGATGACATCCCAGGCTCTCACCACGGTGCGCATCCGGGTGGAGTCGCAGGACCGGGAGCGCGAGGTGACGGTGGACGGCCCGGTCGTGCTGGCGGCCCGCCAGTGGCGGCTGCGGGATTCGGTGGGCAATGCGGCGCGTACCCTGGCCACCTTTGTCCAGCCCCAGCAGACCGAACTCCCCGAGCTGTGGCGACGGGCCGCCGACCACCTGCGCACGGTGACCGGCAGCGCCGCCCTCAACGGCTACCAGGAGAGTGCCGAGCGGGTCGACGCCACCATCGCGGCGCTGTGCGAGGCGATCGTCGAGAAGGACGTCGCCTATTCGGCCCCGCCGACCAACTGGTCGGACGAGGGCCAGCGGATCCGCACCGCCGAGGAAGTCCTGGAGGGGCGGCTGGCCACCTGTCTGGACACCACGATCCTGATGGCCAGTGCCCTGGAGTTCGTCGACCTCCAGCCGCTCCTCCTGCTGCTGGACGGCCATGCCTTCCTCGGCTACTGGAAGACCGAGGACCACGGCCCCGAGCCGATCGCGGCGTCCGGCCCGTCCCTGATCAATCACATCGATCGCGGTGACATCGGCCTGGTGGAGACCACCGCCCTCACCAATGCCGACGCCGTCAGCCCGGCAACCCTGCACCACGCCGCCCGGCAGGCCATGCTCCCCGACGGTTCGGCGGTGCTCTTCGCCGTCTCCGTGCACGAGGCCCGGGAGCGCGGCGTCGCGGCCCTGCCGGTGCGCGGCCACGACGAGTCCGGGCAGGCCGTCGAGGTCTCCTACCAGCCGGCGGAGCGCCCGATCATCACCCCCGATCCGGCCCCTCCTCTCACCCGAGCCCCGCGTCGCCCCAAGGGGCCGGCGCAGGTGGAGAAGTGGAAACGGCAGCTGCTCGATCTGAGCCTGCGGAACCGGCTCATCAACTGCCCCGATTCGGCGATCCGACGTCACAGCATCGTCGGGCTGGCCGTGCCGAGCAGTCTCACCGGCACCTTCGAGGATCTGGTCAGCGGCGGTACCCAGCTGTACCTGAACCCCAGGGACGCCCAGACCTCCGTCGACGACGAGACCTTCCTGGCCGCTCAGCTGCTGGAGCGGCAGGGCGTCACCACCGACCTGCCGGTCGAGGCCTATGACTCCGCCCTGCAGAAGATCGCCGCCGACACCCGGACCCTGATCGAGGAGACCGGCGCCAACAACCTCTTCCTGGCGGTCGGGTCCCTGGTGTGGCGGTCGGGGGAGCGCGATCTGCGTTCCCCGCTGATCCTGATACCGGTGGAGTTGCACCGAAAGTCGCGCAAGAGCCTGTACTCGATCACCCTGGACCGGGCAGGCTCCTCCACCCCGAACTTCTCCCTGCTGGAGCGCCTGGCGGTCGATCTCGGGCTGCAGATCCCCGGCCTGGCCGACCCCGAGGAGGACGCCGCGGGGCTCGACATCGACAAGAGCCTGGACGCCGTCCGGCAGGCCCTCATCGACAACGGACTCGGCTTCCACGTGGAGCCGACGGTCCACCTGGGGCTGTTCAAGTTCGGCGGGTTCCGGCTGTGGAAGGACCTCGAGGAGTCCTGGGAGCAGATCGCCCGCAACCCCTTGGTGCGTCATCTCATCGAGACCCCGAAGGACCCCTTCGTCGATCCGAACGCCGGCGAGGCGGACTCGGATCTCGACGAGCTGGTCTCCCGGCTGCCGATCCCCGCCGACGCCTCCCAGGCCGCGGTGGTCTCCGAGGCACTGGCCGGCCACACCATGGTGGTGGAGGGCCCGCCGGGAACGGGCAAGTCGCAGACCATCACCAACCTCATCGTGCGCGCCATCGCCGACGGACGCCGGGTGCTCTTCGTCGCCGAGAAGCAGGCGGCCCTGGAGGTCGTCACCCGACGCCTGGCGGGCGTCGGCGTCGGCGACCTGGTGCTCAACCTGCACGATCGCGACCAGCGTCCCGAGGCTGTGCGCACCAAGCTGCGCCGCGCCCTGGACCTGTCGGTCGAGCCTGATGCCGAGGGGATCCGCGCCGAACGGACCAGGCTGCGCTCGGCCGGCGGGCGTCTGAGGCAGTACCAGCACGGGCTGCACGATCCGGTCGCCGGGGGGCTCTCGTACTTCAGCGCGCGCACCAGCCTGCTCGCCCAGGGCGACGGGCCGACACTGCGTCTGGAGCCCGAACGGCTGTCGACGCTGGCGGTCGGAGAGGTCTCGCGGTTGCGCGACAGCCTGCCGGGGCTGCGCAGCGCCCTGTGGAACCAGGATCCGGGCGCGATCGGCCAGATGCTCTATCTTCGTGACGCCGTCGATCCTGCTCGGCTGCCGGCCCTGCTGGACGCCGTCGACGAGCTGCGCGCGGCCTTCGCCGATGCCGGCCCCGATGCGGCCGCCGCCAGGACCGGATCTCCGGACCAGATCAGGCTGCTGTGCGAGGCGCTCGACGAGCCGACGCTCACCCGGGAGACGGTTGCGGAACTGGGCACCCCGCAGTGGCAGCGCGGTGCCGCGATGCTGGACGCCGGCCTGGCCGAGTTCGACAGGGTGCGGCCCAATGCGCTGGCCTTCTACCGTCCCGACGTGCTCTCCGGCCCGCTGGACCAGGTGCGCGCCGACCTGGTCGACGCCAAGAGCGCCATGTTCGGCAAGGCCCGCAAGTGCGAGAGGGCGCTGGCGCCGCTGGCGCCCTACGCCACCGGCCGTCCGATGACCGACGATCCGCAGCTGCTGCTGGCGATGGCCGACGAGCTCATCTCCCTGCGGCACCGGGTGGGACGGCTCGCCGAGCTGGCAGCCGAGACGGTTCCGGCGATGACGGCGCGCTGGGCCGGGCGGTGGAGCCCGCTGGACGCGGCCTCGCGCGAGGCCGCGCGCTCGGCGATCGGGTGGCACCGTGAGGTGGCCTCCCTGCCGGCCAGGCCAGGATCGCGTCCGACCCCCTTCCAGGAGGCCGCCGGCACTCTGCTGGACGCCGCGGACCGGCGGACCGCCGCCTCCCGCATCCGACGCTGCCAGGCGGCGGCGCGCACCCTCGCCGAGGTATCCGGGGGCACGATCGCCGCCGATGAGGTGCTGGACGCCGCCCCGGTGGCCGGCAGCCGGGAGTTCCGCCTCAAGGAGCTGACCACTCGCAACGAGATCAACGCGCGGCTGGCGGCGTTCCGCGGCAACGGCCTGGACCAGGCCGTCGGCCAGATGCTCTCTCACGACGTCGCGCCCGCCGACGTCGGCGACGCCTTCGAGCGCGGGCTGGCGGCCGCGACCCTGTCGGAGGGGGAGCGTCGGGCCTCCTTCGGCAGATTCAGCCCGGCCGAGCAGACCGACACCATCGACGGCTATCTCAGGTCCACCGAGAGCATCCGCCGGGTGCTGCCCGAACTCCTCATCGCACAGACCCTGGGCAACCACCGCCCCGCCCTGGACGGGGAGACCGCCCGGCTGGCGACGCTGCGCAGCGAGATCAACCGCAGGCGCGGCCGGGGCCGCACGATCCGCTCGCTGTTCTCCGAGTACGGCGATCTCATCAGCCACATCACGCCCTGCGTGCTGGTATCCCCCGACTCGGTGGCCCGCTTCATCCCGGCCGACCGGTCCGATTTCGACCTGGTGGTCTTCGACGAGGCCTCCCAGATCACCGTCGCATCGGCGGTGGGCGCGATGGGCCGGGGCAGGGCCGTCGTCGTGTGCGGCGACTCCCACCAGATGCCGCCGACCTCCTTCGCCCAGCTGGTGCGCGACGACGAGTTCGCCGACGAGGAGCTGGCCGACGAGGAGTCGATCCTCGGCGAGTGCGTGGCCGCCCAGGTGCCCCGTCACTGGCTGTCGTGGCACTATCGCAGCCGGGTGGAGTCGCTCATCGCCTTCTCGAACCAGCACTACTACGAGGGCAAACTGTCCTCCTTCCCCAGCCCGCTGCCCGACGGCCGCGACGACGGGCCGGACGGATACGGGATCCTCATGCACCCGGTGGTCGACGGCCAGTTCATCCACTCCTCGCAGCGGGGGCGGCCCAAGGGGCTGCTGCGCACCAATCCACTGGAGGCCGACGCCGTCGTCGCCGACATCCGCCGCCGCTTCGAGGCCTCCCCGGACCTGTCGCCGTCGATCGGCGTGGTGACCTTCAACGCCCAGCAGCGCGACCTCATCGAGACCCGGCTGCGGGATCTGGACGATCCCCGGATCACGGCCTGCCTGGATTCCCCCGACGGCGTCTTCATCAAGAACCTGGAGAACGTCCAGGGAGATGAGCGCGACGTCATCCTCTTCTCGGTGGCGTTCTCCGCCGACGAGAACGGCAACGTGCCGCTGAACTTCGGGCCGCTCAACCGCCCCGGAGGGGAGCGGCGGCTCAATGTGGCGATCACCCGGGCGCGGCGTCAGGTGGTGATGTTCTGCAGCTTCCAGATCGACCAGCTGCATGCCGACCGGAGTCGCTCGGTCGGGCTGCACCACCTCAAGGACTATCTCCGGGTGGCCGCCACCGGACCGGAGATCATCGCCGACGCCGGCCCGGCCCGGGGCTCCGACCGCCACACCGATGACATCGCCGCCGCGTTGCGGGCCGCGGGGCTGTCGGTGCGCACCGATGCGGGCATGTCCGATTTCCGGATCGATCTGGTGCTGTCGGATCCCGCCGAACCCGAGATGCCGCTGGTGGCGGTGCTGCTGGACGGCCCGTCGTGGAACCGGCGCGAGACGGTGTACGACCGGGACGTGCTGCCCACGACGGTGCTGGCCGGCATGATGGGCTGGCCCGATGTGGAGCGGGTGTGGCTGCCCGAGTGGCTCAACGACCGCGACTCCGTGATCGTCCGGCTGGTCGCCTCGGTGCAGAGGGAGCAGGCGGTACAGGGGGAGCAGGCGGCGCGGCCGGTTGGGACCGAGGACATCGCCCGGCCGGACGACACAGCTCTGCTGGAGAGCCCTCCCGACGATGATCATGAGTCTGACAAGGTGATTGACGCCCCGACTCTGCCGATCGCCGAGGATGCGGAAGGCGGGCATCCGGATGCTGAGGCCGCCGACGGTGCCGGACTGCAGACCGGAACCGATGCGGCGCCCGGACCGGGGGACACCGCCATCGGTGATCTCGGCACCCGGGCTGTGGCGCGCGCCGCCGCAGGGCGGCGGACCGACGGTGCGGACACGGCTGCGGATCAGCAGATCGCCGCGGATGCGCAGATCTCCGAGCGTCTGACGAGCGTCACCGAGTTCATGGCATGGCCCGAGCACCGGTTCGGGGAGCGCGATCTCCTCGACGAGGCGAACCTTCGCACCGACGCCCGGGAGCAGGTCCACCGGGCGGCCCACGAGATCTGCATGGCCGAGTTCCCGATTCAGGAGCGACGATTCCACTACCTGGTGGCGCGGGCCTTCGGCCTGACCCGGATGCAGGCGTCGCGCCAGGAGCAGATCGCCTCGCTGCTGCGCGGGGCGGACGTCATCACCGACTCCCACGGCTTCGTGTGGCCGAAGGGTGTGAGCCCGGAGTCGATGAGCTCGCATCGACGTCATCAGCTCGATCACGGGATCGGGATGGAGGAGATCCACCCCGTCGAGTGGGCGAATCTTGTGGCCGACGTGAGCAGTCGCATCGGGCCAGGGGCCTCACGCGACGGCCTTGTCAGGGCCGTCTTCGCCGAACTCGGCGAGAACCCGCACCGCCTCACCCGGTCGATCCGCGACGTCATCGAACAGGGCCTGGGCAGCGCCCCGCCGCTCCCCGGGAACATCTGAGATCGGGCTCGGGCCTGTCGGCCACCTACTGGTCGTGCGGGCCCGGCAGGGCACATATGCTCAGAACCCGGCCGGTGAATGGGAGCCCACCGTGATCGCCGGCGACCTCGAAGGATTCACCGTCAACGACACCGCGGCCGTCTCCGGCGGACGCGCCGCTGGAAGGAAGATGCACCGATGACCACCCTGATCCACTCCGATCCGCCCTCCTCCGGTGCAGGCGACCCGGGCGCCGGCGTCCCCCAGGGCGCCGAAGCCACCCATCATGCCGGAACATATCGCGCCGGAACAGAATGGTGGCGCTCCGCGGTGGTCTACCAGATCTATCCGCGCTCCTTCGCCGACTCCAACGGCGACGGGGTGGGCGATCTGCAGGGCATCATCGACCACCTCGATCACCTGGTGGCCCTCGGCGTCGACGCCGTCTGGCTCTCCCCGGCCTATCGCTCCCCGATGGCCGACAACGGCTACGACATCTCCGACTACCAGGACGTCGACCCGATCTTCGGCGACCTGGCCGCCATGGACCGGCTCATCGCCGAGATGCACGCCCGCGGCCTCCGCCTGGTGATGGACCTGGTGGTCAACCACACCTCCGACCAGCACGCCTGGTTCCGCGACGCCCTCACCGGCCCCGACGCGGAGCACCGCGACTGGTACATCTGGCGAGACCCCCGCCCCGATGCCACCGCCCGCGACGCCGGCCCCGGCCAGTGGCGCGGCGACGAGCCGAACCGCTGGGTGTCGGCCTTCTCCGGGCCCGTCTGGGCCTGGGACGAGGCCTCGGGCCAGTACTATCTGCACCTCTTCGCCCCCGGCCAGCCCGACCTCAACTGGGAGAACCCGAAGGTCCGGGCGGCCGTGTACACGATGATGAACTGGTGGCTCGATCGGGGCGTCGACGGCTTCCGGATGGACGTCATCAACCTCATCTCCAAGCCCGCCTGGGGCCCCGACGACACCGGCTCCGGGATGATCGCCTGCTCGGTGGGGCCGCGCCTCCACGAGTTCCTGGCCGAGATGAACCGGGAGGTGCTGGGGGCCGGAGACAAAGTGCTCATGACTGTCGGCGAGATGCCCGGGGTCACCCTGGACGAGGCCGCCGACGTCAGTGGCCGCGACCGCCACGAGCTCGACATGGTCTTCCAGTTCGAGCACGTCTGGCTCGACAACGGACCCGACGGCGACAAGTACCGCCCCGCCCCGCTGCGGCTGCCGGAGATGAAGCGCAACCTGGCCCGCTGGTCCGGGCTGTGTGAGACGGGCTGGAACTCCCTGTACCTGGGCAACCACGACCAGCCGCGCTACGTCTCGCGCTGGGGAGACGAGTCCTACCGGGAGCGCTCCTCGACCGCCTGGGCCGCCATGCTGCACGCCCATCCCGGCACGCCGTTCATCTACCAGGGCGACGAGCTGGGCATGACCGACGCCCACTTCGAGCGGATCGACCAGTACGAGGACGTCGAGACCCTGGGCTACTGGCGCCAGGCCGTCGAGCTGGACGGCCGCGATCCGGCCGAGGTGATGGCCGGGGTCCGCTACATCAGCCGCGACAACGCCCGCACCCCGGTGCAGTGGACCGCCGGCGACAATGCCGGTTTCACCACGGGGCATCCGTGGCTGGCGGTCAACCCCAATCACGTCGAGATCAACGCCGCCGATCAGGTCGGAAGGCCGGGCAGCGTCTTCGAGTTCCATACGACGCTGTGCCGGCTGCGCCACGAGCTGCCGGTGCTCATCGAGGGCACCATCGAACTGCTGGACGCCGATCATCCCTGCCTGTGGCGGGTGCGCCGTCGGCACGACGGCGTCATCCTGGATGCGGCGGCGAATATGTCCTCGGAGCCCCTGGACCTGTCCGAGAGCTCCGAACCGATCCCCGACGGCCGGGTGGTGCTGAGCAATGTCAGCGGCTCCGCCGCCACCGACCCGCTGGGTCCCTGGGAGGTCCGCTGGATCCTGTCCTGACCCGGCCAGCCGGGCGGTTGACCACGCAGCGCCGGAGTTTGAACGCAACGCCAGGAATACCTGGCGCTGCGTTCAAACTCCGGCGCTGCGTCGATTCAGGAGAGGGTCGGGCCAGGGAAAAGGGCAGGGAGAGGCGAGGTGGGTCACTCCACCCGTCGCGTCGACCCCCGCAATGCCAGCGACCACGGCGACTCGGCCGCACGATCCCGGATCCCCAGCACGAGTTCGGCGCACTGGATGCCCTGTTCCCGCAGGTTCTGGTGGACGCTGGTCAGACCCGCGCTCCGCGCCTGCGAGGAGTCGTCCCATCCGCTGACCGTCAGTTCGCGTGGCACCTTCAGCCCGTCCTCCCCGGCCACGTCCAGGACCGCCAGCGCCAGCTGATCGCTCATCGCCACCACGGCGTCGGGACGATGCCTGGGCAGCAGGGTCGAGACCACCCCCCGAGCATTCCGGCGATCATTGGTGCTCACCACGGCCACCGGGACCCGGGCCCAGTCCAGCCCCAGTTCCTCGCAGGCCGCCCTGAACCCGAGCAGCCTCTGGTGCGCCCCGGGGAACCTGATCGACTCGAGGCCCGGCCCGACGATCACCGTCGGCCGCTGGTGGGACGCCAGGGCGAAGCTCAGCACCGCCGGACGAGCCGCCCCGGAGAAGACGTGCCGTGCGACCGCCCTGGCCGCCGACCGGTCATCGATGGTCACCGTGTGCACCCCCTCGTGGAAGCCGGCGGAGGCGGGCCTCGCCCCCTGGATGGCGACCGGACGATCGGTCGCCAGGATGGCGTCCAGCAGCGGCCCGTCGTTGACGCCGGTCCACAGGATGAAGCCGTCGGCCGGTGACTCCCTGATCCGGGCGGCGTCGCTGACGTCCCCCGCGACCGGCAGCAGGCTGAGGCTCTGGCGCCGCTCCACGCACACCGAGGCGACCCCGGCCAGGAACTGGCCGGACTGCGGGTCGTCGAAGGCGTACAGCAGGCCCTCGCCGACCACCACGGCGATGCTGTCGGTGTGGCCGCGGCTCAGCGACCGGGCCGAGGGATTCGGCCCGTAGTACCTGAGTTCACTCGCCGCCACCCGCACCTTCTCCAGTGTCGAGGCCGCCAGCCGGTCGGGGTGGTTGTACGCGTGAGAGACGGTCATCGTGGACACGCCCGCGGCGCGCGCGACGTCGGCCATCGTGACCCGCGACTGGGGTCGTGACTGGGACCGCCGGGACGTCATCATTCCTCCAAGGCGGGGGGCCGGCCGGGCCGGCCCTCCGGGTTCCTGCTTCATCATGTCGGTCGTGGGGCCGGCCGGGCCGGCCCCACCTGCGCTACTTCATCACCTCCCAGGGCCCCGAGGACACTCCGGGAACCTGGTTGCGGGTCCACCACTTCGCCCGGTAGGTGACGCCCCGGTAGGTCGCCACCTCTCCTGCGGTGAAGACCCTCGACGCCGTCCATGCGGCCACACCGTCGGAGTCGGCCTTCATCTCCTGCCACGCCCCGGTGGGCGAGCCGGGCTTCTGACCGCGGGTCCACCAGCCGGCCTGCCAGGTCGAGCCGTCGAAGGCCACGACATCGCCGACGTCGTAGGTCGCACGGGCGGACCACGCCGCGGGCCTGCCGAGGGTGATCCGCACCTCCGTGGTGCCCTTGGGCACCCGGACCCGGCCGCCGGCCTGGTCGATGCCGGCCAGCGCCGACCCGGCCCCCAGCAGTCGCACCTTGGAGATGTTGCCGCGCGCCGCGGCCAGCTCGATGCTGGTCGCCGAGACCTTGGCCCGGTCTCCGGTGAGCCTCACCGTCACCGTCTTCCCCGACGTCGTCATCGAGTAGCCGATGCGCCCGCCATTGCTGACCGGGAAATTCGACACCGCCACCTTCTTACCGGCGGCCACCCATTCGGAGGGGACGCCGCGCCCCAGGATCACCGAGCCGTCGGACTTCAACGAGATCAGCGCATCCCACAGCACATTGGAGCCCATCGCCTGACCCCACATGTGCTGGTTCGAGCCGCCGCCCCCGGAGGCGTGACTGATATTCCACGGGGAGGTGTCACTGGGATAGTTCACGCCCTCCCACCAGCCGAAGGGGCCCGACTGGGAGTGGTCGATCATGAACTGGTAGGCCTTGATGCCGATGTCGCGGTATTTCTCCCCGCGCAGCGCCGCCGACCCGTATCCGGCGTTGTAGGCGCTGGAGTAGTAGCCGTGCGGGTAGCCGCCGAAGTTGTACGGGGAGTCGGAGACGTCCTTGCGGCGCTCGATCCCGTAGGCGTAGGTCTGGTCGATCTGGGTGAGCATGCTGCTGGCCTGCGGCATGCCGTACAGATAGGAGCCCCAGCCCCACCCGCCGAACAGGAACATCGACGCCCAGTTGGCGTCGCGGGGATCCTTGCGAGGGCCCTCCTCATTGGCCTGGTCGACGGCCATCGGGATGTAGGTGAGGTTCTTGGCTGTCTGGGTCGCGGTGATCTTCGCGGTGACGGCCTTGAGCAGGGAGTCGTACTCGGCCTTCGCCCAGTCCGCCTCGGCAGTCTGGCCCAGCGTCGTGGCGACGTACCGATATGTCGACAGGCCGTACAGCGCCGACCAGTTGTCGACCGTCCAGTGGCCGTTCGAGTCGATGGCGTTGGTGATCTTCATGACGCCGGCGCCGCCGTCCTCGCGGTCGGCGGCGATGGTGCGGGTGTTCTCCTTGATGGTGTCGAAGTGCTGCTTCACGAAGGTCGCGTCGCCGGTGCGCTGCAGGTAGATAGCGAAGGGGGCGGAGTACTTCCACTTCGCGTCCTGGTACTGCAACTGGGCCGGCAGGGTGGCCAGGTAGTCCTTGGCGTAGGTGAAATCGCCCATGGTGAGCAGGGTCGAGACGATCCCGATCGTGTCGTGGTCGTACATCCTGTCGTACCCGTTCTCGCCGACGTGCAGCTGCTTCTGGCCGTCGACATCATCGCGGATGATAAGGGTGTAGATGTATCCGGCCTTGTAGGCGTCGATGAGCCGCTTGTCGGGCAGGGCGGTGATCTGCGCGATCCCGGACACCCGCTTGTTCCAGTAGCTGCGCATGTGCCGGTAGTGGGTGTCGAAGGAGCCCAGGGCGGCGATCTTCTCGTCGGAGGGCCAGGCGTAGGAGCCGCCGAAGCGGTCGGCCCCCACCGCGTAGTCGCGGGTGACGGTGGCGCCTGGTGCGACGGTGGTCTGCGTGATCGACGCGGTGAGCCCGATCAGCTTCCTGGAGACCTTCGGCAGCGCGACGGCTGTGGAGTTGCCGTTGCGCACGGTCATCCGCGAGTAGGCGATCTCGAACCGGTTCCCGTCGACGGTGGCCTCGTCGGAGAAGCTCTGGACGGTGATGTCCAGGCCGTTCTTGGAGTACTCGGAGATGAAGGAGGGCAGGTAGCCCTCGGCGTTGTACCACTTGATCTTGCCGGGAATATCCGGCACCCCGAAGGTGATCATCGTGTTGCTCTGGTCGCGCAGCCGGTAGGAGCCGTCGATGAAGGCGATGGGGGCGTTCTTGTCGCCCTCCCAGCCGAAGGAGCTGGTGAGCCCGGCATTGCTGTTGAAGGTGTACTGGGCGTCCCCGGCTCCGTTCTGCGCGGCGACGAAGGCCGCCGAGAGGCGCGTCCAGGCCGTCGCGACGGCCTCGGCCGAACCGTTCTGGGCGGCCTTGGCGGCGGCCAGCTCGGTGTCCAGCTGGGTGCCGGTGAAGTCGTCGGTGCCCTCGACGTCGGAATCGCCGACCTGGGCGATGAGCCGGGTCAGATCGGCGGACCCGTCGGTGTTCGACAGCGCGGCGCCCGCCAGGGTGACGTTGCCGCTGGTCCTGTTCAGTTGGGCCGAGACGGTGGCCGCCGAACCGGCGGGGATGTGCACCGTGTACAGCTTCGTCACTGATCCCGACGTCGTCGACAGGGTGGTCGCCGCGGCCGGGCCTTCGCCCAGATCGACGGACACTGTCGCCGAGGACTGGTAGACGCCTGCCACGAACTGCAGGGTGCGGGCCTTGGACGCCGCGACCGACAGGTTCCAGCCCCAGGGCTTGGTGACGTCGGAGTCGCGGGTCTTGAAGTAGGCGCCCGCCTGGGTGCCGGACTGGGAAGTGGTAGGCGTCCCGTTCGACCACGACCAGGTCACCGGATTGTCGGACTGCTTGTTGATCGTGCCGTCGGCGTCGCGCTTGGAGAACTGCAGCGAGCCGTCGCCGTCGGCCGAGCGATTGACTGTCGCCCCGCTCAGGTGCAGCCAGTCGACGGTGCCCTCCTTGGTGAGGTTCATCGTCGAGGGGGTCTGCGCGAACGCCACGGCGGGGGAGACGACGTCGTCGGCCAGGGTGGCGGCCATCAGTGAGACGTTGCCGGCCTGGTTGTACGTCCTGGTCAGCTTCGAGGTGATGGTGGCGCCCTGACCGGCGGCGATGGTCACCGTGTACCGCTTCACCAGGGCGCTGCCCTGGGTGGAGAGCTTCTTGGTGTAGATGGGATCGGAGGATGCCGTACTCGCCACGGTGAACGTCGAGTCGGCCTGCCAGCCGCCCGTCACCACCGTCAGCCGTCGCGTCTGCTGCGCGGGGGCCACGGTGAGGGTGTAGCCGACCTTCTGGGAGGAGACGTCGCCGGCCGGCAGACTCTGGTTGTTGTAGACGGCGCCGTCGGTGGCGCCGGTCTTCGAGGATGTGCTCGTGCCGTCGCTCCAGGACATCCGCACCGGGGAGTCGGTCAGTGTGGCTACCCTGAGCGAGGCGTCGAGGGCCTTCAGTCCGAGTGCGTGGTCGTCGGTCTTCTTCTGCTCGACGCCCGAACCGGTGGGATGCAGCCAGTCGATGCCGCCCTCCCCGGTCAGATCCATCGGTCCCGCGGCGCCGGCCCCCGGGGCCAGGGTCTCCGCGCCGACCACCGGCGTGCTGGACTGCGTGGTGGGGGCGGCCGAGGCCGCAGGCGCGGCCGCCAGTGCCGTGCCCACCATCGCCACGGCTGTGGCGGTCGAGAGCAGGCGGCGCGTTCGCGCCGATCGTTGAGATCTCATCGGTGTCCTCTCTGTGATGTCAGATGGAGGCAACCCCTCCGTGTCGCTTCGCTCCTGCCTCCCCGAACAGATCGGGCAGGCACTGGCTCTCGGCAACCCCTCGCTTCTCCCCTCGAACGTGTCGAGCCATGGGGGCGTGTCCTCAGCCGGGGGGACATCCCCGAGTCGCCGTCGACATCTGTGTCCCGCCTCGGTGCGGATGTGGTGGTGCTCCACGAATGTGCGACACAAGTTACCGGCTTGTACCGGTACAAGCAAGAGGTTCGGAACTGCTAGCATGTCGTCCACGGGGCGGTGCCGACCCGGCGTCGAGTGTGGCATCGACTCACTGAGTGCCCAGTTCCATTCGAGGGAGAATGCGTCATGTCAGTTTCACGTCGTGGATTTCTTGCCGGGCTAGGCGGCCTCGGCACCGCAGCATTGCTGAGCGCCTGCGGATCTGATTCATCCGGCTCGTCCTCGTCATCGGCCGGCGGTGGTGCGAGCGGCAGCTTCACCGGAAAGGGCCCCATCACATTCGCGATCGGGAAGGACACCACCGGCAAACTCCAGGAGATCCTGGACGGTTGGAACAAGGCCCATCCGAGTGAGAAGGCGACCCTCAAGGAACTCTCGGAGAGTTCCGATGACCAGCGCGCCGCGATGATCCAGAACTTCCAGGTGAAGTCGGACGCCTACTCGGTGGTCGCGATGGATCCGATCTGGGTCTCCGAGTTCGCCTCCCAGCAGTGGGTCCAGGCGCTGCCCTCCGGCACCGACACCTCCAAGCTGCTCAAGTCCAGCGTCGACAGCGCGACCTACTTCAAGAAGCTCTACGGCATCCCCTTCAACACCAACGGCGAGCTCCTCTACTACCGCAAGGACCTTCTGAAGGCCGCCGGGGTCGGCGTCCCGAAGACCTGGGCCGAGATGTGGGCGGCCTGGGACAAGGTGAAGGGCACCGCCGCGGCCAAGGGGATGACGGCCTACGCCGGTCAGCTGTCCAAGTACGAGGGCCTCACGGTGAACTTCACTCAGGCCGTGCTCTCGGCCGGGGGCACTCTCTTCAACGAGGAGGGCAAGCCCACCGCGACCAGTGACGGGGCCAAGGCCGGCCTCCAGGCCCTGGTCGACGGCTTCACCAAGGGCTACATCGGCAAGCCGAACCTCACCTACAAGGAGGAGGAGTCCCGCCAGGCCTTCCAGGACGGCAAGGTCATGTTCCTGGTCAACTGGCCCTACGTCTACGCCAAGGCCGCCGCCACCGACGGCTCCTCGAAGGTGGCCGGCAAGTTCGACGTCGCCCCGGTCCCCGGCATCGGGTCGGGCACCGGCACCACGGTGCTCGGCGGATGGAACCTCGGCGTCTCCTCCTTCGCCAAGAACAAGGCCTCGGCCCTGGCCTTCGCCAAGTACATGGCCACCGAGGACGTGCAGAAGGCCTGGACGCTGGCCAGCAGCCAGGCGCCGGTGGCCACCTCGCTGTACTCCGATGCCGAGGTCATCAAGGCCTACCCGTACACCGAGACCCTCAAGAAGGCCCTCGACAATGCCGGCACCCGGCCGAAGGTGCACAACTACGGCGACGTGACGCTGGCGATCCAGAACGCCGTCTACCCCGCTCTGAGCGGTGGCACCGGCGTCGACGACACCCTGAAGTCGCTGCAGACCAAACTCGAGGCCCTGGCCAAGTAATATCTGGTCGCCAGGCCGACGCGTTCGAAGGAGAGCACGCCATGAAAGTATCTCGACGTGGATTCATCTCAGCGGTGGGAGGCCTCAGTGCTGCCGCGCTGTTGGGCGCATGCGGTTCCGAGTCCGGTTCCGGCTCCACCGGTTCATCGGCCTCATCCGCCGGCGATTTCACCGAGAAAGGGCCCGTCACCTTCGCGATGGGCAAGGACACCACGGGAAAACTCCAGACCCTCATCGACGGCTGGAACAAGTCCCACCCGAAGGAGAAGGCGACGCTGACCGAGCTGTCGGAGAGCGCCGACGATCAGCGGGCGTCCATGATCCGCAACTTCCAGGTGAAGTCGGACGCCTACACCGTCGTCGCCGTCGATCCGATCTGGACCGCCGAGTTCGCCGCCCAGCAGTGGATACTGCCGCTGCCCGAGAACACGGACACGGCGATGTACCTCAAGTCCAGCGTCGACAGCGCGACCTACTTCAAGAAGGTCTACGGCATCCCCTTCGTCACCAACGGACAGATGCTCTTCTACCGCAAGGACATCCTGGACGCCGCCGGCGTCGGCGTCCCGAAGACCTGGGCCGAGATGTGGGCGGCCTGGGACAAGGTGAAGGGCACCGCCGCGGCCAAGGGGATGACGGCCTACGCCGGCCAGTTCGCCAAGTACGAGGGCCTGACGGTCAACTTCGCGGCCGCGGTCGCCTCGGCGGGGGGCACCCTCTTCAACGAGGAGGGCAAGCCCACCGCGACCAGCGACGGGGCCAAGGCCGGCCTCCAGGCGATGATCGACGGCTTCGCCAAGGGCTACATCGGCAAGCAGGCGCTGACCTACAAGGAGGAGGAGTCGCGCCAGGCCTTCCAGGACGGCAAGCTGCTCTTCCTCACGAACTGGCCCTATGTGTGGGCGAAGTTCTCCCAGAGCGACGGGTCGTCGAAGGTGGCCGGCAAGTTCGGCGTCGCTCCCATGCCGGGTATCGGCTCGGGCACCGGTACCACCGTGCTCGGCGGCTACAACCTGGGGATCTCCTCCTTCGCCAAGAACAAGGGCTCGGCCCTGGCCTTCGCCCAGTACATGGCCACCGAGCCGGTGCAGAAGGCCTGGGCGATCTCGGGGTCCCGCGCTCCGGCGCTCGCCTCCCTCTACGACGACGCCGAACTCATCAAGGCGATGCCATACACGCCGACGCTCAAGAAGACTCTGGAGAGCGGCACCACCCGCCCCAAGGTGCACAACTACGGCGATGTCACACTGGCGATCCAGAACGCCGTCTACCCCGCCCTGGGTGGGAAGGGTGATGCCGGGGCGACCCTGAAGTCCCTGCAGACGAAGCTGGAGGCGCTGTCGAAATGAGTCGGCAGAAGATCTCGGCCGAGTCCCGCAAGGAGGAGCGATTCGCGTATCTGCTCCTGCTGCCGACGTTCATCGTGCTGGCCCTGGTGGTCGGATTCCCGCTGGTGCTGTCGTTGTGGCAGTCCTTCTTCAAGACCGGTTCGGGGATCAATCCGGAGACGGGGCTGGTGGAGAAGGGCGACACCTTCGTCGGACTGGAGAACTACTCGGCGGTGTTCTCCAACCCGGACGCCTCGCAGCAGTTCTGGAACGCTTTCGGTAACACCACCCTGCTGACCGTGGTCGGCGTCCTCGTCGAGACCGTGCTGGGCGTCATCATGGCGCTCATCATGGTGCGCGGGATGCGCGGGCTGGGTTGGGTGCGGGCCGGAATCCTGGTGCCCTGGGCCATCCCGACCATTGTCTCGGCGCTGATGTGGAAGTTGATCTTCAACGCCGACGGCATCTTCAACAGGCTGATCGGGCATCAGGTGCTGTGGACCACTGAGGGCTGGCAGGCCAAGGTGGCGATTCTGATCGCCGACATCTGGAAGACCGCTCCCTATATCGGTCTGCTCACCCTGGCCGGGCTGCAGACCATCGACACCCAGGTCTACGAGGCCGCGAAGGTCGACGGCGCCAGTCCGTGGAAGACGTTCTGGCGGATCACCCTGCCGCTGGTGCGGCCGGTGCTCGTGGTGGCGGTGCTGTTCCGCACCCTGGACGCCATGAGGATGTTCGACCTGCCCTACGGTCTGCTGGGGATGCTTGATTCGGGTAAGACGTTGTCGATGCTGTCCTGGTACGAGGCCGGTCAGTCGCGGTACGGGGAGGCGGCGGCGTACTCGCTGTACCTGTTCGCCTACATCTGCCTGGCCGTCTTCGTCTTCGTGAAGGTGCTGGGGGCCGACATCATGGGCGACCAGAATCCCGACAAGAAGAGGAAGAAGAAGCGCGGCGGCGGTGGCGAGGCGGGTTCGGCGTCCTCGAGCGGCCCGGCGGTCATCAGTGCGGCCGGTTCGGCAGCGTCTGCTGAGGCGGCGCCTCGGCGTGCAGGAGGTGTGGCATGAGCACGGTTGAGTCCACGGTCAGCGCGGAGGAGATCGAGCAGCTCCGCCATCGTCGCCTCAAGCCCACCGAGCAGGTGACCAGGGTGTTGACGATCGTCGGCGTCCTGCTGATCATCGTCTACTGCCTGGCCCCCTTCTACTGGATGATCGTCTCGGCGCTGAGGCTGCCGTCGATGGGGCTGAGTACGAATTTCATCCCGAGCCCCGTCAGTTTCGACAACTTCAAGGCGGTGTTCTCGGGGCAGAACCATTTCGGGAGGTCGCTGGTCAATTCGCTGATCGTCGCGGGGATCACCACGGTCCTGGTGCTGGTCATCGGCACTGTGGCCGCTTATGCGATGGCTCGGTTGAAGTTCCGCGGGAAATCGTTTGTGCTGTTCCTCATCATCTCCACCTCGATGTTCCCGGTGGTGACGCTCATCGTTCCGCTGCTGAGACTGTTCACTGGCGGGTACGCGTTCTTCCCGGTGAACTGGATCAACAGCTATCAGGCGATGATTCTGCCGTCGATCAGCTTCGCGCTGCCGTTGGCGGTGTGGACGTTGAACGCCTATTTCCGCCAGCTTCCCCATGAGCTGGAGGAGTCGGCGATGGTGGACGGGGCCACCCGCAGTCAGGCGTTCCGCAAGGTGATCCTTCCGCTGGCCGCTCCGGGTGTCTTCACCACTGCGATCATCACCTTCATCGCGGCGTGGAACGAGTTCCTCATCGCCCTGACGATGGTCAACGACGACACGCACATGACCGCGAACGTGGCCATCTCGAAATTCACCGGCGTCTCCGGCTATGACACTCCCTACGGGACGATCATGGCGGCCGGCGTCATCGTGACGGTGCCGCTGCTGATCGTGGTGCTCATCTTCCAGCGCCGGATCGTCGGCGGGCTGGCCGCCGGATCTCTCAAGTAGTCCCGGGGAACTGTCTCCCGGATTTTCCATTCAGCGAGGGTTCTCGGCCCGATCGGGCCGAGAACCCTCGCTGAGCGGGAAATCCGGTCGACCGAGCCGTAGCTGATGAACCTCGACGGGAGCTTCGGCCGGGGCGGCCACCTCCACCGGGCTGTTCGTGGCATGGCGGGGCGGGGTGCTGGTGGCCCGCAGCTCCGCAGCGATGTTCGCGGCCTGCCGGGAAGGTGGCCGTATCGTCGCCCTTGTCTGATCCGGGGTCGGCCCGGACCGGGGGCTGTGACGTCACCACTGATGCGGTTTCAGTATTTAGGACGGCATCCCGGAGAACGAACACATCCTCGTCGCTGTCATCGATCCTGGGTAGGCTCCCATCACTCTTGCGGAGCCCGGTCCGACGGACCTGACCCCGCCCGGCGAGGAACGGGGACGTCCATGACGCAGGTCGAGAAGGGCACCGGTGGGGGAGCCGGCTTCAAGAAGGCCATCGGCCTGTTCAGCGGGATCAGCCTGATCTGCGGCATGATCATCGGCTCGGGCATCTTCTACTCCGGCTCCTTCGTGCTGGAACGCACCCACATGAGCTACGGACTGGCACTGATCTGCTGGTTCATCGGGGGCCTGCTGGCGCTGCTGGGATCGCTGTGCTTCGCCGAGCTGGGGGCGCAGTACCCCGAGACCGGCGGCGAGGTGGTCTACCTGCGCAAGGCCTACCACCCGTCAGTGGGGTTCTCCTTCGGCTTCACCATGCTCATGGCGGGGATGACGGCGTCCATCGCGGCGCTGTGCCAGGCCCTGCCGATGGCCGTGAAATCGGTGCTGAACCTGTCCGACGGGCAGGTCAAACTCATCGCCTACGCCCTCATCATCGCCCTGACCGCCTACAACATGATGGGCGTCAAGGTCGGTGCGATGGTCGGGAACATCACGATGATCGCCAAGCTCATCCCGCTGGTGCTCATCATCGTGGCCGGCCTGTTCCTGGGTCACCAGACGCCTCACATGAACCTGGCCCCGGTGGTGGACGGGCTCCCGGCCTCCCCGGTAGCGATCCTGTCGATGATCGGCTTCGGCACCGTCTCGGTGTTCTGGGCCTACGAGGGCTGGGAGAACCTGGGCACCGTCGCCGGGGAGATGAAGAATCCTCGCAAGGATCTGCCGAAGGCGATGATGATCTCGGCGGCCATCTGCACGGCCCTGTATCTGCTGTTCAACTTCGCGATCTTCCGGGTGCTGCCGGCCGGCACCATCTCGTCGGCGGTGGCCTCGGGGGATCTTTACCTGGGGATGCAGACCGCCAAGGTGCTCTTCGGCGCGGCCGGCGGCGTCCTGGTGCTGGTGTGCATGGTGGTGGCGATCTTCTCCTGCCTCAACGCCGAGATCCTCGCCTTCCCGCGCAACTACTACGCGATGGCCGAGGAGGGCCACTTCTTCAAGATCTTCACCCGGGTGAGCCCGCGCACGGGTGTGCCGACCACCGCGATGATCGCCCAGTGCATCGTCGTGATGATCCTCATCACGATGGGCAATCTGGAACAGCTCACCTCGATGACCGTGTTCACCACGATGATCTACAACACCCTGACCATCGTCTCGGTGATCGTCAGCCGCAGGAAGTACCCCACCTTGGAGCGTCCCTTCAAGGCGTGGGGGTACCCGGCGATCGTCTTCGTCAATGTGGCGATCTATGTGGCCCTGATGGTCAACACCTTCGTCACCGACCCCTTCACCGCGATCGTCGGCGCCCTCATCCCGGTGGTCTCCTTCATCGTCTACTTCGCCTATGACAAGGCCAAGAAGCACGGCGGGGGAGACGCCGGCGGCGGGAAGGACGCCGTGCCAGCCAGTGTCTCGGACGGCCCGGCCGGAGACCTCGACCCGGTCTGATCGTCTGACCCGCGACGTTCCCGCACCTCCACCCGACAAGGAGACTCCGTTGACCGACATCCGACCCACCATCGACACGCCCGCCGCGTCCGGACCCGTCCCGGCCCCCGGCGTCAACCCCTTCGCACGGCTGGAGGCAGAGGTGGTGCTGGTGACCGGCGGGGCCCAGGGGATCGGGGCCGCGGTGCGCGACTCCTTCGCCGCGGTCGGGGCGAAGGTGGTGGCCGCCGACCTGTCCTTCAGCGACGAGGGGCCTGCTCGCCACGACGGCGAGGAGTTCTGGCGGGCCCACCTGGACGTCACCGACGAGGCCGGGGTGGAGGCCCTGGCCGACGCCGTGGCGGCCGATCCGGGGCTGGGCACCATCGGGGTGCTGGTGAACTGCGCGGGTTCCTCCACGATGGCGCGGGTGGTCGACACCACGGCGGACCAGTGGGAGTTCAACCTGGGGCTCAACGCGCGCGGGTCCTTCCTGACCGCCCGGGCGGTCGCCCGGCGTCTGGAGGCCGCCGGAAGGCCCGGGAGGATCATCCTGGTCGCCAGCCAGGCCGGCAAGAACGGCTACCGCGGGATGGGCGCCTATGTCGCCTCCAAGCACGCCGTGCTCGGCCTCACCAAGACCTTGGCCATCGAGGAGGCGCCCTACGGGATCACCGTCAATGCGGTGTGCCCGGGCATCATCGAGACCGCGATGAAGTGGCGCGAGCGCGTGGAGGGCGGCGAGCTGCGCGGCATGAGCGCCGCTGACGTCGAGGCCGAGGACAACTCCCAGGTGCCGCTGGGGCGCACCGGTCAGCCCGCCGACGTCGCCGGGGTCTGCCTCTTCCTGGCCTCCGACCTGGCCTCCTACATGACCGGCCAGGGGATCAATGTCACCGGCGGCATGACGATGAACTGATCCGCCCGGCGTGCGGCGAATGCAGGGACCGTTTCCTGCATTCGACGGAGGCGAGGCGTCGGGCCGGAGGGTCGGGACAGGATGAGGGGACGGTCAGCCCTCGGACTCCTCGGCGGCCCGCTCGCGCTCCAGGACCTCCCGAGCCCTGATGCGCTCGGCGTCGAAGTCGATCGCCTCGGCCGTGGCCCGGGTGCCCCGCAGCGCCCGGTACACGACGATCATGAAGAGGATCCACACGGGCGCCGCGAACAGCGCGATCCGGGTGTCCTCGGACAGCGACAGGGCCACCAGAACAGCGACGAAGAAGACGAGGGTCGCCCACGACATCGCCCTCCCGAACGGCATCGGGAAGATGGACTCGTCATGCCTCTCCGGGAACTTCTTGAGGTACCGCAGATACGCCACCATGATGAGTCCCCAGACCGAGATGTAGAGGACCGATGACACTCCGGCAACCATGCTGAACGCATCCATCACGGAATCTGAGAGCATCACGAGAACGATAGCCGGAGAAATACACAGAGCCGTCAGTACAAGAGCATTCCTGGGAACATGGCGGCCGGACAATCCGGCAAAACGCGACGGCGCATTCTTCTCGCGAGCCATGCCGTACATGATGCGCGAGGTGGAAAACACCCCCGAGTTCGCCGATGATGCTGCTGAGGTGAGCACCACGAAGTTGATGACGTGGAAGGCGATGAGAATTCCGATGAACCCGAACATCTCGACGAAGGGGCTCTGGTCGGGATCGATGAGATCCCATGGCTGCACGGACATGATGACGCCCAGGGCGAGGATATAGAAGATCAGGACGCGGGCCGGGATGGAATTGATGGCCTTGGGAAGGTTGTGCTCCGGGTCCTTCGTCTCGGCGGCAGCGGTGCCGGCCATCTCGATCCCCTGGAAGGAGAAGATGGCGATCTGGAACCCGGCGAGGAAGCCCATGAAGCCGGTCGGGAAGAAGCCGCCGCGATCCCACAGGTGAGTGAAGGATGCGGCCGGTGCGCCGGAGACCGGCGGCTGGAAGGCCGTCAGAGCCAGATAGCCGCCGATCAGGATGAGCGCGATGATCGTGACGATCTTGATCATCGCGAACCAGAACTCGAGTTCCCCGAAGATTCTCACCGCGACCATGTTGAGGCCGGTGAGCAGGAGCACGACGCACAGTGCCGGAATCCACTTCGGCAAAGTGGGGAACCACAGGGACAGATAGCCGCAGATGGCTGTGGTGTCGGCGATCCCGATGACCACCCAGCACATCCAGTAGGTCCAGCCGATGTAGAAGCCGGCCGGTTTGCCGACGAGGTCCGTGGTGAAGTCCGCGAAGGACTTGTATGCCAGGTTGGACAGCAGCAGCTCTCCCATGGCTCGCATCACGAAGAACAGGAAGAAGCCGATCACGAGGTAGACCAGCAGGATGGACGGCCCGGCGAGATGGATCGTCCGTCCGGAACCCAGGAACAGTCCTGTTCCGATGGCCCCGCCGATGGCGATCAACTGCAGGTGACGGTTGTGCAGTCCGCGTTCGAGCTGTTGCTCGTCCTCGTGCGGGGTGATCTGCTCGGGCTTCGTGGACGGAGTCTCGTCTTTCAGGTCGGCGTCACCCGGTGAGGCCGAACTTCGGGCGGACGAGATTCGGTCATCGTTGCTGATGTACATGCGTATTGCCTCCACGCCTATTTGTGTAAGCAGACTACTCACCCGGGCTCGGCCCCCTCTTCGCTGTGATCGACGGTGATCACGTGGTGGGCGCGAGTCGTGTTCTCCACTATACGTCTGTTAGGCGATCTGTCCAGAGGCCTCTATCCGGACCGTTCTGTCCGGTTTTCCTGGACAGATAAGGCTTCCCTTATCCCGATCCGGTGAGGGGAGAGGCGGGACAGGCCAAACGGTGACCGACGAAGCGGTGACAGGCGAGGAAGTGACGGTCAAGCTCATGACCGGGCCCCGATTGGCGTTGTCGGAAGCGTGGGTCTATTGTGGTCTGTGAGTGGTGTGCAACGTAGCGCGGTGCTCAATCGTCGGCCCGGCCGGCGACCGATGGAAAAACTGAATCGCTCATTCAAAGGAGAAGAGCAGATGCACATCGGAATCCCGACAGAGATCAAGAACAACGAGTTCCGGGTGGCCATCACCCCCGCCGGCGTCCACGCGCTGGTCGAGCACGGGCACGAGGTGGCCGTCCAGAGCGGAGCGGGCGTCGGATCGGCCATCAGCGATGCCGAGTACGTCAATGCCGGCGCCACCATGGTCGACGACGTCGACAAGGTGTGGGACGACGCCGAGATGATTCTGAAGGTCAAGGAGCCCATCTCCGAGGAGTACGGCAGGATGCACGAGGGCCAGACCCTCTTCACCTACCTTCACCTGGCCGCTGACGAGCCTCTTACCAAGGAACTGCTGGACCGCAAGGTCACGTCCATCGCCTACGAGACCGTCGAGTCCGACACCCACCAGCTGCCGCTGCTGTCCCCGATGTCGGAGATCGCCGGTCGGCTGGCCACCCAGGTCGGCGCCAACTGCCTCATGCAGCCCAACGGCGGCAACGGCACCCTGCTCGGCGGCGGCTCCGGCGTCCACAAGGGCGAGGTCATCGTCCTCGGTGGCGGTGTGGTCGGGTTCTGCGCTGCCAGGGTCGCCCTTGGCATGGGCGCTCGGGTGCGCCTCTACGACGTCAACGAGGAGCGGATGCGTTACATCGAGGAGGTCACTCAGGGAGCCATCCACACCGAGTTCTCCACCGGGCTGGCCGTCGAGCAGGCCTGCATGGAGTCCGATCTGGTGATCGGCTCGGTGCTGGTGCCGGGAGCCCGTACGCCCCATCTGGTGACCAATGAGATGGTGGCCAAGATGCGTCCCGGCTCAGTGCTCGTGGATGTGGCCATAGACCAGGGCGGCTGCTTCGAGGACTCTCATCCGACCACGCATGCCGACCCCACCTTCAAAGTGCACGACTCGATCTTCTACTGCGTGGCCAACATGCCCGGTGCGGTGCCTCACACCTCCACCCTGGCGCTGACCAACGCGACGATGCGCTACGCAACGCTGCTGGCCGACAAGGGCTGGCAGGGTGCCGTCAACCAGCGTCGCGATCTCGCCCGCGGGCTCACCACCCATGACGGGAAGCTGTACTCGATGCCGGTCGGCGACGCGCTGGACATTCCGCACGCCGACATCAACGAGCTGCTGAGCTACACCCTGGCGGCCTGAGGTCTCCGGGCCCGGGTTCTCGACGCGGTCGTACCAGACGGATCTCCCGACAGATGGGGCATTCCGGCCCGGATGGGCCGAAACACCCCCACTGCCGGGAGATCCGCCATGCGCTATGCCCGCCAGGAGGTTCGCGTCGTCCGGTGGGCTGAGGCCCGGATCCGCCCGGCGAGTGCGTCCTCGTCATCCTCCTCGGTGGTGAAGATCGCCTGCCCGCTCTGCAGGTAGGTCGCCACGTCCTGGTGTCCGAGCCTCTCCAGCAGGGCCCGCAGCTCAGCCATCGGCAGGCGGCCGTGCCCACCGACGTTCACTCCTCGCAAACGGGCCGGGAGACTCACTACTGCGCGGCCCGCTCCATGGTGTTCGCCCGTACGCGGATGAGCCGAGCGGCGCCGCCCTCAGCCGACAGTCGCAGCCCGGTCGCCCCGGTCCCGGGGAAGATCGCGGTCGTGACGGCGGTGAGGCCGTCCGCGCTGAACACCTCCAGCGAGCAGGAGTCGATGAGCACCCTCAGCCAGGCCCGGCGCACCCCGCCGAGGGTCGATTCGGGCCACCGCACCGCCACCGACGCCGAGTCCGCGCGCACCACTGACTCGGCCGGGACGTCTCGGGTCTGGCAGGGGGTGGCGAAGGACTCGCTGAACTCGGTGGCGCCGCTCTCGGACCGGTCGACGGTCAGGGTGCGCTCGGCGGGGCGCCAGACGATGTCGGTGTGACGGTCCCCTCCGCAGCAGACCTGAAGAGTCACCGTGTGGGCCCCGTCGAAGGAGGAGGTCTCCAGCTCGGCCTCGATGTCGACGGCACGGCTGCCGAGGCCGCCGATCGGGTTGAACTCGCAGCCGACCGGCTTGTCCTGGACGGCGGTGGCGCTGGTGTGCAGCCCGGCCACCTCGGCCGCGGGACGCTGGGTGAGTCGCAGCCCGTCCCGCGTGTTCACCAGGCCGATCTCGCGGGGCGTGCTCAGCGGCCCGGACCAGGTACCGGTCGGGGTCTGGCCGGCGTAATCCTGGTTCGTCATCCTGGCGATCATCACGCGGCGTCCCTCAGGGGCGTCGTCGCAGGTGGTTGCGGCGCAGAGATCGCGGCCGGCATCGGCGCGCAGCACGGGGGACGGGCCGGTCATCGGGGTGAAGACCGAGCCGTCCCAGTCGCCGATCACGTAGCGCCAGGCCGATCCGTTGGTGGCGGGGGCCGAGGCGCTGCTCCACCACAGCACCCACCTGGTGGTGTTGGTGGCCTGGACCCGCATCGGGAAGAAATCGGGATGACGCAGGTCACCGCCCTCATGCCAGGGCCCGGCGCCGAACCGGTTGCGATCGTGATCGGCCGAAGGGCTCCAGTGGAGCAGGTCGTCAGACCGGTAGAACCTCAGCAGATCGCCGCGGGCGACGACCATCACCCACTGGTGATGGTTGAGGTCGCGGACCACCCGGGGATCGGTGAACCGCCCTGCGAACCGTCCGTGACACTCCGGGGGATCGAGCACGGCCCCGTCGTGGACCTGCCAGCTTGCTCCATGGTCGGTGCTGTGGGCCAGACGGATGCCGGCGGCACCGGGATCGGTGAACAGGGCGACCAGGCCCCGGCGTCCTCCGAACAGCCCCGAGCGGTCGTAGCGGTCGAGGACGACCGATCCGGGGCCCGCCGCCAGACGCTGCTGCGGGCTCCCGGCCAGATCGCTCCAGCGCATCAGGTCGGTGCTCACCGAGTGCCCCCAGAAGCCGTCGAACTGGGGGAACAGGTGGTACTTATCGCCGATGCGGACCAGGGCGTTGGGGGCCTGGATCCGCTCGCCGTCGCGCCAGAAGTGGTAGAGCGGCCGGTGGTCGCCGACACGATGCGATGCCCGGGAATCGGTGCCCGGTTCGTGAGCCGCGGACTCGACGACGGCGCCGTCGAGGCTGCTCGGAACGGGACGGTGGTGGGTGCGCATCATGCCTGTGATTCCTGTGGTGAGTGTGATCCGGGATGCGATCTCCGGCCCGGGGCGGGGGTGCCGGGCCCAGAAGTCACAACCGCTCAATTCTATGATTCGGCCGAAGGGACTCAATATCGGTCAGGGCGATGGCGAGATCGATCAGGGCCACGCTTCGCCCAGCCTCACCTTCCTGGTGGATTCTGGGAGGGACTGCCACGATCGGAGCCATGGACGTGAACGCGGAGCCTCAACCCCACAAGGGGGAACCGCACTCCAGGAACACCGGCCAGAAGTTGAACTGGCTGCGCGCCGGAGTGCTGGGAGCCAATGACGGCATCGTGTCGACGGCCGGCGTGGTGATCGGTGTCGCCGGTGCCACCCCGCACAACGTCACTGCGATCGCCACGGCCGGCATCGCAGCCCTGGTCGCCGGTGCCTTCTCCATGGCCGGTGGGGAGTATGTCTCGGTGAGCACCCAGCGCGACACCGAGAAGGCGCTCATCGCCCAGGAGAAGTGGGAACTGGAGACGATGCCCGAGCAGGAGCGGGAGGAGCTCGCCGACCTCTACCGGCAGCGCGGCCTCTCCGATCACCTCTCCCACCAGGTTGCCGACGAGCTGATGGCCAAGGACGCCCTGGCCGCCCACGCGGAGATCGAGCTGGGCATCGACCCGGACAACTACACCAACCCGTGGGCCGCGGCCGGCTCCTCCTTCGTCTCCTTCACACTCGGGGCGCTCATCCCCCTGGTGATGATCCTGCTGCCCGTCGGGGTCCACCGGGTGTGGATCGCCGCCGCGGCCGTCGTCCTCGGCCTCTTCCTCACCGGATGGATCAGCGCCACTCTCGGTGGTGCGGCCCGGGGACGTGCGGTGATCCGCAACGTGGTGATGGGGTCCGCGACCATGGTGGCGACCTACCTCATCGGTCTGGCCTTCGGGACGGCTGTGGCGTGACGATGCCGTGCCCTCGGGGCGCCGCCGGCAGGCCGCGCTGATGCCGGATGGCGCAGCTCCTCCGTCGACCGGTTCTGCGTCTTCTGGGCAGCGTCCCCCTGATCTTGAGCGGGCGAATCCTTGACGTATTCCCATATGGATATATGATCGCTCTCATGGCACGAGCAGCAACGACGTCGGACGTCTTCAACGCGATCGCCGAGCCGCAGCGCAGGGAGATCCTCATGCTGCTGCGTGCCGGTGAGCGCGGGGTGACCGATCTCTCCCATGATCTGGGCCTGCCGCAGCCGGGCACATCGAAGCACCTCAAAGTGCTCCGGGAGGTCGGGCTGGTGCAGGACCGTCGCCAGGGCAAACGCCGTCTCTACCGCCTCGATGCTCGAGGCCTGCGGCCGGTCCACGAATGGACGGGCGGGTTCGAACAGTTCTGGAACGAGAGCTTCGATCGGCTGGACGAGTACGTGCAGGGCTTGAAACAGGAACATGGAAGGGAACGCTGATGAGCGATGCCACACGAGATACGCGGGGGCGGTCTGCGGCGTCCGATCGCCAGATCATGGTGTCCCGGAGCATCCACGCACCACGAGAGCTGGTGTTCGAAGCATTCACCGCAGTGCGTCACCTCTCGCAGTGGTGGGGACCCGAGGGATTCACCACCACAACACGAGCCTTCGAGTTCCGCGTCGGTGGAGTCTGGGACTTCACGATGCACGGCCCCGACGGCACCGATTACCCGGAGTGGATCACCTGGACCGAGATCACCGTGCCGGAGCGGATCGCGATGCTCCACGGGGAGCACCACGACGATCAGAATGCGTTCGAGTCGGTGCTCACCTTCACAGCCGACGGAGACGCGACCACGATCGAGATGCTCACGGTCTTCCCGACCAGACAACTGCGCGATGAGGCGATCGAGAAGCACGGTGCGATCGAGGGGGGCAGCCAGACGCTCGCCAACCTTGCCGCGTATGTCACCAACATCCTCCAGAACGGAGCTGAGGACTGATGGCCGGCAAGATCTTCTTCAGCGTCTCGATGTCGCTGGACGGTTTCATCGCCCCCGAGTCGCCCGAGGAGTTGATGGGCAAGCAATGGATGGAGCTGCAGGCGTGGGCTTTCCGGTTGCAGTACTTCCGAGAGAGCCTCAACCTGGGCGGTGGTGAGCAGGGCCGCGACGACGATCTCGTCCGGGCGACATTCGAGCGCACCGGAGCGAACGTGATGGGAAAGCGGATGTTCGACGCCGGTGAGCAGTCGTGGCGCGAGGAGCCGCCCTTCCACGCTCCGGTCTTCATCGTCACGCACGAGAGGCGCGCACCGTGGGAACGCCTGGGCGGCACGACCTTCCACTTCGTCAACGAGGGCGTCGAGGCGGCGATCGAGCAGGCACGCGAGGCTGCCGGCGACAAGGACGTCCGGGTCTCCGGCGGGGGTGAGATGATCGTCCAGTGCCTTGACGCGGGCCTGATCGACGAGTTCACGATCGCTCTCGCGCCGGTGCTGTTCGGCAAAGGGGTACGCCTGTTCGAGGGCGTGGACGCGGCCCGCGTCGCCCTGGAACAGATCGGCTCGGAGTCCTCGTCACCGTTGGCGACCCATCTGACATACGCCGTCCGGGATCGGAGCGTGCAAGCCTGAACCCTGATCCACGATGCCCGGGTGAGGGGCTACCTTTGCCTTCGCTGCTTGAGCTTGGCCACGTGGTCGTCATATCCCCTGATAGACGGCGGGTTCCCCAGAACTCGTCCCAGGTCCTGCAACGTTGCGAGGCACTGCCGAGCTTCGAGATGCGTGATGTGGCCGACCACTTCGGCGAGGGCGAGGACCTTGGTGGTACTTGCGACATGGATCAGAGGCTCAACGCTGGCGCGCCGCGCTGCGCCGTGATCATCCGTCAAGAACACCGCTTCAAGTTCGCGCCGGGTGATGACGGCTATGGTCTCCGCCTCGCCCATGTTCTTCGCTGGATCTGTCTCACCCGGTTTCCTCATCTGCTCCGCAATGGTTCTGGCATCGACGATCTCGGAGGCCGTCGGGGTCAGGGGAGAGGGCAGCAGGCCATTCCACCTTGCCATGTCCTGCAGGTCTGGCTCTCGCGAGCTCTTTGCACACTCTCGGGCGATGGCGATGGTCCACGTTCCCCGGCCCTTGAGGAACCATTCAAGGAGGTCATGACGATGGATATAGGTGAAGTTCACCAGCACCGTGTTATCGGGGAAAAAGAGGCCCGGCATGAGTTAATCGAGCCCCTCGAGGAGACTCAGATCCTCATCGGGGTCCTCTGTGATCGGCCCCTGCGTCTCAAGCTTCTCGACGTCGATCCCTTGTGCAAAAGCCAGTGACTCGAGTGGCGCGAGTCCTGACTCGACAGCGGTCTCGAGCCTGGAGACGAGTTCAGCAGGGAACTGCCGCTGTGTGGCTCTCATGCTCCTGATCGTGATGAAGTCCGGCCCGGGCGGCATCTCCATGTGCCGTCGGAGCAGCCCGCGGGTGGATTGGCTCAGCGCTTCGGTAACCTCCGCTCGAGCTGAGATGCCCAAGGACCGGAGCCGAGTGGCCAATGCCTCGGTTGAGACGCCCCACTCCCAGATCTGCTTGGCGAGGACGGAGAGGGTGATGGCCGACCAGTCAATAGAGCGGATCTCGTCCTCGGGCATCAGAAGGTCTGCAGCAAAACGATTTGCTCCAGCCTCGTCGCCGTTGCTCGCATTGGTGTGGCCAGTGCACAGACTGTCCTGCGCGACATGTCCGAGTTCGTGAGCGATCGTGAAGTTCTGGCGGAACCAGCTCTCGGTTCTGGCGGAGACGACGACTGCGTGCTGCCCGATCGTCATGAGGTATCCCTCGCCGGCGAGATCGACGGTGATGACGTCGACCTGGAGGTGCTGCGGTACCTGCTCGGCCAGGTCGTCCGGAAGGTCACCGCACGACCTGTCCAGAAGGAGGCGAACATCCGAAGCGCTGAGGCCCTTGATGTCATGACGGGGTGTCACCGGTAGGCCTGACGATAGAGCAGCGCGATGTCTTGCAGGGTCTGTTGATCGCCCTCGGAATTGCGGGCCGTGTAACTGCGGCTGAAGCCATCGAAGTCATGCCGGGCGGCGATCCGGATCTCCATCGGATCGGGCTCTCCGGTCGCCAGCCAGTGGAGGGAGACGCCCAGAGCATGCGCGATCCGTACGAGTTCAGGCGCCGAGAACTGACGACTGCCGGCCAATGACTTCGACAGCTGCGATTCGGACAGCTCCGACTGCCTGGCCACCTCGGCCTGGGTCATCCGCGTGTGCCTGATGCGCTGACGGACACGCTCGCCGATTGCTTCCATGGCCACAAGGCTACGCGGATGTTTCCAAAATCGAAAGTCTGGCCCCGCCGTGAAGCTCGCAGGGTGTTCGCTGCCGCACAGCCTCCGTGCGATCCAGCGAGACCCGCTCGGTTCTGTTGCGATTCTGTCCCAGACGCCGGGGGTCGTGCTGGAATGCCGGGGCACCGCTCGGCTACCCGATCCGATACTCAGTCAGAACCGCATCAGGCGCAGCCGGGACGCGTTGGAGATGACGCTGACGCTCGACAGGGCCATCGCCAGGGCGGCCAGCATCGGCGAGAGCAGCATCCCCAAGACCGGGTACAGCACTCCGGCGGCGATCGGAATCCCGATCGCGTTGTAGATGAAGGCGAAGACCAGGTTCTGATGGATATTTCGCATGGTGGCGCGCGACAGCGCGCGTGCCCGGACGATGCCGTTGAGATCCCCGGAGGGCAGCGTGATTCCGGCGCTCTGCATGGCGACGTCGGTACCGGTTCCCATCGCCAGCCCGACGGTCGCCGCGGCCAGCGCGGGAGCGTCGTTGACGCCGTCGCCGGCCATCGCGACGCGGCGTCCCTGGTCCATCAATCGGGTCACCGCCTCGTGCTTGTCCTCGGGACGCACCTCGGCATGCACCTCATCGATCCCCAACTGATCGGCGACCGCCTGAGCCGTGGTCCGGTTGTCACCGGTGAGCATCACGACGTGCAGCCCCTGCCCGCGCAGTTCGGCCACCGCCCGGGCGCTGGTCTCCTTGACCGGATCGGAGATCGCCAGGGCCGCCACCAGGGAATCGTCCAGCGACAGGAGGACGACGGTCGCGCCCTTGGCCCGCAGCGCCTCCACGCGCTCCCGGATGCCCCCACCGTCCCGGGAGGCTCCGTCGTCCTGACTCGCCACCACGTAGTCGGCGCTGCCGACCCGGACCTGGCGTCCCTCGACGGTGGCGCTCACACCCCCGCCGGCCTCCGAGGAGAATCCGGAGGCGGCCGGGATCGCCAGTTCGGAATCCTGTGCGGCGGACACCACGGCGGCCGCGAGGGGGTGCTCCGAGGAGCGCTCCACGGCGGCGGCGTAGCGCAGGGCGTCGTCCTCGCTCAGACCGCCGGCAGTGATGACAGTGGTGACGGCCGGACGCCCCTCGGTGAGGGTCCCGGTCTTGTCGACGACCACGGTGTCGACCTTCTCCATCGTCTCCAGGGCCTCGGCGTCGCGGATGAGGACGCCCTCCCGGGCGCCCCGCCCGACACCCACCATGACCGACATCGGGGTGGCCAGCCCCAGCGCGCAGGGGCAGGCGACGATGAGCACGGATACCGCCACGACCAGCGCATGGGCCAGGCGGGGCTCGGGCCCCACCAGTAGCCAGATGATGAAGGCGGCGACGGCTACTCCGATCACCGCGGGCACGAAGACCGCCGAGACCCGGTCGACCAGTGACTGGATGGGCGCACGCGAACGCTGTGCGCCGGCGACCATGTCGACGATGCGGGCCAGCACGGAATCGGCGCCGAGCTTCTCGGCGCGCACCACGACCGATCCGGATCCGTTGACGGTGCCGCCGACCACATCGTCCCCGACCTGCTTGGCCACCGGCAGGGACTCCCCGGTGACCATCGACTCGTCGACCGAGCTCGACCCGTCGGTCACGGTGCCGTCGACCGGCACCTTGTCTCCTGGGCGCACCCGCAGCAGGTCTGAGACCTCCACCTGGTCGAGAGGAATCTCCTTGTCGTGGCCGTCCGCGTCGATGCGCAGCGCGGTCGCGGGCGCAAGATCCATCAGGGCGCGGATGGCCCCGGAGGTGCGGTCGCGGGCGCGCAGCTCGAGCACCTGGCCCAGTGCGACGAGGGCGACGATCACCGACGCCGCCTCGAAGTAGACCTCGACCCGCCCGTCGGTCCGCATGGACTCGGGGAACACCCCGGGCGCGACGAGCGCGACGAGGCTGTACAGATAGGCCGCTCCCACGCCCATCGCGATGAGTGTGAACATGTTGAGCGAGCGGTTCCGCAGCGAGGCCCAGCCCCGCTGGAAGAACGGTTTCGCGGCCCACAGTACGACAACGCTGGCGAGCACGAACTGGATCACCTGGGAGACGACGACCGGGATGAGGTCGCGCAGGCCGGGAACCATCGGGAAGATCATCGACAGGATGAGCACCGGCAGCGCGAACGCCGACGAGACCCAGAACCGGCGCCTCATATCGGCCAGCTCGGGGTTCGGGCCGGCATCCTCGGTGGCGCGCACGGGTTCCAGCGCCATGCCGCACTTGGGGCAGCTTCCCGGATGGTCCTGCCGGATCTCCGGATGCATGGGGCAGGTGTAGACGGTCGACTCGGTGGTGACGTTGTCTCTGTTCGGATTCATCGTTCACTCCTCGACTCCTCACTCTAATACCCCATAGGGGTATAGGAAAGGGCGCGTCACGCTGTACAGGGCCCGGATCACCGTGACGCCCGGATCACCCTGACCCACCGTCCCGTCGTCGGGCCCGGGGCCGAGACCTGCCGGTGGATAGATTGACGGGCATGGATCCGGGATCATTGGCCGATTGGATCTCGGCGGTCGCCACGGTCGCAGCGACGGTGGCCGCGGTCTTCGCCGGCTTCTACGCCTACAAGGCGCTGGGCATCGAGCAGGCCGGCGACGCCGAGCGTCACGAGGACCGGCGTCGTGCCCAGGCAGAGCAGATCAACGCCTGGGCCGAGCACCTCCGCCCGGGCTCGCACGGTTCCGGCCCGACCGGTTCCGATCCGAACCGGGTCCGGCTGGTCGTGAAGCTCCAGAACCTCTCCAACGCCCCCGTCTACGCCGTCCGCCTCGGATTCATCCTCGGCCGCCGGCCCCGCGAGGGGGAGGTGCCCGACGGCGTCAACCCCCCGAAGCGGCCGCTCTATGCGGACTGGGAGTTCCTGCTCCCGCCCACCGACGGGCCGCTCGTCCTCGTCGAGTTCAACTGGCGCGCGGTGCAGGCCTGGCAGGACTGGCGGCTCAAACAGGAGGCGCTCAATCACATGGACGCCCGGCCGTACGTCGAACTCACCTTCCAGGACGGTTCGGGCACCTGGTGGCTTCGCGACGCCCGTGGCCGACTCACCGACATCTCCGAGAATGACGCGGTGTACCGGTTCGAGTACCCGAACACCGGGGGCACCGCCCGGTGACCGGCGCGCGGGCTCCGGGGCGTCAGAGACGCCGGACTCCACGACCACGGCTCGGACAATCCGCTCAGGAGTCTGGCTCGGGGCCTCCTGCCGTGTCACTGTGGTGCAATGGGACGAGACACGAGCTCCACCACATACACCCGCTCCGAACGGACGCGGTACCGGCTCAAACTGCACGAGAATCTGGAGACCTTCGCCCGTTACCTTCCTCGCGCGGATTTCTCGGACGACGCGACGATCGGCATCGAGATGGAGATCAACCTCACCGACGCCGACGGTCACCCGGTGCGCCGCGCCCTCGACGCGCTCGGGGCCATCGGCAACGATGAGTTCCAGACCGAGATCGGAGCTCACAACATCGAGCTGAACCTGCCCGCGGTCCCGGTCGCCGGCCACGGGCTGGGGGATCTGGAGGACGCCGCGCGCCAACGTCTGCGCGACGCCCGCCTGGCCGTCGAGAAGGTCGGTATCGAACTCGTGCCGGTGGGGATGCTGCCCACTCTCACCGAGGCCGACCTGCGCTCCGAGGGCTGGCGCAACCCGGAGAACCGCTACAAGGCCCTGAACAACGCGATCCTCGAGGCTCGCGGTGAGGACATCCACATCCACATCCAGGGGGACGACGAGATCGATCTCACCATCGGCTCCATCGCCCCAGAATCGGCCTGCACCTCCGCCCAGCTCCACCTTCAGGTGTCGCCCTCCCAGTTCGCCGTCGCCTGGAACGCGGCCCAGGCGATCGCCGGACCTCAGATCGCGGTGGCGGCCAACTCTCCGTTCTTCCTGGGAAGTGCCGGCTGGATGGAGAACCGGATCCCGGTCTTCACCCAGGCCACCGACACCCGGCCGCCCGAGTTCGCCAACCAGAAGGTCCGACCGAGGGTGTGGTTCGGGGAGCGGTGGATCAACACCGTCTTCGATCTGTGGGAGGAGAACGTCCGGTACTTCCCGGCGATCCTCCCCGAATCCCGGCAGGCCGCCGGGCAGGCTCTGCTCACTGAGGGTGCCGCGCCGAAGCTGCATGAGCTGGTGCTCCACAACGGCACCATCTGGCGCTGGAACCGGCCGGTCTACGACCCGGGCTCGGGAGGCCGTCCGAACCTGCGGATCGAGAACCGTCTGCTGCCCACCGCACCGACGGTCATCGATCAGATCTCGGACGCCGCCTTCTTCTACGGCCTGGTCGGCCGGCTTGTCCACGACCCGCGGCCGCTGTGGTCGCGGATGCCCTTCGCCGACGCCCGTGCCAACTTCCAGGCCTGTGCCAAGGAGGGGCTCAACGCCGACGTGGTGTGGCCGGGTCTGGGCGCCGTCCCGGTGACCGAGCTGGTCGGGGAGGTGCTCATCCCGCTGGCGCGGGAGGGCCTGGTGATCCAGGGAGTCGACGAGGATCTCATCGACCGGTACCTGTCGGTGATCGAGGCCCGGGCGCGCACCGGGCACAACGGGGCCGCCTGGCAGCGCCGGATGGTCGAGGAGCTGGAGAGCGTGTGGATGGGGCGCGAGGAGGCGCTGGCCGAGATGACCCGGCGTTACCGCCAGAACCAGGTGACCGGGAAACCGGTGCACACCTGGCAGATCTGAGGGGTTGACGCCGCTCGACCCGTTGGACGGTTTCCCTCCTCCGGTCGTGGGGCAGTTTCCACGCCGGTCACCGCCGCACCTGTTGACTACGCACCTGTTGACTAGTGGTGCGCCGAATGGCTGGGGAGCCGCGGTGTGATGATCGTGCCGTCGGCGCGTTCCTGCCCGACGATGTCGTCGAGGGTGGGCATCGGGCCCAGGTCCTCGTGCGGCGTCGCCCGGATCGTGACCGGCGCTCCGGGGGAGACGTCGTAGCCGCTGCCGCAGACCACCAGCCGTGTCCCCGGGCCCTCCTCGACGCTCAGTGTGATCCGCCCGCCGGCCAGTTCCACCCGGACCCGGGTGCCACGCACGGTGATGCGGAAGGTGAGTCCCTCCCAGTCGGAGGGAAGCCGTGGATCGAGGCGGACGCGCCCGCCGCCCGGATCGTCGCGCAGCCCGCCGAACCCGTAGATCAGCGCACTCCACACCCCTCCGGCCGAGGCGATGTGGATGCCGTCGTCGGTGTTGTGGTGGGTGTCGGCCAGATCGACGAAGAGCAGGTCCTGGAAGTGCCGCACGGCGTCCCGGGGATGACCCACCTCGGCCGCCATGATCGCCTCGGCCACCGCCGACAGGCTCGAGTCCCCTGTGGTCAGCGGCTCGTAGTAGTGGAAGTCGCGGGCCTTCTCGTCGGCGGCGAACTCGCTGGAGTGCAGGAGTTCCGCCAGGACGACGTCGGTCTGTTTGATCACCTGGAATCGATAGATCATCAGCGGATGATAATGCAGCAGCAGAGGGAAATCCGAGGGCGGTGTGTGGGGAAGATCCCACACCTCCTTGGTGAGGAACCGGTCGTCCTGGGGGTGTACCTGCAGCTTCTCGTCGTAGGGGATCGCCATCGCCTCGGCGGCCCGTTCCCAGAGGTCCACCTCCGAGGGGTCCAGGCCGACCCGATCGACCATCCGGGCGTACCGCTCGGGTGCCTGCGCCTGGAGGGAGCGCACCGCTGCCACGGCGTCACGGAGGTTCCCGCGGGCCATGATGTTGGTGTACAGGTTGTCGTCGACGACGGTGGTGTACTCGTCGGGCCCCGTCACCCCGTGGATGTGGAAGGCCTCCTGCCCGTCGGAGCGGAAGAAGCCCAGATCGGCCCACATCCGCGCGGTCTCCACCAGGATGTCGATGGCGCCGCGGGTGAGGAAATCATGGTCACCGGTGGTGCGGACGTACAGCATCAATGCGTAGGAGATATCGGCGTCGATGTGATACTGAGCCGTGCCTTGAGCGTAATTCCCCGAGGCCTCATGGCCATTGATGGTGCGCCAGGGGAAGAGCGCCCCGGTCATATTGATCTCATGGGCCCGGCGGCGAGCCGCCGGCAGCATGGTGCATCGGAAGCGCAGCGCCGAGCGGGACACCTCGGGGGTGGTGTAGGAGAGGAAGGGCAGGACGTAGACCTCCCCGTCCCAGAAGTAGTGCCCCGAGTACCCGTTGCCGGTCAGGCCCTTGGCCGGGATGCCGTGCCCACCGCCGCACATCGTGGCCTGGGCGACGTGGAAGAGGTTGAACCGGATCGCCTGCTGCAGTTCGGGCCGGCCCGCCACCTCGACGTCGCTGCGCGCCCAGAAGCCGTCGCACCAGGCGCGTTGCTCGGCCAGCAGCGTGTCGAGGCCGGCCGCCCGCGCGTCGCCGATGGTGCGCCGGCAGCGCTGGGCCAGCTCGCTGGAGGGCGAGGACCGCGACGTGTGGTAAGCGGCGTACTTGACGATCCGCAGCGTCGAGCCCGCCCTCGCGCGGGTGCGGAACTCCCGGGAGGAGACGTCGGGGGAGACGTCCTGATACTGGCGGACCTCGTCGTCGGAGCTGACGTCGTGGTCGACGCCGACTGCCAGCGTCATTCCCGAGGCCGCAACCCGATAGCCCAGCGAGGTGCAGGAGCCCTCGGTGCCGACATGGGTGGACTCCAGGACGTGGGATCCCAGTTTCGAACTCTTCCGTGGATCCGGGATGTGAGACTCCAGCTCGGCCTGCAGTGGCGTGTCCAGTGCCTGGCCGCCCTCCATCGCCCCCTCGGCCAGCGCCGTCTGCGCGTCGAGGCGGTTCACCAGGGTGGAGACGACGGTGAGGTCCAGCTCGCCGTCCAAGGGGGTGATCTCGATCTCCATCACGGCCAGGTGGGGCCGGGTGAAGCTCACCATCCGACGAGAGCTCACGCGCACCCGCACCTTCGAGGGGGCCCGCCACACGATGGTCCTGGTGAGGACTCCGGTGCGCAGATCCAGCCGCCGCTCGTACTGCTCAAGATCGGCCACCGGGAGGTGGAGCGGTTCATCCCCGGCATAGAGCCGCATGACGGTGGCGTCGGGGACCGCGATCATCTCCTGGCCCACCCGGGCGAAGCCGTAGGCCTCCTCGGCATGGTGAATCGGGTAGGTCTCGTGGAAGCCGTTGACGTAGGTTCCCGCGGTGGCGGCGTCATATCCCTCGATCGACGTGCCGCGGATGCCGAGATATCCGTTGCCGACCGCGAAGAGGGTCTCCGCGCTGCGGGCGTTCTCCTCAGGCAGGAGTGTCTCGCGCAGCGCCCAGGGATCGATGGGGTAGCGCAGCCGGTCCAGCGGGTCATCGTTGGACCCGGCGGTGCTGGATTCGCTGGTGGTCACGACTCCTCCTTCCGGCGCCGTCGGGCCTCGGCGCCCTGTCCCCATCCTGCTCCCTTATCCTGCTCCCTTCCCGGACCGACGCCGCGGTCATCACGGCGCCCTGAGTTCCGGCGAAGCGCCAGAGTCTGCACGGCGCGCCAGGTATTTCAGGCGCTGCGTTCACACTCTGGCGCGACGTGGAAGTGCCGGACGGGAGGTCAGACGAGCCGCAGGTCCGGGGGACGCCCGGTGGCCAGAGCCTCATCGACCCAGGTGGTGAAGAGATCCCCGTGCGGGGAGCACACCGATCGTCCGGCTCCGGTGGAACGGTCCGCGGAGAACTCCAGGGCCTCGGACGCCAGGATGGTGGGGGCCGGTGCCTGGCCCCGGAGGTCGGGGATCGACTCGGCCAGCTGGAGGGCCTCCGGTTTCGCGACGCCGTCGTTGGTGAACAGACCGAGGCTGTACTCCAGGGACGGGAAGTCTGCCAGGTCGGGGGAGACGTCGTGAGAGCACCACCAGGTGACGGCCTCCAGACCCGGGGTGTCACGGATCGCATCCATCGTGCCGGCCACGAATCCGGCTGCGTCCTCGTCGGGGACGCAGCTGCGCGGAGCGCCGATCTCCTGCAGCCACAGAGGCCTCGCGGGATCGGTGCTCCAGGCCCGGGCGAGCTCGAGCAGATAGCGGGGAAAGAGCGCCAGGGCCGGGTGCCGGGCCCCGAAACGAGGCCCCACCTGCCCGAACACCCAGGAGTGGACGGTGGTGGCGTCTCCCCGGGTCACCGCGTGGTTCGGCGTGAAGGGGTGCTGGTCTGCGAACCACAGGTCGTCGTCGAAGCCGAAGAAGCGTCGGCCCTCGGGCCAGGCGTCCGCCAGGGCCCCCATCACGGCGTCGAACCACGCGTCGGCCCCGGCGGGCGTGCACGGGCTGGCCGACGGATGGGAGTGGCCGGGAGTCGAGGCGGCGAACTGCGGAAGCTCATTGCCCAACGTGATCCCTTTGACGTTCGGCTCCTCTCGCAGCCGGTCTGCCAGGGCGGTCACCAGGGCCGCCTCGCCCTCGACGACACTGGGATCGGTGAACAGATTGGCCCGGTGCCAGGTGACCACCCAGGAGGGCAGGAAGTCGAAGCTCGACAGGTGGCCGTTGATGGCGTCGACGCTGGCCTCGAGGTCGAACTCGCCGGCGATCCGGCAGACGGTCGCCACATCCTCGAGCCCGCGGGGCCGGATGAGGGTGCGGTTGGGCTGGAGGAGCGGCCACAGCGGGAAGATCCTGACGTGATCCAGGCCGAGGTCCGCGATGTTCTCGAGGTCCCGGCGGATCGCGTCCGGGTCCAGATCCAGCCAGGAGTGGAACCAGCCCTGGCTCGGTGTGTAGTTGACGCCGACTCTCATGGGTTCAGCCTGTCACCTCCTGAAGCGGATCGTGGCGACCTGGAAGGGTCGCAGCGCGATTTCCACCCTGCCGTCGTCCAGGGGCCGCGTGACGGCGGTGGGCCTCACCCGGGCGTCCGGGTTGCCCGCCAGAGGCTCCTCCAGGAGGTCGGTCTCCACGGCGTCGGCGGCCTCGAAGGACGGGCTGAGCGTGGCCGAGGCCCGCGTGCCGAAGGGTTCGTAGATGCGGACCACCACGTCCCCGGAACCGTCCTCGGCCAGTTTCACGGCCTCCACGGCGACATCGCCTGCGACCCGGATGAGTGGTTCGACCGGGCAGCCTGGAACGATCCGGGCCGGCAGGTTGGCCGCATACCCGTCGGCCACCGCTTCCCGGATCCCGGCGCCGGGACGGATGGTGAAGGCGAAGTCGTGCTCCCCGTCGTCGGCTCGTGGATCGGGGTACCGGGCGCCCTTGAGCAGGGAGGCCCGGACCGTGGAGAAGGTTCCGCCGCCGGGCCGTTCGTGGCGGTCGACCGACCAGCCGTAGGTCTGGGCGTTCGCGATCGCCACCCCGAAGCCGGGCTCGCCGACGTGGACCCACCGGTGGGCGTGCACCTCGAACCGGTAGGCGTCCCAGGAGGTGTTGGTGTGAGTGGGTCGGGAGATGTGGCCCATCTCGATCTCATAGCTGGCGTGATCGGTGTGGACGTCGACAGGCCAGGACAGTTTCAGCAGGGCGTCGCGCTCATGCCAGTCGACGTGGATGCGGCAGCCCAGGCGCGGGTCGCCGGGGCGCACGGTGAGGGCGAGGGTTGCCGCGGAGTGCTCGAACTGCGTGACGGCGCTGATCTGCACCGAGCCGTCATCGCGTCGCGTCGCGCCGGCGGGCCCGAGGTCCCCTCGAACCGTCGTGTCGAGGGCGAAGATGTCGATGTCCCAGCCGTCCCACTGGTTGGGGAGATCGGGATGCAGCTCGAGGGTGTTGCCGAGGGCACCGGGAGGCACGACGTCACGTCCGGATGCGTGATCGACAAGGCTCAGCACCCGGCCCTGTGAGTCGACGGCGAGCCGGATGAGCCCGTTGCCGACGACGAACCCGCCCTCTGGACCGTCCATCAGTGTCACCTCGTCGCGGGTGGGCGCCAGGACGGCCGCGCCCATCGGCGTCGTCGCCGTATCGGCCCTGGCCACCGGGGAGGCGTCGAAGACCACCTCGGAGACTCCCTCGTCCTCGGCCCGTGAACCGGATCCGGCGAGCAGGCTCTGCGCGCCGTCGACAAGCGAGTCGAGTTCTCCGCTGATCGCGGCGTGGGCGGCGATGACCTCCCGGTACACCCAGGCGATCGCGGTGCCCGGCAGGATGTCGTGGAACTGGTAGAGGCAGACCTCGCGCCAGATCTCGGCCAGCCGCTCGCCGGGATAGTCCATCAGCCCGCGCACCGCGGCGGTGGCGCACCACAGCTCGGCCTGGCGCAGCAGGTGCTCATTGCGGCGGTTGGCGGCCTTGACCCGGGCCTGATTGGTGAAGGTGCCCCTGTGCAGCTCCAGATACAGCTCCCCGGCCCACACCGACGGGTCCTCGTGCTCGGCCTCGGCCCGGGCGAAGAAGGCCTGAGGCGTCTCGATCTGCACCTTCGGGGACCCGTCGAGATCGGTGGTCCGGGCGGCCTGGGCGAGCATCTCGCGGGTGGGCCCGCCGCCCCCGTCGCCGTAGCCGAAGAGCAGCAGCGAGGTGTTCGACCGGCCCTTGTCGGCGAAGTTGGAGCGGGCGTGCTCCAGGTCGTGGGCCGAAAGGTCGGAGCCGTAGGTGTCGGCGGGCGGGAAGTGGGTGAAGATCCGGGTGCCGTCGATGCCCTCCCACACGAAGGAGTGGTGGGGGAAGCGGTCCACCTGGTTCCAGGAGATCTTCTGGGTGAGGAACCAGCGAGCTCCGGCGAGTCTCGCCAGCTGGGGCAGCGCCCCGGAATAGCCGAAGGAGTCCGGCAGCCACACTTCCTCGCATTGTCGGCCGGTGTTCTCGATGAACCACCGCTGCCCGTACAGCAGCTGGCGGCACATCGCCTCGCCGCCGGGCAGATTGGCGTCCGACTCCACCCACATGCCCCCGACCGGGACGACGTTTCCTGTCCTCACGGCGTCCAGAAGCCGTGCGAAGAGATCGGGATGGTCGGCCTGCAGCCAGGCCCAGTGCTGGGCGGCGGGAAAGGCGAAGATGTGCTCGGGGTGGCGGCCGATGAGGTTGAGCTGGTTGGCGACGGTGCGGGCCACCTTGCGGCGGGTCTCGCGCAGTGGCCACAGCCATGCGGAGTCGATGTGGGCGTGGCCGACGGCGCCCATGACCTGCGCGGATGCCGTGGCCGGGCGGGCCAGCACCGGGGTCAGCCGGGCTCGAGCGGCGGCAGCGGTGCCCGGCACATCCCACAGGTCCAGGCGATCCATGGCCCGGTCCAGTGCGCGGCGGATCTCCCAGGCCCGCTCCGAGTCGTCGGACAGTTCGCGGGCCAGCCCGAACAGGGTGGAGACGTCGGCGGTCAGCTCGCGCACCTCGTCGTGGACGAGCACCAGGTCGGCCCGGCGCAGCCGGTAGTAAGGGAAATGGGAGGCGGTGAGCTTGTCGCCGTCGTCGGTGGGCTGGAAGGGCGGGGAGCCCAGCAGAACGGGGTTGGACGCCGCCTCCACGTACACCTCGATGCGGCCCTCGGCGTCGGGCTCGACGGGGATCCAGGTGTTGCGAGGGTTGAGGCCCTTGATGACCGACCCGTCGGAGCGGAACACCAGACCCTCGCACTGGAATCCTGGGGAGTCGTACTCGCCGCCCAGATCGAGAATCAGCTCCAGGTGTTCGTCCCGTACCTCTGGCGGCACCGTCCCCCGCAACCGCAGCCAGGTCGTCCCCCAAGGAGGACCCCACGGCGCGCCGATCTCGATCGGTTCGTAGTTGAGCGACAGCCCTTCGACCGGTGGGACAGGCTCTCCCTGGCCGATGACGCCGGGCCTGGCCGACGGGTCCGGGCTGTCCGCGGCGTCGGTCACCGGTGCCGCCGCCACCTCCACCGCGGACACGACGGAGGTCTCGGCGGGACGGATCTTCTCGGCCAGATGGCGTCGCACCCGGGCGTCGAGAACGACTGCGCTGTCATGCATGGAATCAGCCTGTCACGCTGGCTCCGCGTGATGAGTTCCGGCACCGGCCCAGGATCGGTCAGGCACAGGCGATAAACCATGTAATTCCCTCAGTTAGCGGTGGAATTACATGGTATTGTTGCGGTATGATCTTTCGGGCTCAGGCTGAGGCCGGGCTCCACGAGGCGCTGAGACGAAGCCCGGTGGTGCTCATCGTCGGAGCGCGGCAAGTGGGCAAGACGACGCTCGCACGGACGGTCGTCCCAAGGGGTGGTGAGAACTACTTCGATCTGGAGGACCCGGTTGATCTCGCCCGGCTGTCCGAGCCCATGCTCGCACTCGCGTCGTTGCGGGGGGTCGTCGTCATCGATGAGGTCCAGCGGCATCCGGATCTTTTCCCGGTGCTCCGCGTCCTGGCCGATAGGGAGGGCCGGCCTGCGACCTTCCTCGTGCTGGGTAGCGCCTCGCCCGAGGCCCTGCGCCAGTCGAGCGAGTCGCTGGCGGGAAGAGTTGAGGTTCTCGAGCTGCAGGGCCTCGGAGCCGCGGACCTTGATGACGGCATCGATCGGGTGTGGCTTCGCGGCGGGTATCCGCGGGCGGTACTGGCGGACAGTGATGCTGATGCGACACGGTGGCTCCGGTCCTACATACGAACGCTGGCGACCCGGGATCTGCGTGAGTTCGGGCTCTCGTTGCCGGCAGCGACGGTCGAGCGGTTCCTGATGCTCGTCGCTCACCACCAGGCGAATCTGTGGAATGCCGCCACGGTGGCCCGGGCTCTCAAGATCGGTGAGAGCACGGTGCGGCGATATCTCGATGGTCTGACCGATGCGATGCTTGTCAGACAGCTTCAGCCCTGGCATGCGAACGAAGGTAAGCGGCTCGTCCGTCGTCCCAAGGTGTTCTACCGGGACACGGGGCTGCTTCACGCGCTCTGGGGCGTGTCCACCCGCGAAGCGCTCATGAAGCACTTCGGGATCGGTGCGTCATGGGAGTCCTACGTCATCGACGAGATTTTACGGAGAAGCCCCGACGCGCGGCACTACTTCTGGCGGACGAGCAACGGGGCCGAGCTCGACCTAGTTCTCGAGGAGCCCTCGGGGCGGCGCATCGGGTTCGAGATCAAACGCGCCGACGCGCCGCGCATCACGCCATCGGTGCGGGCGGCGCTCGATGATCCCCAGCTGAAACTGGATCGGGCCGCCGTCGTCTACCCCGGATCCACGCGCTATCGCCTCGCCGACAGGCTGGAGGTTGTCCCGCTGAGTGATCTGCTGCACGCGACGACGATTGGCCGCTGAGCTCTGCCGCCACAGCGGCGCCGGCCGCACTATCCACTCCTCGGCCGTTGTGGCAGAACTCATCGCCATCGGCGGTGGGATCGTCCTGAACCCGGACACGGGACGGCCGCCGCATGGGAATATTCACGCGGCCGTGTGGTGGCCGTCTTCAGGGAGAGGACCTCAGGCGAACAGCTCGGCCCCCTCGCGCACCACGCCGTCGGGCAGCGGGCCGTCATAGCCCGCGGGGACGTGGGCACAGGTCGGGTCGGAGGCCAGGAAGTCCCCGGTCATCGCGTAGGCCGTGGCCCTCGATCCGCCGCAGAAGTGGTTGAACTCGCAGACCCCGCACTTCCCGTGGAATCCCTTGGGGTTGCGCAGCGCCTTCATCTCGGGAGAGTCCCGGTAGATCTCGGCGAACGGCTTCTCCTTGATCGATCCGCAGTGGATCGGGAGGAAGCCCGAGGGGTAGACGTCGCCGACATGGTCGACGAAGACGAATCCCGATCCGTCATTGATCGCCAGCGGAGTGCGCGGCGTGCGGGGCGCCTCGATATCGGCGCCCAGCAGCTTGGTGGTCTCATCGGTCAGCCACCGGTACAGGTCCCCGTGCCGACGGGGCTGGGCCTCGCCGCGCTCGACGGCCTGGCGCTGGAAGGCGATCCGGCGGTACTGCGGCGCCTCGGTGGTCTTGATCGCCACCCGGGTGGAGTTGTCGTGCAGCCAGTACAGGACATCCTCGCGCTCATAGGGCGAGAGCATGTCCAGATGGGCGCCGCGGCCGGTCGGCACCAGCATGAATGTGTAGAACATGAATGCGCCCAGATCGATGGCGTTCTTCATCATCTGCGGGGCGTCATGGATGTTCGAGCTTGTGAACACCGTGTTGAGCTGGAACCGGATCCCCATCTCGGTGAGCATCCGGCAGGCCTCGACGGTCCGCTCGAAGGTGCCCGGGATGCCGCGGAAGGCGTCGTGGCTGGCGGCCGTCCCGCCGTCCAGGGACATCGACATCATCGACATCCCGGCGTCCTGCAGGGCCTTGATGCGGTCGTAGGTGAACAGCGGGGTCACCGACGGAGACACCGAGACGTGCAGCCCCTTGCTCACCCCGTAGGCCACCAGCTCGGGCAGATCCTCCCGCTCGAAGCAGTCGCCGCCCGAGAGCACCAGCATCGGGTAGGGCTTCTCGTAGCTCGCCAACTGATCCATCAGGTCCTTGCCCTGGGCGGTGGTGAGCTGGCCGGGGGCGGCGTGGTGCTGGGCGTCGGCGCGGCAGTGCTTGCACACCAGAGCGCAGGCACGGGTGACCTCCCAGATGACGATGAAGGGTTTCTGGGACAGGTCGTGCTTGATCTCACGGACCAGCGGATGACCGCCGGGATGATCTCCCGGATGTCCCGGATGGCCGGGATGCCCCATACCAAGACGCCCGGCTCCGGGATGTGTTGCGGTGGTCACAGGATTCCTCCTCGTTCGTCCCGGTCGCGCGTGTCGCGACTCAGGAAAGCACTGATCTGACGGGCCAGACGGCGCCCGGCGACAATGGCGGTCCCTACCCCTGCCCCGTCGCTCGCGCATCCCCCAAGAGCCAGTCCGGGCACTTCGGACACGGCTGCGGCAAGGTATTCCATGCGGTCCCTGTGCCCTGGGGCGGGTTGTGGCATGGCGTGCGGGAAGCGGCCGACCAGAGTCCGCGGGTTCATCTGCGCCACTGGCAGGCCCAGCCGGCCCAGCTCGTCGACGACGGCGCTCACCAGTTCGTCGTCGTCCATGCCGTCCACCGGCCTGCCGCCGTCGCGGCCCGCACCGACCCGCAGCACGAGCCGCTCCTGCCCGAGCGTCCGCGGCCACTTGAGGGACAGGTTCGTCACCTGCCGGATGAGCGGTGACCAGGCCGAGCCGACGAACCAGCTGGCCGCCCGGGCGATCGGGTGGTCGACCGGGGAGCCGGTGGCGGGCAGGTCCAGGATGACGGTGGCGACGCTCACCGCACGCAGCTCGGACAGGATCGCGGTCGCCTCGGGGCTGACGTCGGCCAGCAGTGCTGCCGAGGCGGCCGATCCGGTGGCCAGGATGACGGCGTCGGCGCTCAGTTCCCGGGCCGCATCGCCGTCGAGCCCGTCCCGGTCGGCCCCGTCGCCCTCGATGCCGACCCGCCACGTCGTCGTCCCGGTCTCGTGATCGACGGTGGGTGGCGCGAGGCTCGTGGCACGGGTGCCCAGCAGCACTCTTCCATGGGTGCGGACCGAGGCCGCCAGACGGTTCGGCAGGGTCTCGGTCCCCCCGGGCCAGGAGGCCAGGGGTGGCAAGGACGCGGGCCGCTCGGGGTCGTCCTCCATCAGGCCCATGATCTGCGACATGCGGCGGTAGCCGCGGACCGGCATGCCCCGGACCCGGCCGGCTGTGCGGCGGGCCTGGCGTGCCAGGGTGTCGAGCAGGAGGGAGTTCCCCTCGGCCGCGCTCTCGACCAGCGCCGGAGCCGCGGCGGCCAGGCTGAATCGGTGGATGTCGGCGGCGTGGATCGCTCCGAGCAGGGGATCGACGACGGCCCGGGCCACCTGCGGGCCGAATCTGGACTCGATGAACTCCCCGACGCTGATGTCCCCGGCGACGTGTCGGCGACCGGTCAGCGGCTCTGCGGCGGCGCGGAGCAGCCCGCGGGGGGAGAGGATCTGGGAGCGGACCGTGGGCAGCAGCCGGGTGGGGCCGGTCGGCGTCACGCCGTCGGGCATCGGCACCGCGCCGCGACGGCTCGACAGCAGGGACCGTCCCGACCGCGGGTGGGTCATGGAGCGGGCCAGCCCGAGTTCCTCGATGAGGGCGGTGACGCCGGGGGCGCGCAGCGGGACCGCCTCGGCGCCGAGTTCGACGACGGGGGGCCGGAGGCCGGCCGATCGAGGGTCCGTCGGTTCGACGGGGAGACGTCGCCCGGTGCCCAGTTCGATGACGTCGGGCTCAGGAACCGCGGCCTCGCCGGCGGTCTGTTCGCCTTCGGCGGATCCGGTCGCATTGCCGGAAGTCGCCGGGGCATCGCTCAGCGCTGCGGAGCGCACCTGGCCGCCGACCCGGTCGGACGCCTCGACGAGCGTCACGCGGGTACCGGCGCACGCGAGCGTGTGGGCGGCGACGAGCCCGCACACCCCTCCTCCGATGACGATCACGGACTTGTCGGGCACGGGGGACAGGCTACGTAACCGTCCTTGCTGCCGTACAGGCGGGGCTCGCATATCCACGGAAAACGCCGGTGAAACCCTGCGTCACGGGCGATCCGCCGTCCCCGTGGTGAGATTCCTACCGAACCGTAGGTTTATGGTTGTAGGGAACTTACCGAACCGTAGGTTTCGGTTGTGGAGCCGTCCTCGGTCCCGCAGAATGGTTCACTGCACGCATATGTCGTCTCCTTGGAGGTGCCCACATGGCCGGAGCGGAGACCCTCTCGACCCCCCATCCGGTGGACCAGCCCGATCCATCGATGGTTCAGCTTCTCTCGCCGGAGGGAGTCAGGGAAGACAGTCCGGACTATCCGATCGATCTGAGCCCCGACCAGCTCCGCCAGGCCCTGGAGCGCATGGTGATGGCCCGGCGTCTGGACGTCGAGGGCACCAACCTGCAGCGCCACGGGGAGCTCGGGCTGTGGCCCCCGCTCATCGGCCAGGAGGCCACCCAGGCCGGGGCGATGCTGGCCATCGGCCCCAACGACCAGGTCTTCCCCACATACCGCGAGCAGGGCCTCACCCACTGGAAGGGAGTCTCCGTCGCCGACATCCTCGCCACCTGGCGAGGCTCGGCGATCTGTCCCTGGGACACCGTGGCCACGCACTGCAGCGCCTACCCGGTGATGATCGGATCCAGCGCCCTGCACGGCGTCGGCTACGCGATGGGCATCCAGCGCGACGGCATGACCGGCCACGACGACCCCGACGCCGACGCCGCGGTCCTGCTCTTCCACGGCGACGGCTCCATGAGCGAGGGCGACGTCAGCGAGTCCTACGTCTTCGCCGCCGCCACCGGCGCACCGATCGTCTTCTGCTGCATCAACAACCAGTACGCGATATCCGAACGCACCACCGTCTCGGCGCGCACCTCCCTGTTCCGCCGGGCCGCCGGCTTCGGCCTGCGCGCCGTCCAGGTCGACGGGAATGACGCCATCGCCGTCGCCGCGGTGCTGCGCGACGCCATGCGCCGTGCCCGCAACGGCGAGGGGCCCACGTTCGTGGAGGCCTGGACCTACCGGATGGGCGCCCACACGACCACCGACGACCCCACCCGGTACCGCACCAAGGACGAGGAGCAGGCCTGGGCCGCCCTCGACCCGATCTCCCGGCTGCGGGCCCACCTGCTCGCCGAAGACCTCATCGACGACGACTGGCTGGCCGGCCTCGACGGTCGCGCCGACGAGTTCGGCGCCTCGGTGCGCGCTGCCATCGATGACATCCCCGAACCCGATCTCGTCGAAGAACTGGGACGCGTCTACGTCGACCCCACTCCCGACATCAGGCGGGAGCAGCAGGAGCTGGCCGAATGGCTGGCCCTGGACCCCGAGGAGGCCAACTGATGACCACGCAGATCCAGCACGGCGCAGGAACTCAGCACAGCACAGGGACGCAGCGCGGCACAGGGGTTCAGCAGAGCGCCCGTCGCAACGGCGAGGCCGCCGCGGACGACGTCCGGGAGTCCGCCCGGACCCCCGTGCTGCCGCCCACCGGAATCCTCACCATCGCCAAGGGGCTGAACGCCGGGCTCCACGACGCCCTGGCCAGCGACCCCAAGGCCCTCGTCATGGGCGAGGACGTCGGCACCCTCGGCGGTGTCTTCCGGATCACCGACGGCCTCAAGCCCGAGTTCGGGCCGGCCCGCGTCGTCGACACCCCGCTCGCCGAGTCGGGCATCGTCGGCACCGCGATCGGGTTGGCGATGCGCGGCTACCACCCCTGCGTCGAGATCCAGTTCGACGGCTTCCACGCCCCCGCCTTCGATCAGATCGTCTCCCAGCTCGCCCGCTACCGCGCCCGTGTCTGCGGCGCCTGGTCGCTGCCGGTGACCATCCGCATCCCGTTCGGCGGCGGCGTCGGATCCCCCGAGCACCACTCCGAGTCGCCCGAGGCCTTCTACACCGGTGTCCCCGGCCTGAAGGTCGTCGCCTGCGCCAGCCCCGACGACGCCTACTGGATGGTCCGCCAGGCGATCGCCTCGCCCGACCCGGTGATCCTCTTCGAGCCCAAGCGGCGCTACTACAGCCGCGGGCCGGTCTCCCCGGTCGCCGAGCTCGGCCTGCACCAGGCCCGGGTCGTGCGTCCGGGCACCGACGTCACCGTGCTCGGCTGGGGGCCGATGATCCAGACCTGCGTCGACGCCGCCGATGCGGCCGCCGAGGAGGGGATCTCCCTGGAGGTCATCGACCTGCGCTCCCTGTCACCGCTCGACATGGAGACCATCGAGGCCTCGGTGCGCAAGACCACCCGCGCCGTCGTCGTCCATGAGGCGCCGAAGTCGGGAGCGCTCGGCGCCGAGATCGCCGCCCGCCTCGGCGAGAGTCTCTACTACGTGATGGAGGCCCCGGTGCTGCGGGTTGCCGGATGGGACACCCCCTACCCGCCCAGCCGGGCCGAGAAGAACCACATCCCCGACGCCGACCGGATCCTCGACGCCGTGGACCGTTCGCTGGCCATGTGATCCAGTGCCTTCGGCGATCCAGCGCGCCTGGTGACCCGGCACACCTGAACAACTGCGAGGAGCAGACGTGAAGTATTACCGCATGCCCGATCCGGGCGAAGGGCTCACCGAGGCCGAGGTGGTCTCCTGGCGGGTGGCCGAGGGCGACACCGTCGAGGTCAACGACGTGCTGTGCGAGGTGGAGACCGCCAAGTCCATCGTCGAGCTGCCGAGTCCCTTCGCCGGCACGGTGTCCAAGATCCGCGCCGCCGAGGGCGACACGGTCCAGGTCGGCGGGCCGCTTGTGGCCATCGACGAGGGCGGCGATGAGGAGCCCGAGCCCGAGCTGCTGGTCGGCCACATTGCGGCCGAGAAGGGGGGACGACGTCGTCGCCGCCGCGGTGCGGACGTCTCCGCGCAGACCGACACTGCTGAGACCAACACTGCGGCCGGTACTGCTGAGGCTGGTGAGGGGGAGGACGCTGCGGTGGAGAGCCCCGCCCCCGCGGCGGAACCCCATCGCGCCGAACCTCCTCGCGCCGACGTCACCGAGGGCCCCGAGCACGTGCTGGCCAAGCCGCCGGCCCGGCGCCTCGCCAAGGACCTGGGAATCGACCTCGCCGCCGTCAGCGGGACCGGCCCCGGCGGAGTGGTCACCCGCACCGACGTCAAGCAGGCAGCCGGCGGCCGGGACACCACCCCCGCCCCCAGCGCCCCTGCGGCCCCGGTGGGGCAGGACGTCCCCCAGGCCTGGCGGTCCATCTCCCCGGCGTCGCGCAAGCTGCTGGACGGGGATCCCACCGACCCGGCCGGCGCCGAGCGCAGGGTCCGGATCCAGGGCGTCCGCAAGGTCACCGCACAGGCCATGAAGGAATCGATCGACACCAAGGCCCTGGTCACCAGCTTCATCACCTGCGACGTGACCCGCAGCATGGAGCTGGTCGACAAGCTGCGCAAGGACCGCAAGTTCAGGGGCCTGCGCGTCTCCGCGCTGACCCTGTGGTGCCGCGCCGCCTGCCTGGCGATGACCCGCACCCCGGTCATCAACGCCCGATGGGATGACGAGAGCGGTGAGATCGTCTATAACCGCGACATCAACCTCGGCATCGCGGCGGCCACTCCTCGCGGCCTCATGGTGCCGGTGCTGCGCGGCGCCCAGGACATGAACCTCCATGAGATCGCCCAGGAGCTCACCCGCATCATCGCGATCGCCAAGGAGGACCGGCTCACCCCCGCCGACTACTCCGGCGGCACCTTCTCCATCTCCAACGTCGGGGTCTTCGGGCTCGACGCCGGCACTCCCGTCGTCAACCGCACCGAGTCCGCCCTGCTGGTGCTCGGCACCATCGCCCGGCGTCCCTGGGTGATCGGGGAGGGCGCCGAGGAGACGATCGTGCCCCGGTGGGTCACCACGATGAGCCTCGGCTTCGACCACCGCCTGGTCGACGGGGAGCAGGGCTCGATCTTCCTTCACGACGTCGCCGAGATCCTCTCGGAGCCCGACACGGCGCTGCTTTATTGAGGCAGGTGGACGACCCCCTTGCAACCCCCTGGCGGGGCCTTGCGCAGAATGTGGGTCTGTGTCGCTGGCCTCGCGTTGCGGGTGGGGTCTGTGTCCGACACCCGATGCTTCCCATTTCCCTGTCCGCTGGCTATGCGCCCCGTGGTCCTGCGTTGGCCCTCTAGCTAGAGGGCCAACGCAGAGTTAGAGACGCAAAGCGAATCCACAGATAATGCAACGTTGCTTCACGAACCCGGTCGGATGCTCCCGGCCCGGGAATGTCCGACCGGGTTCCCGTGGGCCTCAGTCTTTCGTGACGAGGTGATCCTTGATGTCACGGGTGTACTCGCTGGTGCGGATCAGCGCCACGATGTACTCGAACTGCATCCGCGACACCGCGATGAGGAACAGGGCCGGGATCCAGCCGATCACCAGAGCGACGATGCCCAGCACCGGGGAGGCGACGAAGCCGCCGATCACCGCACCGAGCCAGTACACCGCCACCAGGGCGATCAGGATGATGTAGACCACCTTGATGATCGTCGGGCTCACGAACCTGGTGAAGGTCATGTCGAACAGGTTCGAGAAGAAGTTCGGCTCCTTCGGCACGGTCGGCTGGGGCTGGAAGCCGCCGTTCGGTGCGCCATAACCGCCCGGCGCCGGCTGCCCGTACTGGTTGGCCGGGGGCTGACCGTACCCGCCGCCCATCGGTTGGGGCTGCGCCGGCTGGCTCGCGCTCGGCTGCCCGTACGGCGACGACTGCGAGGCCTGCCCGAACTGGTTCGCCGCCGGATTCCCACCGGGCTGGCCGGTCACGGGCTGATTCGCCGATGCCTGCGCGTACGGATCGCCCGAACCCCACTGGGCCCCGGGCTGGGGCGGCTGGGGGTTCACTCCGGAGTAGGGATCCTGAAGGGGCCGGGTCTCCTCCGTCTGCCACGGCACTGACGAGGGGGTCGAGGAGGCCGATCCCTCCGGCGACCCCCAGCCCTGCCAGGACTGGGCGGGCTGCGCGGATCCCTGAGACTGGGCCGATCCCTGGGACTGGGACGGGTCCTGCGGCTGGGCGGGCTGCTGCCACTGATCCTGCCCCTGGTTCGCGGCGGCAGTGGAGCCGGCGCCCTGCCAACTCGGCCAGCCTGGCTCCCCTGCGCCGGGGGCGGCCTGGTTCCACGGATCCGAGTCGGTCGGCTGGCCCTGGCCCCTCAGAGGCTGCCCCCCTTGATCCTGGCCCCCCTGATCCTGCCTCCCCTGATCCTGACCGGGGAACGCGTCGCCCCAGGGCGACGCGCTCGACCCTGACGGGGCGTCCGTGCTCTGTCCCTCCTGCTGCCCGCCCGCCTGGTCCGCCGGGCCTGCAGCGTCCGGTGCGGCATCAGCCCTCGGGCGGATGGTCGTGCTGTCCAGCGACTCGTCCTGCTCTCCGTTCGATGTCTCGCGGTCGCGCTTCTCGTCCCACGGGTTGTTCTTCCACTGGTCGTCCGTCATGCCCGCCATTCTGCCGGTCCTTGGACCAGTGAGCACGTAGATCGACGGGCGGGCCGCAGAGTTCTCGCCCTCAGCGTCTCTGATCGTCCCCGGATCGCCCGCCCTCCGGCGCCGATCCTCCGCCCGTCCAGGAACGGTCCACGCGCTTGGAGATGCCGCAGGTGATCTCGTAACTGATCGTGCCGGTGAGCTCGGCGAGCTCGTCGGCGGTGATCTCGACGTCGCCCTGCCGACCGAGCAGCACCACCTCGTCGCCGACCTTCACGTCGGCGTCCGCGCCCACGTCCACCATGATCTGATCCATGCACACCCGCCCGACCACCGGATGCGCGACGCCGCCGATCAGTACCCGGCCGCGGTTGGACAGCAGCCGGGGATAACCGTCGGCGTAACCCACCGGCACGGTCACGATGGTGGTGCGCCGAGGCGCCGCCCAGGTGCGTCCGTAACCGATGGTGGTGCCCTTCTCGACGGTCTTGACGAAGCCGATCCTGCTCGCCCACCGCAGTGCGGGGCGCAGATGCGCGCGGGGGGCCGGGCCCGTCGAGCGCGCCGGATCGGGATCGTAGCCGTACCCGACGATCCCGGCCCGCACCATCGTCGTCCGTCCCAGATCATGGCCCAGGATCGCTCCCGAGTTGGCCATATGCACCTGCCGGATCCGCCCCCGCCGCGCCTCAGTGCGGGCCACGGCGTCCAGGAACCGTGCGATCTGGGCGACGGTGAAGTCGTCCCCGTCGGCGACGTCGCTGATCGGCAGGTGGGTGAACACGCCCTCCAGCTCCAGATGATCCGCCTCGTCGACGGCCCGGACCACCTCGTCGAACCGCTCAGGACCGAGCCCGATGCGGCCCATCCCGGTGTCCACGCCGACATGAACCTTGGTGACGACGCCGGCCCGGCCCGCCGCGGCATCCGCCTCGGCCACCGTCGGGGCGTCCAGCACCGTCAATCGGATCCCGGTGGTCACCGCGACGCCCAGATCCTCGGGCGAGGCGGGAGACAGCTTGAGGATCGGCAGGCCGACGCCGGCCTCCACCAGTTCCTGGGCCTCGGCGACCGTCGCCACCGCGAGCCAGTCGGCCGCCCCGGTCCGCTCCACCTCCTGGGCCACCTCGACGGCCCCGTGCCCGTAGGCGTCGGCCTTGACCGCGAACAGGAGGTCGCGGGATCCGGCGTGTCTGCGGGCCTCGCGCAGGTTGGAGACGATGGCCGCCAGGTCGACGGTCAGCCGGGTGGGGGAGGGGCATCGGGGAGAGGAGGGGAGGGGAGGGGGAAAAGATCGGGAGACGTGCGGCATGGCAGCATCCTGCCACCGGCCTGTGCCCCTTGTGCTGCGCCGGCTTGTGCGAGGGCGGGTCGCGCGGCGTCAGGACCGCCGGGTGAGGGTCAGCGGGGCCGGCGGGTCGGGAACTGGGCTCTGGCGTACTTGGAGACGTTCCAGGTCGTGAAGCTGTCCGTGGTGGCGCCGATGCCGCCGCCCAGTACGGGGATCTTCTTGCCGATGAGCAGCGGCAGCTGCTTTCCGGCGGACTGTCCGATGAGGACGTTGAGCAGCCGCAGCGCCACGGTGCGTTCCAGATCGGGATCGTTCATCGGGGCCGTCGCGATACCCATCGGGGAGCTGGGCAGGTCCTTCTTCTCGATGAGGCCCTGAACCTCCGACTCGCCGAGCAGGCATGTCATCACCGCGGCGCGCACCCGCGGGTCGTCCAGGTCGTATCCGCGCAGATGGGCGATGGAGGCCACCATCCTGGTCTGGACGATCGCGACCCCCGAGATGTTGGCGGGGATGGAGATCGCCATGGTGATCAGGCCGCCCAGGTTCGAGGCGAATCCCTGCGCGCCGGCCATCGCGATGTGCTCATTGACGAGGTACTTCACCGAGTTCTCGACGTCTCCCTTGCGTCGCAGCGTCTTCGCCGCGGCCTTGCGGGCCCCCGGCAGGTTCGGGGCTCCGTCGATCGCGAATCCCAGGATCGACCGCAGCAGCGAGACCGCGGCCCCGGGGGCGAGGTTGGGCGCTTGAGTCATGAGGGCCTTCCCGATATCGCTACCGATTCCCATCCGATGCCCCTCCCGTCCGGGCGCGGTCGGCCAGGACACCTCCCAAGGTTAGAAGGCAGCGGCAACATCCCCACACCCCGGCCGTCGCCTCAGGGCGCTCTCCGGGTCGTCGGCCATGGCGTGGCGGCGATGAGTTATGCCATGTGAAGTCCGCGGATCGGATAGCGCAGCCCTCGGCGGTCCGCTGGCGGAACTCATACCCCGTGGAGGTGACAGACTGTCCCGGTGACCACCCCAGAGCTTTTCGGCGACCCCGACCAGTGGCCCGATCAGGACCTGGTGGCGGTCTCGGAGGCTTTCGGCCCCCACCTGGTGCTGACGGCCCTGCACGAAGGCGTCTTCCCGATGCCGATCGACGGTGACGAGGCGCCCGAGCCGTTGCGCGCCGGCATGGGATGGTGGTCCCCGAGGCTCCGGGCGAACCTGCCGCTGGAGGGGATCCGGGTGGCCCGGAGCCTGCGGAAATCAGCCCGGCACTACCACACCACCGTCGACACCGGCTTCGAGGACGTGGTGCGCCGCTGCGCCGACCCGGCGCGGCCACTGGGATGGATCGACTCTCGGATATGCGACGCCTACAGCTTTCTGCACGGCAGCGGCTGGGCCCATTCCGTGGAGACCTGGGATGACGACGGGCGGCTGGTCGGCGGCCTGTACGGGGTCAGTGTGGGCGGCCTGTTCTCGGGCGAGTCGATGTTCCACGATCCCGAGCACGGTCGCGACGCCTCCAAGGTGGCCCTGCTCAGGCTCGCCTGCGAGCTCGCGGCCACCGCGCCGAGGCTCCTCGACGTCCAGTGGCTCACCCCGCATCTGGAATCCCTGGGGGCGCGGGAGACGTCTCGCCAGAGTTATCTCGACAGCCTTGACGAGATCCTCGCAGCACCCGGGCCGGACTGGACCCCGGCCCCGAACACACCGTGGTCGGGCAGGCGGCTGCTGGAGGAGTTCGACCGGCGTCCCCTTTCTGAGTGGGATGATCGGCGCAGACCGGTTCCGGCCGGTCCGCACCGGGCAGATCCCGCTCAAGATTCTCGATGATCCTCGTCAGCTCCAGGCAGGACCTTGCCCACCCCGCCCGCGCCTGCTGGTAGCGCACCCTGGCATCGCGATTCCATCCGTCGGTGCGTCCGGCCAGATCCTGCTCCAAATCGTCGAGTTCGGCGAGAAGATCGTCGCGCACCTCGATGAGGTGGTCGATGGCTCGACGCGCCGCCCCCTGATCCAGAGACATCAGCCGCGCAGCTTCACAGTGGCCGGTCGGTCGGCCACGGCCTCTGAGAGTGACGCCAGGCACTGCCGGGCATCGCGGACCAGCATGTCATGGACCTCCTCCAGACCGCAGCGCACCGACTCGAGTTCGTGATCGAAGTGCAGATACGCCCGGCAGAAGTGGCCGTCGAGCGACTCCGGGAGCTCCCCGCGCAGCTCGGCCATCCGGGTACCCAGGTCGAGCTGGAGATGACTGATGCGAGTGTCGGTGTCGTCTATTCGTGAGGCCGCGCCGAACATCGGCAGGCATCGGTCCTCGATGAGACCGGTCATCGCGTGAACCTCCCCCCCCGGTCCCCCGGGTGTCGCTGCGGTGCCCCTGGAATCGCTGCGGTGCTGCTGTGCTGTGCTGCGACGGCCACGGGGCCTGGATCGTGGCTGCTTGTGAGCCCGACCCTGTTGAGCCGACCCTATTGACAGCCGGGGTCACCGGGTAGGTGATGTAGATGATGTACACATGGTATTGAGTACGGAACACCAGACGCGTCGGCGGCATCGATCCCGCAGGCCGGCACGGCGCGCCGCGGACGCGGATAGGCTGAGTCGGTGCTCGGATACTTCGGTCCCGCCGGGACCTTCACCCATCAGGCGCTGCGGACCCTCGGAACCGGGGACTCCCGGCCCTTCTCCAGCGTCGTCTCGGCGATCTCCGCGGCCTCGGCGGGCGAGGTCGAGGCGTCTCTGGTGCCGATCGAGAACTCTGTGGAGGGCGGCGTCAGCGCCACCCTGGACACCCTGGCCTCGGTGGGCGGTCTCCAGATCCTCCGAGAGGTCGTCATCCCCGTCCAGTTCGGCCTCTACGTCCGCCCCGGGATCACCCTGGCCGAGGTCACCAGTGTCCTCACCCACCCGCATGCCGCCGCCCAGTGCCGGGGCTGGCTGGACGCCCACCTGCCCAAGGGCACCGACATCACCGAGGGCGGCTCCACCGCGGGCGCCGCCAAGGAGGTCTCCGACCCCTTCTCCCGCTACGACGCCGCGGTCTGCGCGCCGGTGGCCGCAGAGATGTACAACCTCGTCCCGGCCGCCGAGCGCATCGCCGACAACGCCAACGCGGTGACCCGTTTCGTGCTGGTGGGACGCCGTGGACCGGTGGCCGCGCGCACCGGCGACGACCGCACCACCGTGGTCGCGTTCATGCACGAGGACCATCCCGGCGCCCTGCTCGACATCCTCCAGCAGTTCGCCTTCCGCGGGATCAACCTGTCGCGCATCGAGTCGCGTCCCACCAAGGACCAGCTCGGCAGCTACTGCTTCTCCATCGACGCCGTGGGTCATATCGACGACGAGCGGATGGCCGCGGCCCTCAAGGGGCTCCACCGGGTGTGCTCCGAGGTGACCTTCCTCGGCTCCTACCCGCACGCCGTCGTCGACGGCACACCGGCCCCGGCGCAGCCCCCTGCCCCAGCTGGATCCACCGACCGCGCCTACCGGGAGGCCGAGACCTGGTTCGCCGAGGTGACCGGACGCAGCGTCGAGCAGCAGACCAGAGCCGGGGACTGAACTGCCAACAGGGGGACGATCCCTCACATCCCGGGAGTGAGCGGACGCTCCACGGCCGGGGATGGTCCGCGCCCCGGAACGGCCGCCTCGGTAGGATCGGGGCCATGATCGATCCCAAGCTCCTGCGCACAGATCCCGACCGCGTCCGCCGCTCCCAGATCGCCCGCGGTGAGGACCCCTCGGTCGTCGACGAGCTGGTCGCTGCCGGCGAGTCCCGTCGTCACGCCATCTCCGCGCACGAGTCCCTGCGCGCCGAGCAGAAGAGCCTGGGCAAGCAGATCGCGAGGGCCTCCGGTGGCCAGAAGACCGAGCTGCTGGCCCGCACCAGGCAGATCGCCGGGCAGGTGGCCGGTCTCAAGAAGCAGGCCGAGGCCGCCGAGCAGCGTTTCCTCGAACTCGACAAGACCCTGGGCAACATCGTCATCGACGGCGTGCCCGCCGGAGGCGAGGACGAGGGCGTGGTGCTGGAGACCGTCGGTACGCCGCGCGACTTCGCCGCCGAGGGCTTCACACCGAAGGACCACCTGGAGATCGGCGAGGGGCTGGGCGCCATCGACATGGAGCGGGGCACCAAGATCTCCGGATCGCGGTTCTACGTGCTCACCGGGGTGGGCGCCCAGCTGGAGATCGCCCTGCTCAACCTGGCCATGACCAAGGCCGCCGGATGGGGATTCACCCCGATGATCCCCCCGGCCCTGGTCAAGCCCTCGGCCATGGAGGGCACCGGGTTCCTGGGCCAGGCCGCCGACGACGTCTACTACCTGCCCAAGGACGACCAGTACCTGGTCGGCACCTCCGAGGTGGCCCTGGCCGCCTTCCACTCCGATGAGATCCTCGACGACGCCGAGCTTCCGAAATGCTATGTGGCCTTCTCCCCGTGCTTCCGCCGCGAGGCCGGCTCCTACGGCAAGGACACCCGCGGCATCTTCCGGGTGCACTGGTTCGACAAGGTCGAGATGTTCGTCTACTGCCTGCCCGAGGAGGCCGAGGACTGGCACGCCAGGCTGCTCGGCTTCGAACGGGAGTTCATCGAGGCCCTGGAGATCCCCTACCAGGTGCTCGACGTGGCGTCGGGGGACCTGGGCCTGTCGGCCGCCCGCAAGTACGACTGCTACGCCTGGCTGCCCACCCAGAATCGGTACCGGGAGATCACCTCGACCTCCAACTGCACCACCTTCCAGGCCCGTCGGCTGTCCATCCGGCACCGCGGGCCCGACGGCGTCGAACCCCTGGCGACCCTCAACGGCACCCTGTGCGCGATGACCCGGATCATCATCATGCTCCTGGAGAACCACCAGAACGCCGACGGGACGGTCAACGTCCCGGCCGCCCTGCGCCCCTTCCTGGGCGGCAAGGAGAAGCTGGGCTGATCGTGACGGCGAATGACGAGCACAGCTACTACAGGGAGCTGGCGGACGGCACCATCAAGCAGGTGAACCCGTTCACCGGCGTTCAGGTGTGGACCGTTCCCGGGAGGGGATCCCGTCCGCTCAGCCGCCCGATCACCGACCCGCGTCCCATCACCGACGCCGATCGCGTCGCCGCCTGCGCCTTCTGCCAGAACCGGGTGCTGGAGACCCCGCCGGAGAAGTCCCGCCTCATCCCCACCCTGTCGACCGGAGCGTCGAGCGCCGACGACTCCACCGAGATCATGCGCGGGTACCGGGTGCTTCGCCACGTCCCCGCCGGCGACCTGTCCGCCACCACCGCCGAGTTCCGCAGGATCCCGAACCTCTTCGAGATCCTCTCCTGGGAGTACTGGCACGCCAACCACGGCCTCGAACTGCCCGCAGACGCCCGCCACTGGCAGGAGGACTACCTCTCCGATCCCGCCGGCCTGGCTCACGTCCACCGCATCCTGGACTCCAAGTTCGCCGCCCAGGGTTTGGACCTCCAGGCCACGCGGCTCAGCGCGGCGGACCTGCGCGGCGAGTCCGCACCCTTCTTCGCCGGTGGGCACGACGTCGTCCTGGCACGCCGCCACTACGCCGACGACGCCACCACCACCGCCGGACTGGCCGGCTCGGGCACCCTCAGCGTCCTGGAGCACCGCGCCTTCATCGCGGCCACGGTGGCCACGATGGGCAACCTCTACGCCTCCAACCCTGAGGCGCGCTACGTCGCGGCATTCCAGAACTGGCTGAAACCCGCCGGCGCCTCCTTCGACCACCTCCACAAGCAGCTGGTGGCCATCGACGACATCGGCCACAGCAACGACGAGGTGCTCAGCCGGGCCACCGGGGACCCGGCCATGTTCAACCGCTGGGGCCCCGACTTCGCCATCGGTCACAACCACATCCTGGCGGCCAACGACGACGCGGTGGCCTTCGTCGGCTTCGGTCACCGCTACCCGTCGGTGGAGGTGTGGTCCACCGACTCCTGCGACCAGCCGTGGCGGATGGATGCCGGGAAGGTCGACGCCGTCTCCGACCTGCTGCATGCCATGCATGTGGCGGTGGGCACCGACGTCCCCTCCAATGAGGAGTGGCACCACCGGCCGGTCGGCGTCGGGACGCCGATGCCCTGGCGGATCATCCTCAAGCTGCGGGTCTCAACCCTCGCCGGTTTCGAGGGCAGCACGAAGGTCTACGTCAACACCATCTCCCCGGCCTCCCTGACCGCCCGCCTGCTGCCCAGGCTGGTGTCGGCCAGACGGGCCGGACGGATCGCCGAGATGAGGATCGGCGCCGAGTGCGATCTGCCCCGAGGAATCCTGCAGAGCGTGGGGTGACGCCGAAGGTGAAGGGCTCGCCGAAGTCATGGCCGCTCATCGCGCGGCCTCCGGGCCGCCCCCGCTGAGGAGTACCGCGACGCCGTAGGGCTCCAGAAGCACTGTCTCGCCGACCGGCGTCCCGTCCGGATCGGTGAGAGCCGCCCCGCCGGAGACCCGGACCCGGGTCTGGTCGGGATGCTCGCTCACCAGGATGTGGAAGACGACGCCGTCCTCGCGCTCCAGGCTGTCGACCAGCACCAGGGGATCCTCGACGCCCAGCGGTCTCGGGATCCGGGCCAGGCTCGCCAGCGCCTGGTAGAGCCGCCAGGTGTCCTCGGGGTTGGCGCCGCGGCGTCGTGCCGCGAAGTGCTCGACGGGGATGGTCGAGAGCACTGCCCGCCCGGAGCCGTGATCCTTGACGACGATCATCGGGCGGCCGTTCCGGTCGACCGCCACCACCCTCCCGTCGGTCACCTCGACCGGAAGGTAGGCTCGGGAGTTCTCGTTGCCGGCCGCCGTGAACTCCAGCGTCTGGCCGGCGCGGATGTCGCCGAGGTCAGCCGTGAACCGGATGGTGATGACGTCGTCGACCGGATCGTTGAGGCCGTAGGCCAGATCGTTGCGCACCCCGAACAGCTCGTCGGGGGAGGTCCACCACGGCCCGCGCTGGCCGGGGGACTCCCCGGCGCAGTAGGAGACGTAGACGGTGGCCCCGCCCCGGGCCAGATCGGCCAGCTGGAGCCAGCTGGGCGCGGCGAGCTCCTTGACCGAGGGCAGCAGGTACAGCCGGTACCCCTCCGGCAGGCCGCCGTCCTCCTCCTCGCGGACGACGCCGACCGGCAGGCCGGCCTCCTTGGCGGCGATGTAGGCCTGCTCGCCGTGGGCGGCCGCGAGCCTGCGCTGAGTCTCGTCGTGGAACGGGTAGCCCGCCGACAGGTATGACGGAACGACGATCGCGGCGTCGACGTCGGCGCGCCGGCAACGGGGAAGGTCCATCGTCCCCAGCACCCGGGAGAACTCGCCGAGCGCCTTGAGCGGCGGCTTGGGCCGCCCCTGGGAGTCGGTGATGCCGAAGTGCATCTCGAAGGGGTGATGGCTGTAGGGGCGCTGGGCGGCGAGGTCGTCGTAGTCGGTGTTGTTCCATGCGATCCACCCGGTGGCGCCGGCGGTCAGCGTGGTGAACAGGAACTGCCGGTAGAACCGCTCGGCCTTCGCCCCCGAGGCGAAGTCGGTCGACAGCCCGAACTCCTCCAGCACCACGGGGCGCTGCCCGACGGCGGCCAGCTCGCAGATGAAGGCGGCCTTGAGGTGGGAGCGGATGAGGTCGGTCTCCATGGCGTAGACGTGCGGCCCGACGAAGTCGGTGAGCTCGGCCAGCCGGCGCACCGAGAACCCGGAGTCGTGGCCGCTGACCTCCAGCCCCCAGGCTCCGTCGCCGATCGAGACCGGCTGATGCCCGCCGCCGGCGCGGACGGCCTGCACCATGAGCCTGGCCCAGGCTGTGACGACGGGCTCGGGGGCCTCGCCGCCGTAGATCGGGATCTCGTTGGAGATGAGCCACCCGGCGATCGCCGGATGGTCGGCGAAACGACGGGTGAGGTGCTCGACGTACCAGGCCTGCTGGGAGACCATCCAGACGTCGGAGTAGATCGGCCGGTCCGCCCGCCACTCGGGATCCCAGTTCTCCCCCGACATGTGGCCGACGATGAAGGTCGGCACGGTCGACATGCCGAGTTCGGCGTGGGCCTCGAGGAAGTCCGCGAAGTGCGAGATCTTCTCCTCGTCGAGTCGTTCCGGTCCGGGCTGGAAGTCCGGCCAGTAGAAGAACGACCTGGTCATCGTCAGGCCGTGGTCGTGCAGGACGCGCAACTCCTGGCGCACGACGGCCGGGGAGTAGTTCCGCCACATCAGTGGCCCGCCGGTCCGGGACCAGAAATTGGTCCCGAGCCAGACATCGGGCAGGCGGTGGTCGTGACGTCGCATCGGAAGTCCTTCTCTCATGACTGCGTTGACGGGTTCATCTGCGGCGGACGGGCGCCGTCGGATCTACTTGACGGCCCCGGCCGTCAGGCCGGCGACGAAGCTGCGCTGAAGCACCAGGAATGCCAGGACCACCGGGACGCTCACGACCAGGGAGGCCGCCATGATCTCGTTCCAGTAGACGTTGGTCTGGGTGGAGTAGAGGCGCAGCCCCACCGCCAGCGTGCGGTTGGCGTCGGTGGTCATCACCGATGCGAAGAGCACCTCTCCCCAGGCCGTCATGAAGGAGTAGATCGCCACCGCGACGACGCCGGGCCTCGCTGCCGGCAGCACGACCCGCCACAGGGCTCCCCATGGAGTGCAGCCGTCCACCATGGAGGCCTCGTCGAGTTCCCGCGGAATGCCGTCGAGATATCCGGCGAGCATCCAGATCGAGAATGGTAGGGAGAAGGTGAGATAGGTGATGATGAGACCGAGCTTCGTCCCGATGAGCGTGATCCCGGTCGAGGTGTCGATATTGACGAAGATGATGTACAGCGGAAGCAGGAAGAGAACTCCGGGGAACATCTGGGTGGACAGCACGGTCGTGCTGAAAATACTGCGGCCCTTGAATCGCCACCTGGATATCGCGAATGAGGCGAAGATGGCGATGATGACACTGCACAGGGTGGCGATCGAGCACACGATGAGGCTGTTGACGAAGTAGTCGGCCAGCGGGATGGTCCGCCACATCGAGCGGAACGCCGAGAAGGTGACATGGCTCGGCCACCATGCGAAGTCGCCCTGGACGTCACCGAGAGGCTTGATGGCCGAGGTCGCCATGACGTAGAGGGGGAGGAGGATGAAGACGGTCAGGATGACGATCGTCACCCAGCGGAAGATCTTCTCGCCACGCGTGTCACGCATCGTCGTCCCCCGATCGGTTGATGAAGTACAGATAGATCAGGGAGATGATGAGGAGGAATATCAGCAGCATGACGCTCATGGCCGCCCCGGTGCCGAAATCCCATGACAGGAACGACGCGTTGTAGATGTGGAAGGAGATGAGATCCCCGGAGGGAGGCTGGCCGTTCCCGAAGAGTACGTACGGGGTGTTGAAATCGTTGAAGACCCAGAGGAACATCACCAGGATCAGCACCTTGTTCACAGAGCCCAGCATCGGAACGGTGATCGTCCGCCACTGGCGCCAGGGACTCGCCCCGTCGATGGCCGAGGCCTCGTAGATGTCGGTCGGGATGGACTGGAGTCCGGCCATGATCATGAGGAAGGCGAAGGGCCACATCCGCCAGATGGACACGACGACGAGGGATCCGAAGGCGTTGCCCCCGATGAGCAGGAAGGGCCTCGACGTCATGAGATGGAGCTGATCGACCAACAGATGGTTGAACATCCCGGTGTCCCGCTGGAACATGAAGTTCCAGGTGATGATCCCGGCGTACATGGGCAGCGCGTAGGGGATGAGGAAGATGGTGCGCCAGACGGCCCTGCCCCGGAATGCCTTCTGGAGCGCGACGGCGGCGGCCATCCCCAGGATCCACGAGGCCCCGACCACGATGACGGTGTAGGCGCAGGTGATGAGGAAGGAGTGCACCAGCGAGGCGCCGACCGCGGTGTTGATGTCGATCGCGTACTGGTAGTTGCCCAACCCGATCCACGGGGCCTCCGCCCAGTTGCGGATGAAGAATTTCGTGAGCTTGACGAAGCTCATCCACACCCCGGTGAGCATCGGGATGATATGGATGGCGATCTCGAGGATCACCGCGGGGGCGACGATGAGGTAGGGGAACCACCAGTACGCTCGCCGTGCCGTTCTGCCCTGTCCAGTCCTGCCCTGTCCAGTCCTGTGCCGTGCTGGGCGACGGTGGCCGCGCGGTGGTTTCCCGGCCGATGCCGGTGTTGTCGTGATCGCCATGAGATCCAACCTGTTGGGGAGTGGGAGCCGGCCGCCGCGCGGGTGAGCCGTGCGGCGGTCGGAACCGGCCTAGCGGATCGAGTCCTGGGCGGTCTTGAGAACGGCCCGGACGTCCGCGCTGCCGACCGTCTTACCGGTCGCCGCCTTGGCGAAGAGGTTGTTCATCGCCTTGCCGACGCTCGACTCGAACTGATCCTCGTTGGGCACCAGGGGAAGGGGCTCGGACTTCGTGTTGTAGACGTCGGTGAAGACCTTGAGCTCGTCGGCGTCCGTGGTGAAGGTCGCCTTGCCGTCCTTGAGCACCGGCAGGGCCGAGTAGGGCTTGCCGAGGGTCTCCTGCACGGACTCGCTCGTCATGTAGTTGACGAATTTGAGTGCCTGGTCCTTGTGCCTCGTGCTCTTCATGACCGCGATGTTGATGCCTGCGATGTGGCTGGCGACGTCCTTCTTGGCATCCTTGGGGGCCGGGAAGGGAACCACGCCGAAATCGCCTGCCTTCATCCCCGCAGCGATGATCGTGGCGTCCGCGTTGTTCTGGTTGATGATCATCGCGGCCTTCTTCTTCGCGAAGGCCGTCACCGACAGGGTGCCGTTGTCGTACTGCGAGTCGGAGGTGTTGACGATCTTGTCGGTCTGCATGAGATCGATGTATCGCAGCACCCCGTCGACGACTCCCGAGGAGGTGAAGGTCGGTTTCCCCGAGGAGTCGAACAGCGCCGCTCCGTTCTGCGCGGCGTCGATGAACGCGAAGTGGGCGTTCTCGGTGTACGAGGCCGCGGCCAGACTCATGCCGTAGACGTTCTTGGAGGGATCGGTGAGCTTCTTGCCGGCGGCGACCATCTCCTCCCAGGTGGTCGGTGGGTTGACCCCGGCGGCCTTGAACATCGCCTTGTTGTAGTAGAGCCCGTAGGCCAGGCCGTACAGGGGGATCGACGTCGGCCTGGTCCCGGCGGCGCCACCGGTCTGCAGAGCGGCCTTGACGAAACGGTCGGACCCGCCGATCGCCTTCATCTCCGCGTCGCCGAACTCCATCAGCCCGCCGGTGGCCTGGAGGGACACCCCCCAGGTATTGCCGATGTTCAGGACGTCGGGTCCCTGGCCGGAGGTGATCGCCGTCTGGATCCGGGTCTGGAGATCGTTCCAGCCGATCACCTCTAGGGAGACCTTGATGCCGGTCTTCTTGGTGAAGGCGGCCAGGACGGGGGCCAGCACCTCCTTGTCGTTGGCGAGGCTGGTGCCCTGATTCGACGCCCAGTAGGTGAGGGTCGTGCTCTTGTCGTCCGTGCCGGATCCGCCGTTGGAGCTCTTGCTCCCGCACGCAGTGGACGCCAGCGCCACCGCCGCCATGGAGCCGAGGGCCAGGAACTGGCGCCGAGTTGTTGCCATGGGAACTCCTCCGTTGTGAGTCCGTCAATTACTGAATCGATTAAGAACCCATCTCTGAGAACGACGTCGACGTCGTCCGGATCGGTGGGATGCCAGGGAGCCCGCAACTCTGCGAATCCGCTGGTGGCCCCATGTTGACGTCTTGACCGGGTGGTGTCAAGGGTCGGTGGTCAGGAGATCTCGCGCGCCATCCGGTTCGAGCTGGCTCGGACCGTGAGCCCCGAGGCCGGAAGCCTCACCAGGCTGCGTGCCCGACCGTCGAGGCGATCCAGCAGGAGATCCGCGGCGAGCCGGCCCATGGTGATGGGCCTGCGCTCGAGGCTGGTGAGCGGTGGGTTGGAGATGCGGCAGGGCAGCGACTCGTCCCAGCTCACCACGCCGATCCTGTCCGGGACGGGCAGGCCCAGGAGGCCGGCCCCGCGCAGCGCTCCCAGGGCCAGCAGGTCACTGGATCCCACCACGCCCACCGGCTGGCGGGGCACCCGTCCGACGGCCTCCAGGAATCCCCGGGCGCCGTCCTCCATGGTGTAGCGGCATGCGCTGCTGACCACCTCCAGGCCACCGGCCGAGGCGACCGCCGCAACAGCCCGTGCGCGCAGCCTCTCGTGGGTCAGTTGTCCGGGCCCGGACAGGTGGATGATGCTCCGGTACCCCTGATCGGCCAGGTGTGAGACGAGGGTCCCGGCGTCCGCGGCGTCGTCGATCAGCACCCGCGGGGCGCCGTCCACCGCGGCCTCGCTGGTCACCTCGACGAAGGGCAGCCCGACCTCCTCGAGGAGCCCGGTCCGGGGATCGTCGGCCAGCAGGTCGAACAGGATGACGCCGTCGACCCGGCGCTGCCGCGCCCATGACCGGTAGACGTCGAGCTCGGCCGCCTGACGCCGTCCCGGCCTGCTGATCATGAGGCTGTAGCCGCGTGCGGCCAGAGCCTGTTCGATGCCGGCCTGGACGTAGGAGTAGAAGGGCTCGTTGGCGATCTCCTCCGCGTCGCGCGACAGGGCCATGCCGACCGCCATGGAGCGGCGGCTGCGCAGCGATCTGGCGGTGGAGTCGGGCGTCCAGTCGAGCTCCTCGACGAGGTCGAGGACCCGTTGTCTGGTGGTGGCGGAGACCCCGGGGCGGCCGTTCAGCGCATAGGACACCGCGGCCGTGGAGATTCCGAGCCGACCGGCGATGTCGGCGATCGTGACATGAGGCATGGGTCGAACCGCTCCAATCCCCGGGCCCCGTGGTCGGCCGGTGCGAGCATTCTTGCAGGCGGCGGAATGAGTCCTCAGCCGAACCAGCGGTTGAGCTCGGCGGCCGTTCCTCCCTCGGCGAAGGTGCCCGTCACGGCGTCGGCCACCGACTGAACGGCCTCGGGGGCGTCGCCCATCGCGACCCCGCGGCCCGCCCAGGCGAGCATCTCGACGTCATTGTGGCCGTCGCCCATCGCCAGGACGTCGGCGCGGTCGATGCCGTGGGCCCGGCACAGCTTGGCGAGTGCCGAGGCCTTCGTCACCCCGCGCGGGGTGATGTCCATCCAGGCCGACCATCCGATGAAATAGCTGACGCCGTGCAGGCCGAGGTGCCTGGCCAGTTCGACGAACTCGGAGGGCGGCGCATCGGGATCGCGGATGATGACGCGCGCCGCCGGCCGGGAGGACAGCTCGTCGACCGACTCGATGACCATGTCTCCCTGGAGTTCGCCGTCGGGGAAGTAGCTGTTGAGTCGGTAGCCGACTCCGACCTCCTCCACCGCGACCAGTGCCGAGGGGCGGGCCTCCAGCACCCGCCGGATCACCGGGGCGGGGTCGAAGGTCACCTCGTCGATGATCTCGAGAGGAGGGGTGCGGACCGTCACCGCACCGTTCGAGACGACCATCTCCCCGGCCGGGAGCTGGAGCGCCTCGTGGATCGGGGCGGTGCCGAACAGCCCGCGTCCGGTGGCGAGCACGATCGGAATGCCGGATTCGCGCACTTTCGCGACGGCGGCCTCGACGCTGTCGGGCATTCTGCCCTCGAGGTCGACGAGGGTGCCGTCGATATCCAGTGCGACCAGGCGCGGGGTGAAACTCACGTCTCCCAGCCTGCCAGTGGCCAGGGAACGGAGGGTGTCACGTTTCATCCATGGCAGTCGTGCTCTTCGCATGGCGCAATTCTCCTTCACATCTCCATCACGGACATGACTCGCCCCGGCCGTACTACGGCCGGGGCGAGTCATGCGGACCGATGGTGCTGGTGGGTGGCCGGGTGCTCAGGCTGCGGCCTCGGCCCTGCGCCGCATCCCGGTCACCGATTCGAAGGCCGTGATGAGGCGGCCTCGATCGGGTTCCTCCGGGGTGCGGCGACGGGGGGTCTCAGTCTCCGAGGCGGCCGCTGCTCGGGCCCTGCGCAGATGCCTCTTCACCGTCGAGAGGGAGCACCCGAGCCGCTGGGCGATGAAGTCCAGGGACTCGTCGGGGTGGGCCCGTCGCAGTGCGACGACGTCGCGGGTGGCGATCTGGCGCCCCGAGGCGATGACGCCGATCAGGGCGTCCATGTCGTCCGCGGTCACCTCGACGCGGAGCATGTTGCGCATCTGGGCGCGTTGCCGCGAGGTGGTCGCAGCCACGAATCCGGATACGTCGTGCTTGGTGACTGCAAGATCGAGGCAGTCCTCGAAGTAGGGGCAGGCCATGCAGGCCTCGGTGGCTCGGGCGGTGAGCGCTGTGCGGAGGCGGCGTTGCTCCGCGGTCGACGGGGTGGAGTCCTCCTCCAAGAAGGGGTGCTGAAAGACATGCGTGAGGACTGCGCACGCGGGAACACCGCTATCCGATGTGCTGGTCACGTGAGGTCCTTTCCTTGTTCCTGGCATTTCCCGTGCCTCCGCTCTCGCCTCGAGGAGGAGGCACATGGAAATGGGACGTAGCAGCTCGTCTGTAGGTTCCATCACATTCTGAGATTCAGCCTGCCATGCACTGGAGCTGAGCTGTGAGGCGGATCGTAGGGCCGACTACCCGACTTCCCTGAGTATCAACCGGCGAGAGCGTGAGTACTGGTACTCACACGGCCGGGAGGCTGAATTCCTGTCCCTCGAAATTCGCATCGGGAAAGATCTCGTGATACAGGATATTCGACTGGGGGTCGAACCGGTCGGGGCGGATAGGCTGGTGCCGATGAATCCTGCGATCTATGTTGCCCTGGTTGTCGGCCTGTCCGTGGCCGCCCAGTGGCTGGGGTGGCGACTCAGGCTTCCCTCCCTGCTCTTCCTGCTCGTCGTCGGCTTCGCCCTGGGTCGGGCGGTCAGCCCGGACGAGGTCTTCGGGCGCGATCTGCTCTTCGCCGGTGTCAACCTGTGCGTGGCGATCATCCTCTTCGAGGGCGCCCTCTCGCTCAAGCTGCGTCCGGTGCGGGATCTGGGCCGGCCGATCCTGCGGTTGTGCACCGTCACCGTGGCCGCATCCTGGCTGCTCGTCGCCGTGACGGCCCGACTGCTGGGATTCGACCTGCGGGTCGCCCTGCTGCTGGGGGCGATCCTCGTGGTGACCGGCCCCACGGTCATCAACCCGATCCTCAGGCAGCTGCGCCCGACCCGGCGGGTGAGCGGGCTGCTGCGCTGGGAGGGGATCATCGTCGACCCGCTGGGCGCCATCCTGGCCCTGCTGGTCTACCAGGGGGTCACGAGCATCGAGGGGGCGTCGCTGTGGCATGAGCTCGGCAGACTCGGGCTCACGGTGCTGGTCGCGCTGCTCGTGGCGGTCCCGGTCGGGCTGGGGCTGACGACGATGCTGCGCCGCCACCTCATCCCGGACTTCCTGCAGGGCGTCGTCTTCGTGGGTGTGGCCCTGGCCACCGTCGTCGGATCGAACCTCATCCTCGAGGAGTCCGGGCTGCTGGCCGTCACCGCTCTGGGCGTCCTGGTCACGAACCGGCCGGGCGTCGAACTGGACCGGGTGCTGGAGTTCAAGGAGAACCTCCAGGTGCTGCTGGTCGGCGCCCTGTTCGTGATGCTCGCCGGGAGGGTGACTCCGACCGAGATCGCCGACGTCGCCCCGATCGGTCTGGCCTTCGTGGCCATACTGGTGCTGATCGTCCGGCCGGTGTCGGTGCAGCTGGGCCTGGCGGGTACCGAGACATCGCGCCAGGAGCGGTTCCTGATGTCCTTCATGGCGCCGCGCGGGATCGTCGCGGCATCGATCACCTCGGTCTTCGCGCTGCAGTTCAGCGAGGCGGCGCAGAACGTCCGCAGCCAGGCGGCCTCGGCGATGGCGCGCGACCCGCAGCGCGGCCGGGCGCTGTCGGCCTTCGCGGACCGGCTGGCGGGGATGTCGGGTCAGGTCGACCGGATGGTGCCGCTGGTGTTCCTGGTGATCGTGTGCACCGTGGCGATCTACGGGTTGGGGATCGGGAGACTGGCCGAGCGCCTCGGGCTGGCCTCGGCGAGCCCCCGCGGGGTGATGTTCGCCGGATCTCCGGCGTGGGCCATCGACGCCGCCGTGGCACTGCGGGATCTGGGGGTCGCGACGATGTTCGTCACCAGGCGCGGCTACGACCTGGACGCCGTTCGGGCGGCCGGCCTGCGCTGCGAGGCGGCGGACTTCCTCTCGGAGTACGCGGTCGACGAGATGGACCTGTCCGGAATCGCGTCGATGGTCGCGGTGACCCCCGATGACAACGTCAACTCCATCGGGTCGGTGCATTACCGCCGCGCTCTGGGGAGGGCGAATGTCTTCGGCCTGAGGCGCTCCGACGAGGGGGAGGACGGCGATGCCACCACCGGCACCGTGCCTGCCCTCAAGGCGCTGACCGCTTTTGACCCGCCGCTGGAGCACTCGGAGCTGGACCGGCGGTGGCGTGCCGGGGCGAGGGTGGGCCGGGTGCGGATCACCGATCAGATGAACTGGCAGCAGTTCCGCCGATCATTCCCCGATGCGGTGGCGATGTTCGTCGTGCGGGGGTCCTCCACCGTGGTGGCCACGCCGTCCATGACGGCTCCCAAGGCCGGTGAGGTCGTCGTCTACCTCGGCGATCGGGCGCAGACACCGTCGTCACGTCACTGACGCGGGTCCGTCGGGCGAGTGGCCCGAGGGGTTCCGGGGCGAGGAGATCCGGGCAGGGGGCGGTCCGGGATCAGTGCGCCCGTGCCAGGCGCACCTGGTGGAGGCGCATCGCGCCGAGCACTGCGATGGCGACGATGACTCCGAGGAGGCCGGCCAGCAGATATCCGCTGCGCCATCCGCTGGCATCCATCGCGGCGCCGACCATCGGGGCGGCCATGGCGGTGCCGGCGTTCATGCAGGAGCCCTGCCATCCGATCACGGCTCCGCGGGAGTTGGCGGGGACGGCCGCCGACAGGGAGTCGACCGACGATGTGAGGGTGGGGGCGCAGAAGATCCCTGCGATGCACAGCAGCCCGGCCGCCTGCCACGGGTTGGACGCCAGCGCGGCCATCGCGGTGGTGATTCCCAGGCCCAGGAGGAGGGTCGGGGTGGAGGCGCCGCGGGGGAGCATCCCGTAGACGATGCCGCCGACCGCCGAGCCCAGCCCGGAGGCGGCCAGCACCCAGCCGATCGCCTGGGGCTCTCCCATGGCGCGCAGCTGGCCCACTGCGGTGAGCTCCATCCCGCCCAGGGCGAAGCCCGTGGCCACCACCGCAATGAGGATCGCCGAGGTGTGGAGGGTCAGCCAGCGCGGCAGTCGCAGCATATTGAGCACCTCGCGGACGCCTCGGGAGGCCAGGGCGGGGTGAGCGGAGGCCTCCATCCGGGGTGGGGCCTCGGTGTCGGCGGGGGAGACACCGGTCTCGGAGGCCGTGGGCGGGTTGAGGATCGTGAGCCCCGCCGCGCCGATGACGGCGATCAGGGCACAGGCCATGATGGTGGGTCGGGTGCCCCACACGGTGGCGGCGATGATGGCGACCGTCGGGCCGATCATGTAGCAGATCTCCACCGAGACCGAGTCCAGGCTGAGGGCCGCACGGCGGTGGTCGAGTGGGGCGCGGGCGATGAGGACCTGGCGGGGAACGGTGAAGACGGGGTAGTTCCACAGTCCGGCGATCGCCACCAGGGCCAGCAGCGGCAGGTATCCGATCCACGGGGCGGCCAGCCATATGGGCGTGACGATGAGCAGAGAGGGGATCATGGTGCGGCGCAGCCCTCTGCGGTCGACCATGGAACCGCGCCACGGGGAGGAGATCATGCCTGCGATGGTGAAGACAGTGGTCACCAGGCCTGCCGAGGAGTAGTTCATCCCCAGCGAGGTGACGACGTGGAGAGTGAGGACGGTGCCCAGGCTGAACAGCGGGATGCGGGTCAGCATCGCCAGCACGAGAGTGGTCCAGATCTCCTTGATCCTCAGAAGTTCCCCGTAGCTGCGCACCGGCCCACTCTACCCGTGGAGCCGGCCTGCTCTACCCGTGGAGCCGACCCGCGTCCCCACCGGTGGAGCGGTCCTGCGGCAGGGGGCGCGGGCGTCGCCCCCTGAAACCCTGTGCGTTTACTATGCGCCTCGAACTCCGCGTTGGCCCTCTAGCAGGAGGGCCAACGCCGGTGTTCGAGGCGCATAGCGGGAACATGGGTGGGGATGGGGCCGTGGAGCGGATCCGCTGCGGGGAGTCGGACCTGAGGACCGGCGCAGGGGGGCGTCCCTGGAGGTACGGCTCAGTCGACCCCGAACTCCATGGCGGCGCGGTCCAGGGCCTTCTGGGCCTGGTCCTCGTCACCGTCGTGGTTGGCGGATATCGCCTTGGCGCCGCCGACGGCGAGCTTGCCGACCAGGTCGTCGTGGTTGGAGAGCTGGCCCTGGCTGGAGTACTGCTCCAGCTTCTCGCGGGTGTCGGCGATGTCCAGATTGCGCATGGTGAGCTGGCCGATCCGGTCGACGGGCCCGAAGGCCGCCCCCTCGACGCGCTCCATGGACAGCTTCTCAGCGTGGTAGGAGAAGTTCGGTCCGGTGGTGTCCATGATCGAGTAGTCCCAGCCGCGGCGCAGTTTGAGGACGACGGTGCCGGTGATCGCCGAGGCCACCCAGTGCTGGAGGGACTCGCGGATCATCAGGGACTGCGGGTCGAGCCAGCGGCCCTCGTAGAGCAGCCGGCCGAGACGGCGTCCCTCATTGTGGTAGGTCGCGATGGTGTCCTCGTTGTGAACCGCATTGATCAACCGCTCGTAGGCGATGTACAGCAGCGCCATGCCGGGGGCCTCGTAGATGCCGCGGGACTTGGCCTCGATGATGCGGTTCTCGATCTGGTCGCTCATGCCCAGGCCGTGACGTCCGCCGATGGCATTGGCCTCGAGCACCAGAGCGACCTTGTCGTCGTACTCCTTGCCGTTGATGGCCACCGGAATGCCCTGCTCGAAACTGACGGAGACCTCCTCGGTCTCGATCGCCACATCGGGATCCCAGAACTTGACGCCCATGATGGGTTCGACGCTCTCCATCGAGACGTTGAGGCTCTCCAGGGTCTTGGCCTCGTGGGTGGCGCCCCAGACGTTGGCGTCGGTGGAGTAGGCCTTCTCCTTGGAGTCGCGGTAGGGCAGGTTGTGGGCGGTGAGCCAGGCGCTCATCTCGTCGCGGCCGCCGAGCTCGGAGACGAAGTCCTCGTCGAGCCAGGGCTTGTAGATCCGCAGCTGGGGGTTGGCCAGCAGGCCGTAGCGGTAGAACCGCTCGATGTCGTTGCCCTTGTAAGTGGAGCCGTCGCCCCAGATGGAGACATCGTCGTCGGCCATCGCGCGCACCAGCAGGGTGCCGGTCACGGCGCGGCCGATGGGGGTGGTGTTGAAGTAGGGGCGCCCGGCCGAGCGCACGTTGAAGGCTCCGCAGGCGATGGCCGACAGTCCCTCGTCGACCAGTGAGGCCCTGCAGTCCACCAGCCGGGAGATCTCGGCGCCGTAGGCGTGGGCGCGCCCGGGCACCGAGGCGATGTCGGGCTCGTCGTACTGACCGATGTCGGCGGTGTAGGTGCAGGGGACCGACCCCTTGGATCGCATCCAGGCGACCGCCACGGAGGTGTCGAGACCTCCGGAGAATGCGATGCCGATACGTTCGCCGACGGGAAGATGCGTGATGACCTTGGACACGACGAACAGTCTAGAGCATAGATATTCAGTGGATCAAATTAATATGCGTCCGAGGTGGATCAACGAAGGACTGACGGGCCCCGGGTGGCGCGATCTGCTAGCTGGAGGCCCCGATCCGAAACTTTCCTGTCGCTTCGGCGGCTCCAGCTAGCAGAATGCGCGCGTGACTAGATCGTCAGCGCGATCTTCCCCAGCACCTCTCCGGAGTCGAGCCGGGAGTGCGCCGCGCCGGCCTCCGAGATGGGGAAGACCTCGACCGGAGCCGGGTTGATGCGCCCGTCGGCGTACATCGGCCAGACGACCTCCTCCACCCGGTGGCAGATCTCCGACTTCTGCTCCACCGGGCGCCCGCGCAGACTGGTGGCGGTGACGGTGCCGCGCTTGTTGAGCAGCTTGCCGATGTTGAGTTCGCCCTTGGCGCCGCCCTGCATCCCGATGATGACGAGGCGTCCGTCGGCGGCCAGCGCGTCGACGTTGAGGCCGAGGTACTTGGCCCCCATCACGTCGAGGATGACGTCGGCACCCCAGCCGTCCGTGGCGCCCTTGACCCCGTTCACCCAGTCGCCGTGGTAGTCCAGGGCGACATCGGCCCCCAGTTCGGTGCAGAACTGGCGCTTCTCGTCGGTACCGCAGGTGGTGATCACCCGGCACCCCAGCGCCTTGGCGTACTGGATCGCGAACTGGCCGATGCCACCGGCCCCGCCGTGCACCAGCAGGGTCTCCTCGGGCTCCAGGCCGACATGATCCATGTTGGAGACGACCGTGGCGGCCACCTCTATCAGGGTGGAGGCGACGACGGGATCGACTCCCTCGGGCATGTGGAGAAGCTGCCCGGCCGGGACGACGGCGTATTCGGCGTAGCCTCCGCCCGCCAGCAGGCCGACCACCCGGTCGCCCTCCTGCCAGCCGGTGACGCCGGGGCCCGTGTCCGCCACGGTGCCGGTGATCTCCAGCCCCATCACCCCGGTGATCCCGGGCGGCGGGGGGTAGAGGCCCTGGCGCTGGAGCAGGTCTCCCCGGTTGACCCCCGCGGCCAGCACCTTGACGAGCACCTCGCCGCGTCCAGGGTCCGGTGTCTCCACCAGGGACCACTCCATGTTCTCCGGGCCGGGACGATGGCGTCCCTTCGCGTCTGTGGCGTCCGTGGGAAGGACGGTGATCGCATGCATGGGGTCCAGCCTGCCATGACCACCCGTCGACCGGGTCAACCCGGGGCCGGGATCGGCGCAGGGACGCGCCGAACGGCCGGTGCGCGGAATTCCGGCGGGATGGTTAGGATGAGGCGTGCCCGGCGAGCCGGGATGGCGAGATCGCATAGTGGACGAGTGCAGCCGCCTTGAAAGCGGCCGAGGGAAACCTCCGTGGGTTCGAATCCCACTCTCGCCGCGGGGACCGTCGTGCCAGGGAACCGCGTCGTGCCGGAGAACTGCGTGGTTCCCTGGATGCGGGTCATGAGGGCCTGCGTTGATCAGGGAGGTCGGCATGCCAGACTCGGTGGAGGTCGCTGAGGAGTCCGCGGCTGAGCTGCCCGAGGGCACCACGCGGCATGTGCTGAGTCCCAGGCCCCCCTTCCGGGGCTATGTGATCTCGGGGCTGCTGTCGCTGGCCGGGGCCGTGCTCATCGTGGTCGCCTCGTCCCAGGGTTGGGCGAACGCCTGGATCGCGCTCTTCGCGGTGATCCTGGCTCTCGGGATCGCGCTGGCCCTCACTGCGACCTGGTCGATGCTGCGGATGCGGCTCTACGTGGATCTCGACGCCAAGGGCTACCGCATCCATGGAGCGGGGCAGGATCGTTCGGGCACCTGGGAGAAGGTCACCCGGGCCGCGCTCACCGAGTCCCGGTCGCGGCTGACCCTCTACCACGGTCAGGTGGGGCGCACTCATATCGTGCGTCCCGGCGTCGGGGATCCGGCCGAGATGGACGAGTTGGCCGCCGACGTCGCCAGGCATCTGGACGCCGACCGCGGCTACTCGCAGGAAGCCGAGTAGCCGGAGGCCGGTCATCGCGGCCTGCCCGACCGCCCCGGTTCCGCCGGGATGACGTCGCGGCCCCGGCACGGGATGCCAGGACCGCGACAGGCCGGGGGCCTCGATCCGGGTCAGCTCCGGTCGCCGGTGGATCCACCGGCGTCGGATCCGCTCTCGTCGACGTATGTGGGGCTGAACGTGTTCCACAGCAGAAGCAGGGCACACACCACCAGTAGTCCGACACCGGCCCAGAGGTTGGCCTTGGCCTCGGTCATCGCGATTCCCATGATGGTGAGGATGACTCCGTAGATCCCCATCAGACTGCCGATGATGACGCGGATGTCGCCGAATCCGGCAGTCTGCCGACGCTTGTTCTTAGTGTTGTCCGACATGTTGTACACCTCGCGGTCAGAAGAGGACGTTCAGAATGATGACCAGGACCAGGGCGACCCCGGCCAGCGGCACGGTCCGCTTGTACCAGGGCTGGTTCTTCTCCTCAGGGTCCTGCAAGGACTCCTTGGGCGTCTCGGAGTAGACCAGACCCACCAGCTGCTCGGCCGGCTTCGGCCTGGTGAACAGCGAGACCACCACGCTGACCACGATATCGACCACGAATCCGGCGGCGGCGGCCACGAAGGAGATCCCCTGGCCGCTCAGCGAGTAGACACCCAGCGCGCTGGGAAGCCAGACGGCCACAGCCGCCAGGGTGCCCGACGCCAGGCCGGACCAGCCGGCCGCCGGGGTGGAGCGCTTCCAGAACATGCCGAGGATGAAGGTCGCGAAGAGCGGCGCGTTGAAGAACCCGAACAGGGTCTGAAGGTAGTCCATGATGTTCGAGTAGTTCGAGGCGATGGCGGCGGTCCCGATGGCGATGATCGACGCCGCGACGGTCGCGATGCGCCCGACCTTGACGTAGTACTCGTCGGGCTTGTCCTTCTTGACGTAGTGCTGCCAGATGTCGACGCTGAAGACGGTGTTGAAGGCCGAGATATTGGCCGCCATGCCGGCCATGAAGGCGGCCAGCAGGCCGGTGATGGCCAGGCCGATGAGGCCGTTGGGCAGCAGGTCCTGGATGAGGTAGAGCACCGAGTCGTTGTAGGTGACGGTGCCCGACGCCCCACCGGAGACGGTCTGTCCGGCCTTGGTGGCCGCGATCTCAGGCACGAGCACCGCGGCGAGGACGCCGGGGAGCACGGTGACGAAGGGCACCAGCATTTTGGGGAAGGTGCCGATGATCGGGGTGCGGCGGGCGTCCGAGAGGGACTTCGAGGCCATTGCGCGCTGGACCTCGACGAAGTTCGTCGTCCAGTATCCGAAGCCGAGGACGAAGCCGAGGCCGAAGACGATGCCGATCACCGAGAGGACAGGGTTGTCGAAGCCCGACAGGGCCTGGCCGGGCCAGGAGTCGAGCTGCTGGGAGGCGGGGACGATCTTGCCGGGGTGGGCCGCGGCCGCCTCGGTGATCTTCGCCTTGAGGCCGCCCCAGCCGCCGACGCGGTGCAGGCCGATGAGCACCATCGGGAGCAGGCCGGCGATGATGACGAAGAACTGGAGGACCTCGTTGTAGATCGCCGCCGACAGACCGCCGAAGGTGATGTAGGCCAGCACGATGATGGCGGCGACGATCAGGGCCACCCACAGCGGCCAGCCGAGCAGGGCGTGGACGATGCTGCCGAGCAGGTAGAGGTTGACGCCGGCGATCAGCAGCTGGGCCAGTGCGAAGGAGAGCGAGTTGACCAGGTGGGCGGCGGGCCCGAAGCGCTTCAGCATGAACTCGGGCACCGAGCGCACCCCGGAGCCGTAGTAGAAGGGCATCATCACGACGCCCAGGAAGAGCATCGCGGGAACCGCGCCGACCCAGAAGTAGTGCAGGGTGGGCAGGCCCAGCTGGGCGCCGTTGGCCGACATGCCCATGATCTCGACGGCGCCGAGGTTGGCCGACACGAAGGCCAGGCCGGTCACCCAGGCGGGGAGCCGGCGTCCCGACAGGAAGAAGTCGAGGGAGTCGGAGATCTGGTGACGGGCCATGTACCCGATTCCCAGGACGAATGCGAAGTAGACGATCAGGATCGCGTAGTCGATCGGACTGGCGTGGATCAGTGTCTGCAGTGCCACCATGCTTGTATGTCCTTCCCGGGTGACGTCGCCGGTTGACCCGACCGGTCATCGGTCGTCGTGGGGACCGTTCCCCACGCGCCGCCATCCTGATGTTTGCGTCATCACCCCTCTTGCGGATCCAGGCCTGCAGGAGCGTCTGGGGACAACGATGTTCTATGGTTGGACAAGATTCGGCGCGTGTCAAGATGCCGTGCCATAATCATGGTGGCGTAAACATCCATGCTCGACGGCCGAGGGCGGTCTCACCGCGTCATGGTGCGGCCCGGAATCGGCCGTGTGATGTTCGTCACCTCACCCATCAACGGGGCCGGCGCCGGCCCCGGATGCAGGATCGGAGTCATTGTGGACACACAGCAGGACAGCCGGCGGATCGTTCCCGCGTGGAGCGCTCAGGAAGGCGCAGAGAGCGCCACCGCACTGTTCGAACGCACTTTCAGCCAGACCCCCGACGGAGTGTGGGCCTCACCGGGCCGGGTCAACATCATCGGCGAGCACACCGACTACAACGGCGGCCTGTGCCTGCCGATCGCACTGCCGCATCGCACCTATGTGGCGCTGCGTCGTCGCGATGACGCCGCGGTCAGGCTGGTCTCCTCCTTCGACGGCGAGGACCTGCGCTGGGACGGAGATCTCTCCCAGGTGCGACCCGGCGGGGTGAGGGGCTGGGTCGGATACACCGCCGGCATCGCCTGGGCGCTGGCCGGTGCCGGGCTCGAGGTCTCCGGATTCGACGCCGCCCTGGTCAGCTGCGTGCCCACCGCCGCCGGACTGTCCTCTTCGGCCGCCGTCGAGTGCGCCGTCGGGCTGGCCCTCGATGATGTCAACGGCCTCGGGCTCGCGGATTCCGACGAGGGCCGGGCGACGCTGGTCGATCTGGCCGTGCGCACCGAGAACGATCTGGTCGGGGCGCCCACCGGAGGCCTGGACCAGGCCGCCTCGCTGCGCACCGCGCAGGGGCAGGCCCTGCTGCTGGACTGTCAGGACGGCTCGACGCGCCAGGTGCCCTTCGACCTGGCCGCCGAGGGCCTCGAGCTGCTGGTGATCGACACCCGCGCCAAGCACAGCCACGCCACCGGCGGCTACGGACAGCGCCGGGCGACCTGCGAGGCCGCCGCGAGGACGCTCGGGATCGGCACCCTGCGCGAGATCACTGATCTCGACGCCGCTCTGGCGCGTCTGGGCGACGACGAGTCGGTACGCCGGGTGCGCCACGTCGTCACCGAGATCCACCGGGTCCAGGACTTCGTCGCGCTGGTCGACGCCGGCCGGCTCACCGAGGTCGGCCCCCTCATGAACGCCTCCCACGACTCGCTGCGCGACGACTACGAGGTCTCCTGTCCCGAACTGGACGTGGCGGTGGACGCCGCCCGCGGGGCCGGCGCCATCGGCGCCCGGATGACCGGGGGCGGTTTCGGCGGATGCGCCATCGCCCTGGTACGCGCCGGCGACCGGCAGGCGGTGGCCGATGCTGTGGTGACCGCCTACCGGGAGGCCCGTTTCAAGACCCCCCGGTTGTACGTCGTCACCCCTTCTGCGCCCGGCGGCCGGATCTCATGAACCGAGGTGGGATCGCCTCTCGGGGCGCCTCCCAGACCGACGTCGCCAGACTGGCCGGGGTCTCCCCGCAGACCGTCTCGCGGGTGGCCACCGGGGCCACGAATGTGCGCCCGGCCACCCGCAACCGGGTGCGTCGGGCGATGGAGGAGCTGGCATACGTTCCCAACGGCGCCGCCCGGGCCCTGCGGTACGGGCGGCACGGCTGCATCGGACTGGTCTTCACCGACTTCCTGCGTACCGGCGAGGCCCGCACCGCCCAGGCCGTCGCCGCGGCCGCCGCCGAGCGCGGGCTCGACGTCGTGCTGGCTCAGATCGGCCCGGGAGGTCCTCGCTTCAGGGAGGAGGAGATGGAGGCCCACTACCGGGACCTTCTCGAGCGCACCGCCCCCCTGGTCGACGGCTTCGTGGTCCAGGGGATCGAGCTGGAGCGGCCTCAGGAGCTGGCCGAGTCGGCCGCTCCGGTGGTGATGGCGTCGAGCCGCCAAGGGCCCTTCTCCACCGTCGGATGTGCTCAGGCCGAGGGGATCCGGGCGGCTGTCGAACATCTTCTGGAGCTGGGGCACCGCACCGTACACCTGATCAGCGGCCCCGAGATCTCTCTGCAGGCCCAGGACCGGTGCCAGGCCTGGCGGGACGTGCTGACGGCTCACGGCTGCCCGGTGCCCGCGCCGGCGGCGGGCGACTGGACGCCGGCGTCGGGCTACCGGGCCGCCGAGGCCCTGCTCTCCGACCCCGGCACCACGGCGGTGCTGGCGGCCAACGACGAGATGGCCGCCGGCTTCATGCGGGCCCTCCATGAGCGCGGCCTGAGGGTTCCCCAGGACGTCTCGGTGGTGGGATTCGACGACGTCGCGGCCGAACTGCTGTGGCCCAGGCTCACCACCGTCAGGCAGGACTTCGAAGGAATCGGGCGCCACCTCATCGCCGAACTCGCGGAACTCATGGAGCACCGTGACGAGCCGCGCCCGGCCGCCCATGTGCTGGTCTCCAGCCCGCTCGTGGTGCGGGAGAGCACCGCTGCCCCCGGACACTGACCCACCCGATCGACCGGGCCCCGGGGCGGGAACCTCCCCGGGGCTCAGCGCTGTTGAGTGACGGGGTGGTAGGCGCAGACATCGGTGACGGACTGGCTGACCGCCGACGAGCTGGCCGACGCCGAGGCGGAAGGAGTCGGGGCTGAGGTCGTCGGGGCGGCGGTCGCAGTCTTCTTCGCCGTCGCCTTGGGAGACGCCGAGGTGACGGGTTTGTTCTTGTTCGCCTTGTTGCCCGAGCTGGCGATCGTCTCCTTCACCTGTTTCCGGATGAGTCCGTAATCGGGATCATAGGGTTCGAAGCCGTTGCGGCCCTGGGTGAACAGCAGGCGATTGATATTACCATTGCGGATCTTCAGGGCCAGTGCGACGAAAGCCGGGAGCATCCCTTCGGGAATGTCCGACACCACCATCTCTCCCGATGCGGAGGCGATGGCCTCGAACTTGGTGAGGACTATCTGCGGGCTCACCTGGTCCAGGACCGCCTTGATGAGGCAGGACTGCCGTCCCATCCGGTCGTAGTCGGTGGATTCCGAACGGCTTCGCGCGTACCACATGGCGTTGTACCCGCTGAGGTGCTGGTTGGCGCCGACCTCGATGTACCCGGTAGGTGCCTTCCCTTCGGTGTTCCCGGCGATAGGGAGCCGTTCGTTGACGTTGACAGTGACCCCGCCGATGGCCTCGATGAACTTCTGGAGACCGTCGATGTCGAGCATCATGAAGTAATCGATCTCGAGTCCGAGAGCCTCTCCGACGCCCAGTTTCAAGGCATCCGCGCCTGGGTAGTCGGTGGCGCCCATGGCGTCCTTGTGCTCGTTCTCCACCGTCGTCCACAGGGCGTTGGCGAAGAAGTTCGAGTCGTCGCCGTGGCCGTTGCTGAATCCGTCGGGATAGATCTGATGGAGTTTGGACTTCTTGGGGAACGGGATGTTCGCCGTGTTGCGGGGGATCTGGATGATCGAGGTGTCACCGGTCTGGGTGTTGATGGAGGCCACCATCATGGTGTCGGTGTTCATCTCGCCCTGTTTGCGGTAATTGCGCGAGCCGGAGTCATCGCCCCCGACCAGCAGGACGTTGACCCGCGGCTTGTCCCGCCAGATCTCCTCGACGCTCCTGTTGGTGTCGATACTCGGCCGGGTTCCCGATCTGCGGTCCTTGAAGATACTGCTCAGAGCTGCCGCCTCATCATTGGCATATCGGGCGCCGACGGTCAGGGGAGCTGCGATGAGCAATGAGAGGGTTCCGACCAGCAGACTGCTGATCCAACGCTGGGCCCTGGTGATTCTCCTCGGTCGGATATCGATATGAGTGAAGACCAGAAGGCCGACCAGAATGGCGGCGCCGACCGGCATCGTCCAGGAGATGAGTCTGAGGAGGCGGGGCCGCACCGCGATGGAGGCGATGGTCGCGGGACTGGTGACGGCCTCGATGGTGAAGGCGGTGACGGCCACCAGGACCAGACCGACCAGGATCAGACCGAGGCGACGGTGTCGATGGACGCGGCTGTGCATGAGCCCGAGCCCCGGGATGATGGCCGCCAGCACCGTCCACATCGAAGCCCTGCGGAAGGCACCCCTGCGGGGGCGGCCGGGTTCGGATCTCAGTTTCTGCTCCTCGGCACCCTGTTCGGTATCGGCGTCCAGTGCAGCGTAGCGCCCCTCGTGGAAGGCGTTGGACCGCTCGGAGTGACGTGCCTTCTCCCGACCGGAGCGCCTGGACCCGCCGCCCGCAGCGGCGCCGCGCATCACGGTCCCGGTGGACTCGGCTGCGGAGCCGTCGACCGGTGTCGCCGCGGATGCGGTTCTCGCCCGAGCCGTGGAGGCGGCCGCCTTTGATCCGGTTGCGGTGGCGCCTGCTTCTGATCCAGCGATGGAGGCGGCTGCCGTGGTTCCCGCCACCGAGGCGGCAGCTGCGGTTCCGGGGCGTCGGCGGCGCGAGCTCCTCCGGCCGTCGGCCTCAGGGGCCTTCCCGGATGCCGCGGAGCGGGAGCTGGACCCGGGGCTGTCAGTGACGCGGTCGGGGGTGTCCGCGCTGTGGCGCCCCGCCTGCGTGCGGGAGACCGAGTGGCTCGCCGGGGCCGGGCGCCGATAGATGGAGTAGGCGTCGTCCGGGCTGTCGGCACTGCGTCTGGTCCCGGATGGGTTGGCGGTCGATGCGGAGCGGTCCTCGAAGTCCTGCGAGGCGGCGCGGCGGATCCGGGCGGCATCGCTGGCCGAGCTGGACAGCTGGTCACGGGTTCCGGAGTCGGTGGGCCGTGGCGTGGAGAACAGTCCGGAGAAGTGCCTGCCGGAGCTTGTGGGCGTCGGCGGGTCGGCGTCGGCTTCAGGGTGGTCCGGAGCCGGTCCGGGGCCGGGCTCCGCCGGCGGACGGGTCCGCTCGGCCTCCTCGGAGGCGTGGATCGCGGAATCCGAGAGCCCACGGCGCGGAGCGGCGTGACGAGCCCGTTGCAGCTCCGTGGGGTCTCCGTGCAGCTCGTCTCGGCGGAAGGAGTGGGTGTCCTCCATCGAGTCGGGCTCATCCATCCACCACGGTTGAGCGTGACGAGGACGACCGGTGTCGCCACCGGAGTGGTTGTCGGCCATGCTCGTCCTCTCGGTTCGGTGACTGTGCCCGTATGAAGAATGTGTCTGTGGCGTCGTCCCGCTCTCAGGTAGGTCGATCCTGAGAATCTCATGAAAATCCTGATCCATGGTAACCACGCATCCCGGGTCGACCACGAAGGAGCCCCGGTGGGTCCGTGGTCGGATGCGGGTGCCGTTGCCGATTGGTGGTCCGGCGGGGTTGCCGATATGCTGGCTCGGCGTACTTGGAGGTGTCGCCTAGTCAGGTCTATGGCGCCCGCCTGCTAAGCGGGTTTGGGGCTTCAACCCCATCGCGGGTTCAAATCCCGCCACCTCCGCCATGTCGCCCCCTCGACACCGAGGGGGCTTCTTCACATCCGGTGGTCCTTCCCTGGACGGTGCGCATGCGCATGCCCTCCCCGCGTGTCGGGCATGCGCCAGAGGTGCGTGCCCGACCGGAGGCCGGGGCGGGTGCGTCGGCGAACCAGGGCGATGACCGTCGCGATGTGCCTGGTATCCGGGCTCTCCGGGACCGATCATCGCCGATTTGGTGTCCGGGGTCGCAGGCGGTAAAGTCTGCGACTGCGCGAGGCGCAAGCACCCGTGGCTCAACGGATAGAGCATCTGACTACGGATCAGAAGGTTGGGGGTTCGAATCCCTCCGGGTGCGCAGGACAGGACCGGTGGTCGCGGAAGCGGCCGCCGGTTCTTCACGTCCGGGGATCTCATGCCGGCCTCTCAAAGGGTCTCAGTGGACGGCCTGCACCAGGGCCGGTGCGAGGACACCCGGGCTCGAGAACTGCGGCCAGTGGCCCGTTCCCAGCGTCACCACCTCGACGTCGGCGATCGCGTCGAACTCGGCGGCGGTGCCCGGCCAGGAGGCGAGTTCGGCCCGCAGCCCGTCGGCGTCCAGCCGCCCCATGAGAAGAGTGACCGGTATCTCGCGACGCCGTCCCGTGCTGTGGGAGATCGGATCGGTGGGCACATGGACCGGTATCGACCCGGTCGTCGCCTCGGTCCGGGAGCGGACGTCGGTGTCGAGATCTGCCGCGTCCTCGCCGAAGAAGTCCCAGCCGGGGAAGGGGATGACGCCGTCGACGGCCTCGAACTCGCTGATCGAGTCTCCCGGGGCCGGCGGAACCGTGTCGACGAAGACGACCCGGGCGACGGCGCCCGGTCTGGCGTCGGCTGCGGCCCACACCACATTCCCGCCCCCGGAATGGCCCACCAGCACCACCGGGCCATGGAGGGCGGCGGCGTCGATCTCGGCGACCACGGCGTCCACCCAGTCCTGGATGTGGATCGCGCCGGAGCGTGCTGCCGGCTGCCCGGTGCCGGGCATCGTGAGCGGGCGGGCCGTGTGGCCCGCGGCCTCGAGGGCGGGGATGACGGCCTGCCACGACGACGCGTCGAGCCACAGCCCCGGAACGAGAATGACCTGCATCCGCGAACCGTAGTCGCCGGCGGTGCCAGCCCGGTGCTGTTCCGGCGCCCGGACCCGCGGCCGATAACCTGACGACCGAGGTGAAAGGTTTCACAATCATGGCGTCGGCGAAGAAATTGGGACAGGCTCATCCGCAGGTCCTCGGTGCCCCTGTCCGGACCTACCGGCGGACCGGGGGATGGCCGGTGGTCCTGGCGATGGAGGGCGCACCGCTCATCATCGGCCTGGTGATCTGGGCCGCCTCCCCCGGAGGCTCCTGGACGCGGATCCTCCTGGGGTTGTGGCTGTACCTCATCACGCTGCCGCTGCACTGGTTCACGATGCTGCGCAACCGCATCGTGCTCCACGAGCACGGGATCTCCATCCACAGCGCCATGGGATCCCCGGACATCGCGCCCTACCATCAGCTGTACCCGCCGCTGGTGGCGACCTGGACCAACATCCGGGCGATCATGGCCGAGCGCGACAACGCCGACGGCTGGCGCCTCGAGGCGGGGATCAACCAGGTGTCGCGGTACGGCGTCACCTTCGTCCTCCGGTCCTCGCGCACCGTCGACACCAGGACCCTGGCCATCGCACCGGAGCCCATCGGCCCAGGGTTCAGCAACCATCTGGTGGTCTTCGACCTCAACTGTCACCCGCGGTACTTCATCGCTGATCTCCGGCGGCTCATGGCGGCCCAGGGGATCCCCGGCGCCGAACAGCTCGCAGCCACCGCTCTGCCACCCCAGACCCTCACCGGGCAGGCCGCCGACCGGTACCGCCAGATCCCCGGCGACGGCCTGGCAGGGGTCTTCGACCGTCCCACCGGCCCCGAGCAGCTTCCCGGCATCCCGCCCCGGCGGTGGGCTCTCTATCAGCGGATCTGGGCCGCCGACCCGATCACGGCCGAGCAGTCGGCGTTCTACAGGAAACAGTACGAGGAGTACGGGCAGGATCTGGCCCGGCGGTGGGCCCGGGTGCGCGACCAGTAGGTCGGAGTGTGGGGTCGCTCGCCGCGGGGCGGGCAGCCATCGGCCGGGCGGGCGGCGTCGCGGGAATACGCTGGGGCCATGCCAGCGATCTTCGCCCACCGTGGTGCCAACAAGAACAGTGGAGCCGACAAAGACCTCCCCGAGAACACCATGGCCGCCTTCGCCGCCGCGATCGAGGTGGGCGCCGACGGCATTGAACTCGACGTCCAGCTGACCCGTGACCGGAGAATCGTCGTGTGTCACGACGAGACCGTCGACCGGGTCAGCGACGGCCACGGCCTGGTCGTCGAGCACACCTTCGAGGAGCTGATGCGGCTCAACTTCGCGGCGAACTTGCCCGATCAGGAGCCCGCCCGCATCCCGTTGCTGGACGACGTCCTGGCGCTGCTGGCACCCACCGACCTGAGCCTGAACATCGAACTGAAGAACGGCGTCATCCGTTATGACCAGCTCGAGGAGAGCGTGGTCGACGCCGTGCATTCCCACCAGATGGCCGACCGGGTGGTGCTGAGCAGCTTCAACCACCGCAGCCTGGTGCACCTGTCGCAGATCGCGCCGGGCATCCGCCGCGGCGTGCTCTACTCCAACGATCTGGCCGATCCCTGGGACTACGCCACCCGCATCGGCGTCCAGGCCGTACACCCCTCCGGGCTGCTGCTGCGCGGACGCGACGACGTCCCGACATTCCACGCCGCCGGCCTGAGCGTGCGGGCCTGGACCCTCGACGAGCCCGACCAGATCCGCGAGGCCGCCCAGCTCGGCGTCGATGCCGTCATCACGAACGATCCGCAGGGTGCCCGAGCGGCCCTGGCCTGAGCCTCCTCTCCCAGAACGCGAGGATCGCCTCGAAGCGTCGACGCCGGTGCCAGGGGGTCCCTGAGCGCGTCAGCTCATGGTTCTCCCCGGGAAAGACCAGCAGCTCGGTCTGGACCCCGGCCATCTGGAGCCGGGCGTGGTACTCGAGCCCCTGTGAGAAGGGGGTGCGCAGATCCTGTTCGGAGTGGATCACCAGGGTGGGGGTCGTCACCTGTTCGGCGCACCGCATCGCCGACTGCGCCTCCTGCTCTGCGCGGGAGCCCCCGTTGTACTTCTGCGGGTAGTACCAGCCGATGTCGGAGGCCCCGACGAATGACGGCGGGTCGAGGTAGCCGCGCTCCACGATCGCCCCACGCCAGCGGTGCTCGCCCCACCGCCAGTCGTGACCGATGATCCATGCGGTGAGGTATCCGCCGTAGGACCCGCCCATGATGCCGAGGCGGTCGGCGTCCAGGTCCCGGCGCGAGGCCAGCGCGCCGTCCAGGAAGGCCATCACGTCGTCGGCGTCCACCTGGCCGAAGCGTCCGACGAGGGCGCGTGCATGATCCTGCCCGTAGCCCGACGAGCCGCGGGGATTGCAGGCCACGACGGCATAGCCGGCTCCGGTCAGCACCTGGAACTCGTCGAAGAAGCTGCTCGTGTACTGGGAGTGCGGGCCGCCGTGGATCATGAGGATCACCGGGTGGGGGCCCGGACCGGGCGGAGTGAGCACCCATCCGTGGACCGGCCCGCTCGCGGTGTCGACGGTGAGCTCCTCGGGGGCGACGACGCCGGTCGCCCGGCGCAGATCCGCGGCGAAGTCAGTGAGTATTCTCGCCCGGCCCCCCGAGACGATCGCCACCTCGCCGGGGGAGTCGGAGGTGGCCAGGGCGACCACGACGTCCTCGGATCCGGGGACCGCGGCCGCGCCGGTCACCACGGCGTCATCGTCCAGCAGGACGACGTCGCGGTCGGGGGATGCGCCGACCAGATGCAGGCGTCCCCGGCCGTGGAAATCGTCTGCGATCAGGACGCCTCCCGGAGCCGGGCTCATGGCGGTGGCCAGGCTGGTGCCGGCGTCGGTGAGCTCCCGCGCCGACGGGATCTCGGAGCCCTCCGGCGCGGGGCCGTCGAGGACGGCGACGCGGGGATTGACGGCCACCGAGGTGCCGTCGGGATCCCGCTCGACCGACATCACGAACACTCGCCCTTCGGAGATGGCGACGCCCTCGAAGGACCTCACCTCCCCCGGACGCCGTGGCAGGCTGTGCAGCTCGCCGGACTCGACGTCGATCCGCACGAGATCGCTCAGCAGGTCGGGGGAGCCGAGGCCCACCCCCACGCCCGTCTGCCGGCAGGCCAGCACCGAGGAGCCGTTCGCGAACACCGGGCAGGACCAGTCGGCATGGTCCTCGGTGAGCGCGCGCACCACGGCCGTGCCGGGCCGGCACCCGTCCTCCTGCCCCTCGGGCATTGGCTCTGCCGCCCGACCGACCGCGCGCACCGCGGGCTCGGCGTCCGGATCGGGGACCTCCAGCAGGAACACCTGCAGAGGACGGTCGGTGTACCAGCCGGGCACCAGGCCGTTGTGACGCAGGGTGAGGCCGGTCAGGTGGCGCGGGTCCTCATGATCGGCATCGACGCCGTTCATGGTGCCGTAGCGGCCCGGGTCGGGGACCCGGGCGGTGAGCACGATCCGCGTGGAGTCGGGCGACCAGGAGAACTCGTGCACCCCCTGCTTGAAGGAGGTGATGATCCACGGCTCCCCGCCCTCGGCCTCGACCAGGGCGAGCTGGGTGCGGTGACCGGGCAACCGCCTCAGGAAGGCGATGAGACGGCCGTCGGGGGAGACCCGGGGTGCGGTGTCGCAGAACCCGCGGGTGATCCGCGACGGCCCGACGGCGTCCCGCCCGCAGTCCGATGATGAGTCCAGCGGCACCCGCCACAGCTGGCCGATCCGGTCATCGACCTCCAGGCTGGGGTGGGTCGCCGAGACCACCGCCCATCGTCCGGAGGGATGCACCGACGGCGTCGAGACGGTGGACATCAGGGCGATCTGTTCGGGCCTCATGGCCCGACCCTAGTGGTTCGCCTCCGCCTCGAGCCGTCCTCAGGAGGATGGTCGGGGCGGCAGGTCGCGTTACCGTCGGACGCACGATCAGAGGAGGAACGATGACTCAGGCAACCAGCACTCAGATCCAGCTCGTCTCCCGTCCCGCGGGATGGCCGGTTCCACAGGATTTCCGCACGGTGACGGTCGATCTCCCGGCCCTGGCGCCGGGGCAGGTCCGGGTGCGCAACGATTTCATCTCGGTGGACCCCTACATGCGCGGGCGGATGAACGACGTCGAGTCCTACACCCCGCCCTTCGCTCTGGGAGAGACGATGACCGGTGGCGCGGTGGGCCGTGTCGTCGCCTCGACCTCGGACCAGTTCGGAGAGGGGGATCTCGTCGTCCACGCGCTGGGTTGGCGCGACCTCGCCCAGGGACCGGCCGAGTCTTTCAGCCCGGTGCAGGAGGTCCCCGGGGCTCCCGAATCGCTGTACCTGGGGCTCCTCGGGATGACGGGGCGCACCGCCTATGTGGGGCTGACCGCGGTGGCCGGACTTCGCCCCGGCGACACGGTTCTGGTCTCCGGAGCCGCCGGTGCGGTGGGCAGCGCCGCCGGACAGTTCGCCCGCCTGCTGGGCGCGAGCAAGGTGGTGGGCTCGGCCGGATCGGCGCGCAAGGTCGAGCTGCTGACCGGCCGGTACGGCCTCGACGCCGCCTTCAACTACAAGGACGCCCCGGTCCGTGAACAACTTCCCGCCGTCATCCCCGAGGGCGTCGACGTCTACTACGACAACGTGGGAGGCGACCACCTGGAGGCGGCCATCGACGTCATGAACCGCGACGGCCGGGCCGCGCTGTGCGGATCCATCTCCGGATACAACGCCGAGCATCCGGCGCCGGGCCCCGACAATCTCCACATGCTCACCACCAAGGGCCTGACGCTCAAGGGGTTCACCGTGGGCTTCTACCAGGATCGGTTCCCCGAGTTCCAGCAGAAGGCCCGCGAATGGTTCACCGCGGGCCGGCTGGTGTACGACGAGACAGTCGTCGACGGCCTGGATCGCGCCGTGGAGGGTTTTCTCGACATGATGGGCGGCGGGAACATCGGCAAAGCCCTGGTGAAGATCTGAGAACGGCCACGGCACGGATTGTCCACGCCGCGGCCGAGATCCGGCAGAACTCGTTCGGGGGGATCAGTCCCGCGACAGGATGATCGCGGCGTAGGGCGGCAGTACCAGGGTGGCCTGTGCCCCGAACCCGTCGAGGGGCTCGGCCACGGCCTCCACGTGGGCCGGCACCACCGCCCCGGTGAACAGGTCCGAGTAGGCCTTCGCATCGGTGTTGACCCGCGTCGTCCAGCTCCCGGCGGCCGGCATCGGGATCGTGTACTCGCCGTACAGGGAGTTGTTGAAATTGGCGGCCACCACGACGTCGTCCCCCGGCCCGCCCGCCGACCAGCGGTGGAAGGCGTAGACGTTGTTGTCGTCGTGGAGGTGCAGGGTCTGCGCGTACTGCCCGGTGAGGCCTTTGGTGGTGCCGTCGGTGTTGCGACGCAGGCCGATGAGGTCGGAGTAGAGCCGCACGATCCCGTGGAACTCGCGGTCCAGGTGCCAGTCCAGCGGCACGGTGTCGCGGAACCAGCCGTCGGTGAGGAACTCCTGGCCCTGGAAGATCATCGGGACGCCCGGAGCGGTGAACACCAGGGCCGCTCCCAGGGTGGAGCGCTTCTGGGCGAAGTAGCCGTCCGGATCCTCGGCGTCGATCTCCTCGGGCACCCGCGCCGACCCGTTGGCCACCTCGTCATGGGACTCGGTGTAGATCACCCGGGAGAAGGCGTCGCCGTAGCTGAACTCGACGGCGTCGCGCACCTGGCCCATGTCCCGGGAGGCGTCATCGGAGGCGATCACCGCGGCACGGACCGGGTGGACGAAGTGGTTGTCCCACTGGGCGTGGAAGGCCGCGCCGTCCTCTGCGGTCGAGACCACGGCGCCGTAGCCGTGGAGGTCCTCGGCGATGGTGAACCGCTCGGGGTATCTGGCGCGGATGTCGGTATTGATCCAGCGCTGCAGCGACCAGCCATCGGGGATGTTCGTCTCCCCGGCGTCGACGCTGCGCATGTACGGGGTCATGTCATAGCGCAGCCCGTCGGCGTGGAACTCGCCCAGCCACATCATCGCGTTGTCGTGGATGAACTGGCGCACCTGGCCGCGGCCGTAGTCGGGGCGGGTGTCGCCCCACGGGGTGGCCGATCGCCAGTCGTTGTAGAAGTAGATGCCGCCCTTGTCGTTCTCGCTCCAGCCGTCGAACTGCCACAGGTCCAGGTCGGAGGGGCCGAAGTGGTTGTAGACCACGTCGATGATCACGGCGATGCCGTGGGCGTGGGCGATCCGCACGAACTCGCGCAGCTTCTCGGGGCCGCCGTAGGCGCTCTCCACCGCGAAGATGTTCGCCGGGTTGTAGCCCCAGGAGTAGTCGCCGGCGAACTCGGCCAGGGGCATCAGCTCGACGGCGTTGACGCCCAGGTGGAGGAGGTGGCTCATCTTGTCCTCGATGGCGTCGAGGGTGGCGGGGCGCCCGTCGGAGGGATCGGCGTCGAAGAAGGTGCCGACATGCATCTCGTAGATGACCAGCTCGTTGAGGGTCGGCGGGGTGAATGACTCCCCCTGCCAGTCGAAGGCGGACGGGTCGGTGATGACGCCGTTACCGGTGGAGTTGGTGACCTGGCGGGCGTAGGGATCGATACGGCTGATGAGGCGGCCGTCGGCGGCGCGGATGACGAAGCGGTACTGCTGGCCGGTATGGGCCCCGGCGACCTCGCCGTACCAGAATCCGTCGCCCTCGGCGGCCAGGGTGTGCTCGGCGGTCGGGGGCTCCGGTGCGTCGGTCTTCGCGTCCTGGGGCTCGCCGCTGGGCAGGGCGTTCCAGTCGTCGAAGTCCCCGGTGACGTCGACGGCCTCTGCATGGGGCGCCCAGACCCGGAAGGCGACCCCGTCGCCGATGAGGATGGCCCCCATCCCCTTGGCGCGGGAGGTGGGATCCATCGGGTTCACCTCGGGCTGGTTCTCCTGCGGGCTGGCGTCGCTGGTCATCGGTGCTCCTGTCCGGGCCGACGGGACGTCTCGACGGTTCTCGCCGCCCGGTGCCCGTGTCGGCTGCTCTGATGGGATCTGCCAGCGATCGTAGCGATCCCGGAGGGAGCGGGGCGACATTCCGCCACGGAACTCCGCGGCGCCCCGGTCCGCGACGATGAGGACCGGCGGCCGGGATCGTGGCGCGCCTGCCGGTGGGCACCGGTCCTGAATCCCGGGATTCGCGGCTAGGCTCGCCGCATGTTCGACTCTGCGCCCCATCTGCCCGCGGCGGACCATCCCGAACTTCTGGGCGAGCCGGTCCGTGAACTCATCTCGCTGCTTCCCGACGCCGAGGTGTTCCGGATCGACCCGGCCCTGTCGGACACCGAGTCCTTGTGCCGCGAGTTCGGCGAACCCGAGTCCACCTGCGGCAACTGCGTCATCGTGCGAGGCCGCCGCGGCGAGATCAGCCGGACCGTCGCCTGCCTGGCGCTGGCCACCACCCGGGTCGACGTCAACAAGCTGGTCCGCAAGCGCCTCGACGTCCGCAAGGCCTCCTTCGCTCCGATGGACGAGGCCACCAGCGAGTCAGGCATGGAGTACGGGGCGATCACCCCGATCGGGTTGCCCCGGGAGTGGCCGATCTGGATCGACCCGGCGGTCGTCGCGGCCGACGAGGTGTGCATCGGCGCGGGGACCCGCTCGGCGAAACTCATCCTTCCTGGAAGGTCCCTGCTGGCCCTGCCGAACGTCGAGGTGGTCGAGGGGCTCGCCGCCTGATTCGCGGCATCCGTCGACGCCGCCCCGATGGCCGTTCGGGCGTCGCGGCTAGTCCAGCGTGGCGGTGGCTGTGACGATCCCGTCGGGTCGTCGGACCGCCAGAGCGCCGTCGTCGCCCTCGCCGAGGGTCATCACTCCCGGTGCCGTGGCCGTGGCGGTGAACCGGTAGGAGAAGGTACGGCCCGTGAAGCTGCGACCCCGGCGGGCGAACTCTCCGGCCAGCCACAGGGCCTGGAGGGGACCGTGGATCACCAGTCCGTCGTGACCGGCGCGGGCGCAGAAGGCCTTGTCCCAGTGGATCCGGTAGGGATTCGCGGTCAATCCCGAGAAGGCGACCAGCATCGGTTCCGTGACGCGGATCTGTCCCGGCGCCAGCGGATCGCGGGCCGGCCCCTGAGACTCCCTGAGGGCGACGTGGGAGGCGCCCGGATGCCGATCGGCACCGCCCTCCGACGACGGCGCGTTCCGGGTGAAGACGTAGTCCTGCTCGTCGATCAGCCGGGTCTCGCCGCGCTGGGTCCACACCGACTCCAGGGTCACGAAGCGCAACGGCCCACGCCGGCCCTGCTTGTCGGCGGTGCTGGACGTCCGGGTGGTGCGCGTCGTCGGGACGTCGAGTTCCAGCGGGGCTTTCGTGACCACCCGGCCACCGGCGAACATCCTTGTCATGCCGGGATTCGGGGTGATCGGGCCGCCGACCGGACAGCCGTCGTCATCGAGCCGGGCGGGGTCGACGGGATCGAGGAGGAGGCACCACTGCCAGCAGGGCGGGACGGTGCTGCCGGAGGTGCTGTTCGGGACGCCGACCGGCCGGGTGACTCCGGCGGCCGGGGGATCACCGCCGAGGAAGGTCGCCAGTGGCTCCAGATCCTCGGTGCGAAGGGCTGCCGAGCGTCGGCTCACTCCGCCAGGCCGTAGAGGCGGTCGCCCGCGTCTCCCAGACCGGGGACGATGTAGCCGTGCTCGTCGAGATGATCGTCGATGGCTGCGACCACCAGGTGGCAGGGCACGCCGAGATCGGCGACCAGCTTGCGGAACTTCTCGACCCCCTCGGGGGCGGCCAGCAGGCACAGGCACGTGATGTGGTCCGCGCCGCGGCGGACCAGGAATTCGACGGCCCCGCCCAGCGAACCGCCGGTGGCCAGCATCGGATCGAGCACGTAGCACTGGCGTCCGGTGAGGTCGTGGGGCAGCCGCTCCGCGTAGGTCATCGGCTGGAGGGTCTGCTCGTCGCGGGCCATGCCGACGAAACCGACCTCGGCGCTGGGCATCAGCCGCAGCATGCCCTCGAGCATGCCGAGACCGGCGCGCAGGATCGGCACCACCATCGGCTTGGGCCGCGACAGCGTGACGCCGGGGGCCTCGGAGATCGGGGTCTGGACAGTCGTCGGCTCGACGCGCACGTCACGGGTGGCTTCGTAAGCCAGCAGGGTGACGAGTTCGTCGGCCAGGCGCCGGAACTCCGGGCTCGGGGTGGCCGTCGAGCGCAGCAGGGTGAGCTTGTGGGAAACGAGCGGGTGATCCATGACGTGCAGTTCCACGCCCCCAACGATCCCACATCCTCCTGCCCCGTGCGCGATCCGGGTGCCGGTCGATGATCGTCGCGCAGCGTGACATGGCAGTGCCGCCGGCCGGTCGCGTCTCGCTGCCCCGGAAGTCTTCGGGGCCCCGGAACGGCCCCTCACAGGTGTGTTTCCCGAGAATTCGACTCCCCGGGACTGTGATCCCGATAGGTTCTCTGACACGATGGGAATCGTCCGGCTCGAGGAGGTCGTTGTGTGCCCGTTCAATGACGATGATGTGGATCGGTTCGGTGAGGATCGCGGGAACGACGACGCCGAGCGGGTCGATGGCGATACTGAGGCTCTCGACGACACTGATGACCTCGACGACACCGAGCAGCTCGATGCCGACACGGACTACGAGGATCTCGACGACGACACCGACTACGACGACGGTGAGGACTCCGACGACGATGACGACGACGATGACGACGACGAGGATGATGACGATGAGGAGGACGACGACGATCTCGACGATCTCGAGGACGCCGGAAGCGACGAGATAGACCTTGTCGTGGCCCTGTACCACGACGACGGGGAACGGATCGCCGTACCGCTGGACAGCGGGCTGGCCAATGATCTGGACGAGTTCATCACTCAGCTGCGCCGGATCCCCGGTGACGCCGGTGCGGTGGGCATGATCTCGATCGACCACCAGTTCTACGTCATCGTGCGGGTGCGCGGACGCAATGTGCAGGTCTTCCTGTCCGACGCCGTCCAGGGCAACGACTGGCCGGTCGCTCGCGACGTCGCCGACTACCTCGGCGAGGACATCCCCGATGCCGATGACGATTCCGAGGCGATCGGCGATTTCGACCTGCTCTCGGACGCCGGTATCAGCGAGTTCGACATGGAGGCCTTCGCCGATCTGGACGAGGACTCCGACGAGGTGCTCGGGCGGATCGCCCGCAGGATCAACTTCGGGCCCCAGTTCGACCGGGCTTCCTCGGCGTCCATCCGCTGATCGCCGGAACTGCCGTCGGCATGGCCGAGCGCGACGAGCGGAGCGGCACGGTGCGTGCGGGCGGACCCATGTCGGCCTGGCTCGTCGCCATGTCCCGAGCTCTTGAGCTGGGCGACGAGACGGCCGCGCGAGGCGACGTGCCTGTCGGCGCAGTGCTCCTGGCCCCGGACGGTTCGGTGCTGGCGGAGGCGGCCAACGAGCGCGAGCGGACCGGGGATCCGACCGCTCACGCCGAGGTTCTGGCGATCCGGCGGGCGGCCGCGGCGCTGCAGGGTGAATCCGACGGATGGCGGCTGGAGGGCTGCACCCTGGTCGTCACTCTGGAGCCCTGCACCATGTGCGCCGGGGCGATCGTCGCGTCGCGGATCGGCCGGCTGGTCTTCGGCGCCTTCGATCCGAAGGCCGGGGCGGTGGCCTCGCTGTGGGACGTCGTGCGCGACCCGCGGCTCAACCATCGCGTCGAGGTGCATTCCGGCGTGATGGCGCAGGAGGCATCGGCCCAGCTCACGGATTTCTTCGCCGCGAGACGGTGACCCCGGAACATCTCCTGGTCGTGGATCCCTGTACCGGTTCGCCAGGGGCGTCCTATACCGTGGGGCGGTGGCCACAGCGGGGAGGGAGACGGCGATGAGCCCGGCTCACGGCGTCGCGAGGCCTTCGATGCGTTGTCCCAGACCGGTGAACGGTCCTGTCAGGAGGGTCTGTGTCAGAAGTGACTGACGCCGAGGAGTCGTCGGTGCCCGAATCGAAGGCGTCGACCCAGGCAGATCCGGGCCCGGCATCTGGAAAGCCGCCCCGGTTCCCGAGGCTGCATTCCTTCCTGGCGCGGCATGAGTTCCTCACCTCCGTCATGAAGGTGATGTCGGGCACCGGCTTGGCGCAGCTGGTCGCCGCGCTGGGCACGCTCTATGTGACCCACCACATCGATCCCACCGAATGGGGCCTCTACGGCGCGGTCATGTCGGCCGCTCAGTTCATCATCCCGGTGGCCGCCCTGCGCTACGACATGGCGATCGTGCTGCCCCGCGAGGACGGCGAGGCCAAGCGGATCTTCCGGATGGCCACCATGATCAACGCCGTCATCTCGATCCTGTCGATGCTCGTGATGATCCCGCTGGGCGGGGTGCTGGCGAATGCGCTGGACCATCCCGAGGCCCGATGGTGGATGCTCGGTGTCGGCCCGATCATCTTCACCTACGGCGAGGTCTACGTCGTCAACTACTGGGCCAACCGGCGCAAGCAGTTCGGCGTCATCGGCACCAATGCGGTGTGGAACCAGTCCGTCACCGTGGCCGGACGGATCGCCTCCTGCCTGGTGGGCTTCGGGGCGCTGGGCCAGCTGATCGCGACCTTCCTGGGCGAGGTGGCCGCCCTCAACAACTTCCGCACCCGGCTCGGTCCCGACATCCGCAGCATGGAGGAGAACCGGATACCGTTCCGGCTCCTCATGCGCAAGTACCGCAAGCTGCCGCTGCTCACCGCCCCCAACGCGATCGTCGACGCCGTCCGCCAGCAGGGCGTCAACATGATGATCCTGTTCAAGTTCAGCCCGGCGACCTACGGCAAGTTCAACATCGCCTGGGTGCTCATGCAGATCCCGTCGACCGTCATCAACCAGGCCCTGTCCCAGGTGTTCTTCCAGAAGCTCTCGGTGACCGACGCCGGCCACATGTTCAAGGCCGTCAAGCAGTCGGTGATCCGATCCTTCCTGATCGGCATCGTGCCCTTCGCCCTGCTGTACTTCCTCATCCCACCGGTGCTGCCGGTGCTGCTGGGCGACAAGTTCGCGCAGTCGGCGCCGATCGCGGTGGCCCTGGTGCCGTGGCTGTTCGTGAACTTCATCACCTCGCCTGTCTCGAACATGTTCATCGTCACCCGCAACAACGGCATCGCGCTGGCCTTCGCGATCGTCTACGCCGTCGTCCCGCTGGGCTACCTGAGTCTGGTCAACGCGTCGATCGAGGCGACGATCTACGGGATGTCGCTGGTGATGGCGCTGCTGCTGGCGATCTACATCATCCTGGCCCTCATCACCGCCAAGCGTTTCGACAACAAGTACCGGGACAAGAGTGCGGACCTCATCGCCGCCGAGGAGGCTGGGATCGTGGCCAAGGAGGACGAGGACTGAGTTGTCGGGGCGGAGGCCGACCCCTGCACCCCCAGGGCGGTGGCTCTACGCGAGGTCGGGTCTGCGGCGCGGGCCCCGGGGGGATGGATTTTGCCGCGAACCGCCCGGTTCGGTACCTTATGTAGCGGTGACGTGTCTGAGCGGCCGAAAGTGCCCGCCTCGAAAGCGGGTGTAGCGAGAGCTACCGAGGGTTCAAATCCCTCCGTCACCGCCACTCTGAAATCCCCGTTGACCAGGCATAACAGCCCCAGTCAGCGGGGATTTCGCACGTTCTGGCGCCACGCTCCACTAGGGTGTTCACGAACCGGATCGGTGTGGATCCGGCACGTACCCGGCGCGCAGATGGGGGTCTCCATGGCGACGATGCGACGGTTCGGACATGCCGGCGAGCTCCCGGAGACACGGATGCCTGATTCTCAGCGACCGGGCCCGGACGAGGCCCGGACCACTCTCAATCGGACCGGGCAGCTGCCTCGGGAGACAGCTGAGCCGGCGAGCCGCCCGGTCTGGGTCGACGGGCTCTTCACCCTGATCATCGGGGCCGGGGTCGGGATCGCCACGTCCGACCAGCCGGGTCTTCGCCTCGCCGGGCTGGTCGTCGTGGCGGTGGGCTGCGTCATGATGGGCGTGGCGAGCAGGCACCTCGGGGGCCGCCATGGGCGTGTTCTGGATCAGAGATCGATCGGCAGCGGGTTCCTGCGCTTCATACCGATGTGGGCAGTGGTGTTCGGCCTGGTCATTGTCCGGCCGGACGCCGACTGGCAGCCCTGGTACGCCATCGGGACCGGCCTCGTGGTGGCGGTGGTGGGGTTCGGCTATCTGCGGTGGGACGAGCGGTACCAGATGCGTCGACTCGCCGCCGATGACTACGACCGGAATGACGTGGTGTGAGCCGATAACCACATGGTGTGAGCCGATCAGTCGCGGTCCGGTCCGGCGAGCCCACCGGGCGACGGATCTGACAACCCGCCACCATTCACCAGGGCAGCACCGGCCGCTGACGGTCCCGCCGGCGGCCGATGCACGGCACCGGGCCCTCAGGCCCCGACCATCTTGTTCGACTTCGTGCGGTTGCAGCGCCAGCACAGCGTCTGCAGGTTCTCCTCGGTGGACATACCTCCCCTGGACACCGGCACGATGTGGTCCACCTCCAGCAGCAGGTGCGGCTCGTCGTCGAGTGAGACCGCGCAGTACTGACAGGTGTAGGCGTCACGCCTCTTGATCTCCTCGCGGAACCGGGCGGTCATGAGGGCGCGCTGCCCGGCGGCGCTCCGACGACGGCGGATCCGCCCCGACAACTCCTCGATGAGACGGTCGATCGTCCGGGTGTCGAGCTTCACAGTGGTCCGCTGTGAACTGTTGCCGCCGGCGCTGACGTACTCGAAGACGTATTCGGGGTGCGGCACTGTGATCGGCGACAGCTGGACGCCGACCCGCTCGGTGAACTGCTTCGAGTAGTGCTTGAGGATGAACTTCGGCGGATTGAACTCCCCGGTGATGTCGGCCTCCCTCGTCTTGAGGTTGTCGACGGCATTCCCGAGCCGTGACATGGTCTCGCCCAGCTTCTCCACCTGCGTGAGCCCCTCATCGGTCGCCTCGACCCTGAAGTACTTGATGAGGTATTTCAGCGGGTCGGCGGATGCATTGCGGACCACCTGGAGGGAGCAGTTGTGGACGTTGACGGCCTGGTAATGGGCGACATTGCGATCCCTGCGGTACCCGTGTCGGCTGGTGTTCTCGAATATGGCCAGATCCGACTGGGACCCCGTCCCGGAAGTGCCCAGCCCGAACTGTCCGCCGGCGCGGATCTCAGCAGCATAGGCGGCGATCTCGTTGTGCTCGGTGACGACCGAGGACAGCTCCTTGAGGTGGGTCTGGAACACCTCACCGGCGAAGTACCGCTTCATCCGGACGTGGCGCACCACCCTGACCGTGATCCAGATCGCCAGGATTGCGACGGCGATGTACCAGAAGGTCACCGCGAGCCACAGCATCACCGCTATGGCGAGGAGACCGAGGACGAACTGCACGAGTGTCACCTTTCAGACAGGAGGGGACCACTGTCGTGTTCGGCGTGGTGGTCCGCTCGACGAGGCACCTCGGAATCAGGACCATCGGTTCGCGCTGCGGCAGACGCTGCCGTTGGCGCGCTGACGGACCTGAAGGGTGTCACGTTCAGATGGTGACAGTGGCCACTGACAGTCTTTCCAACGGAAGGGACAACCTCTCCACGCTCGCGCGAGCGCTCGCTCCTTCCCGAACGGGCGGGCGCCCCCGGTGCCTCAGGCCAGTGCCTCAGGCCAGTGCCTCAGGGCAGCACGGGCAGGTGATGCCGCACTACCAGGTCGCGGCCCGGCGGCACCCCTTGGAGCTCGGCGTCCAGCAGATCGGCGGCGTGCGAGGCGATCGGCCGGCCCTCCGAGGTGGCGTAGGCCACCACTCCGAGCCCCGAGTCCAGATGCCAGCGCATATTCGCCGAGAAGCCGGGAAGCCCGCCCGAATGCTGGGCGATCGGCCCGAATCGCGAATCGTGCTCGATGAACAGCCCCAGCCCGTAGCCCGAGGCGTCATCGCGCGGCGACACCCACCTTCCCCCGATCGACGGGATCGGCGTGTGAATCCGTGTAGCGGGTGGAGTCCAGCCCCAGCGGCTCGAGGATCTCGCGATTCAGGAAGGTCTCGTAGCGCTCCCCGGAGACGATCTCCAGGATCATCGAGGCCACCGTGAAGGCCACATTCGAGTACTGGTAGGTCTGCCCGGGAGGTTCGGTGAACTGGAACCCCTTGCGCAGCAGGGTGATGAACTCGGCGCGGGGAAGGTCGAGATTGTGATCCGACCAGCCGTTGTCCTCCGGCAGCCCCGAGCAGTTGCTCAGCAGCATCTTGACGGTGACGACGTCGGTCGACGGGGCGTCGAAGTCACCGGAGGCGGCCGAGGCGAAGGCGATCACTCCTGAGCGGTCGTACACCGCGGCGGCTCAGGTGGGCGCACTGATCGATCACCCCGCCACGGCGGCCTGCGATGGCCCGCCGGGGTGGTTACGCAATTGTTTGTATCGCGACATATGGCGGAAACGGCGGCGCGGGAGCAGGCTCCCGGCCGACCACCGGGCTGCCTCAGCCCAGCCCGTTGGCCTTCAGCCAGTCCTGGGCGACCGTCGAGGCATCCTGCTTGTCGATCACCACCTTCTCCACCAGCTTCTGCACGACTGGGGTGGTGAGCTTCGCCGAGACGGCGTCGAGGGCCTTCGTGGCCTTCGGCGAGGCCTTCGAGGCCGTCATCACCGGGACGATGTTCTGGGCACCGAAGAGATTCTTGGGGTCATTGAGGACGACGAAATCGTTCGCCGCGATATTCGGGTCGGTGGAGAACAGATTGGCCACCTGCACCTGGCCGTTCTTGAGCGCCTGAACGGTGAGGGGCCCGGCCTCATCGAGGGGCTTGAACTGCTTGAAGGTGAGGCCGTACTCCCGCTTGAGACCCGTGACGCCGTCCACCCGGGTCTTGAACTCGGGCGGAGCCCCCAGCACCATGCCGGAGGCGCTCGACGACAGGTCGGAGATGGACTTCAGCTTCTTCTGCTGCGCGGTCGCTCTGGTGACGACCATCGAGTCCTTGTTCTGCGCCGGGGCAGGGGCGAGCGCTGTCAGACCTGTGGGCAGGGCCTTCCTGAGTGACGCCTCGGCGGTCTTCGGGTCACTGATGGACGCCGACTTGTCGAAGTACCGTGCCAGGTTGCCGGTGTACTCGGGGATGAGATTGATCTCGCCCTTCTTCAGCGCCGGAATATAGGTCTCCCGGGAGGCGATGTCGAGCTTCGTGGACGCCTTCATGCCCTGGTGGGTGAGCGCCCCGGCATAGATGTCGGCGAGCAGCTCATTCTCGGGGAAGTTCGCCGAGCCGACGACGATGCTGTCCGCAGCGGCAGAGCTCGAGGCCGAGTCCCCTGCGAGGGGATCCGACGAGGATCCGCAGCCGGCGATCGCCACGGTACTGATGAGTGCCAGTGCTGCGGCCAGGATTCTTCGAGATGTGCGGGTTGACATGTGATCGACCTCCCGGGTCGGGTGTTGCTCGTCGGTATCGGTGCCTCATCGGAGACGCTCCCTCAGCGGTAACGGTCCCGGGGCCGATCCTCATCCCGACGACCGTGATCTCTCACCCGGCCTGGTCGTGAGTTCTCAGGCCGGGGGACAGGGTCAGGCGTTGAGCCCATGCCAGCAGCAGATCGACAGCCAGCGCGAGCAGGGCCACCAGTACCGCGCCACCGGCCATCATCCCGTAGTCGCGAGAGCCCAGTCCGAGCTGGAGGAAGTATCCCAGCCCGCCCAGCCCGACGTAGGCGGCCAGTATGGCGGTGGCGATCACCTGAAGGGCGGCAGAGCGCACGCCGCTGAAGATCAGGGGAAGGGCGCAGGGCACCTCCACTCGGGCCAGCACCTGGCCGGGGGTCATCCCCATGCCGCGGGCGGCGTCCCGTGCGTCGGCCGGCACGGCGTCGATCCCCGAATAGGTGCCGGCCAGGATCGGCGGGGCGGCCAGGATGACCAGCACCAGGACAGCCGGCACCTGGAACGCGGAGTCGCCGTGCAGACGGGGACCGATCACCAGGACGGCGGCGAAGAGCAGGCCCAGGGTGGGCACGGCCCGCATCCCGTTGACCAGATTGACGGTCACCACGCGGCCCCGGCCGGTGTGGCCGATCCACAGGCCCAGCGGGACGCCGATCGCAGCCGCGATGAGCAGGGCGATCCCCGAGTAGACCAGGTGCTCCGCGACCCGCGCCCAGACGCCGTCGGGTCCGGCCCAGTTGACCGGATCGGCGAGCCATTCCCACAGCAGGTTCATGACGTCCTCCGGTGTGTCCACGGCGTCGCCAGCCGCGTCGCCGCCACGATGACGGCATCGAAGGCCAGGGCGAGGGCGATGCAGGCGACCAGCCCGACGGCGATCTCTGTGACGAAGCTGCGGTTGAACCCATCGGTGAACAGGGATCCGAGCTGAGGTACGCCGATGAGCGCCGCCACTGAGACGATCGACACATTGCTCACCGCGGCCACCCGCATCCCGGCCGCGATGGCGGGGGTGGCCAGTGGCAGTTCGACGGTGAGGAAGCGCCGCAGCGGACCGATGCCCATCGCCAGCGCGGCGCTGCTGACGCCGGGAGGCACCGACCCCAGCGCGTCGGCGACGGTGCGCACCATGAGCGCCAGCGTGTAGAGGCTCAGTGCCACCACGACATTGGCGGGGTCGAGGATCCCGGTGCCCAGGATCAGCGGCATCAGGATGAACAGGGCGAGGCTGGGGATGGTGAACAGCAGTCCGGCCCCGGCGACCATGGGGGTGTAGAGGGCGCGATGACGCCGTGCCAGCCATCCGAGCGGCAGGGCCGCCACGACGCCGATGAGCAGGGGGAGCGCGGCCAGCCCGGCGTGGTGGCCGAGCAGGCCCCAGATCTGGTCGGTGTGGGACAGGAACCAGCTCATGAGGCCGGTCCCCCGCCCTGCTCGGGATCGATCGCGGCAAGCACATCCCTGGCGAGGACCGTGCCGAGCAGTGCGCCGTCCTCGTCGACGAGGACCCCGCGCCGGGCAGGCGAGGACAGGGCGGCGTCCAGAGCGGCCCGCAGGGACCCGTCCGCGCGCGCCACGGTGCCGCCCCGGTGCAGGTCTGTGCGCTCCACCCGGCCGTGGAGGGATTCCGGGCGGATCCAGCCCAGCGGCGCCCCCTGCTCGTCGACGACCAGCAGCCAGGACTGATCCTGGTCGGCCGCGACCCGCTGTGCCTCCTCGGCCCCGGCGCCGAGGACGACGGTCGGCTCGTGGGCCAGCGGGAGCTCGGGGGCGGGGGCGAATCCGAGCCGCTGGTATCCGCGATCGCGCCCCAGGAAGTCGGCCACGAAGTCGTCGGCCGGATCGGCCAGCAGATGGTCGGGGGTGTCGAGCTGGGCCAGAGTGCCACCGGGTCGCAGCACCGCGACCTCGTCTCCCAGCCGGATCGCCTCGTCGATGTCGTGGGTGACCAGGACGATGGTCTTGCCCAGCTCGGCCTGCAGCCGCAGGAACTCGTTCTGCAGCTGCGCGCGGACCTGCGGGTCGACGGCGCTGAAGGGCTCGTCCATCAGCATCACCGGCGGATCGGCCGCCAGAGCCCGCGCCACCCCGACGCGCTGCTGCTGGCCGCCCGACAACTGGGCGGGGTAGCGCCCTGCCAGACCGGCGTCCAGGCCCATCCGTTCCAGCAGCTCCATGGCGTCCGCGCGGGCCTGACGCCGGCTGCTCCCCAGGAGCCGCGGGACGGTGGCGATGTTGTCGACGACGGTGCGGTGGGGGAACAGCCCGCCGCTCTGGATGACGTAGCCGATCCCGCGCCGCAACTCATCGGGGTTCAGGGCGGAGACGTCCGTCCCGTCGATGGCGATCGATCCCGAGCTCGGTTCGATCATCCGGTTGATCATCCTCAATGACGTCGTCTTCCCGCAGCCGGAGGGCCCCACCAGCACGGTGATCCGGCCGGTCGGGGCGTCCAGGGAGAGGCCGTCGACCGCACGGGTGCCGTCGGCATAGACCTTCACCACCTCGGTGAAACGGATCATCGGCAACCTCCTGCGGGAGCGGCATCGGGGTACGCCACCAGTCCACACTCTTGCACGGCTCACCCAGGAAGGGGGGCGACCCCCTTGCAACCTTCGTAGCGGCGGCACCTCCGTGGATCGAGTCAGCGTCGCGGGCCTCGCGCTGCGGTTCGGGTCCGCGTCCGCGTACCGGCCTCTGAACCACCTGTTAGGGGACTTTGGCAGAATGGGTCCGTGCCCCTCTTCGACCTTGACCTGCTGGTCGGGGCCGCCGTCGCGCTCCTGGCCGTCTTCGCCGCACGGGTCTCGTCGAGGCTGGGCCTTCCGGCCCTGCTGCTCTTCCTCCTGGTCGGCATGGTGCTGGGACCGGTGGGTTTCGGCATCCAGTTCTCTGACGCCGGAATGGCCCACGGGCTGGGTTTCGCGGCCCTTGTCCTCATCCTGGCCGAGGGCGGACTGTCGACGAAGTGGTCGTCCATCAAGCCGGCCCTGAGTGTGGCGGGCCTCCTCGCCACGGTAGGCATCGGCGCCTCGATCGCCCTGATGGCGGTCTTCGGCCACTTCGTACTCCAGTTGCCCTGGACGGTGGCGGTGCTGCTGGGCGCCGTCACCGCGCCGACGGATTCCGCAGCGGTCTTCTCGGTACTGCGGGGGGTCTCCATCCCCACACGGCTGCGCTCGATCCTGGAGGCCGAGTCCGGCCTCAACGACGCCCCCACGGTGCTCGTCGTGATCGCCATGACCGGCCTGGCGGCAGGCCATCAGCCCCACGGCGGCATCCCCGGCCTGGTCGGAAGCATCGTCATCGAACTGGCCGGCGGCATCGTCCTGGGCGTGGCGATGGGATGGGCGGCGGTGCGGATCACCCGTCGCGTCTCCCTGCCCTCGTCGGGCCTCTACGCGCTGGCGGCGCTGTCCTGGGCAGTCCTGGCCTACGGTATCGGGGTGTGGGCCGGCGTCTCAGGATTCGCCTCGGTCTACGTCGCATCGGTGGTGATCGGCAACGGTCGGCTGCCGTACCGCAACGCCACCAGATCCTTCGCCGAGGGTGTCGGGTGGATGGCCCAGATCGGCCTGTTCGTGATGCTCGGCCTGCTGGCCGATCTGGAGCGCCTCACCTGGACAGAGGTCCTCGAAGGGGTTCTGGCGGGGCTCTTCCTGACCTTCGTCGCCCGGCCGCTGTCGGTGGCCGTGTGCGCCACCTGGTTCAGGCTGCCGTGGCGCCACCAGGCCTTCGTCTCCTGGGCGGGGCTGCGCGGGGCGGTGCCGATCATTCTGGCCACCATCCCGCTGGCCGCCAGGATCCCGGAGGCCGGCAAGCTCTTCGACATCGTCCTGGTCTTCGTGGTCGTGTTCACCTGCATCCAGGGGCCGACGCTGTCGGCGGCCGGGCGGCTGCTGGGCCTCGTCGATCCGGACTCCGCCGCCGACGTCGATATCGAGGTGGCCCCCCTCGACGAGATCGACGCGGTGCTGCTGCAGGTCCACGTGCCGGCCGATTCCCACCTCGTCGGAGTGACGGTGCGCGAGCTCCGACTGCCCCGCAACGCTTTCATCTCGCTCATCATCCGTTCCGACGAGTCCTTCGTGCCGCACGCCTCGACGTCGCTGGTGCGCGGGGACGAGCTGCTGCTGGTGACCCCTGAGGTCGAGCGCCATCAGGTGGAGGAGAGGCTCACCGAGATCGGGAGGGCGGGCCGTCTGGCCCGCTGGAACGGGCTGAGGGTGACCACCGAGGAATGACGGCCGTGAGCCGGCCGGTGTCGTGGGTCCGGCCCGCGGCCGAGGATCGGGCCCTGGCCGGAGCGGATCAGGAGGCGGGAGTGGCCGAGCCGCTGCCCGAGGGGGTCGGCGTCGGCGAGGGGGAGGGCAGGCAGACCGGGCCGCTGACCGCCAGCGAGGTGGGGGCCTTGGTGTTGAACCCGCGGTAGTTCTCCCCGACCATGACGGTGACGGAGTGGTCCACCCTGGTGGCGTCCGCGCGCACCGTCGACCTGGGGAAGAAGGCCGCCACCAGCTTCACCTCGGGAGAGTCCTTGGCGACGCCGACGATCACCGTCTGCTTGACCCGCTCATCGGTGTTGCCGGTATCGGTCACCGTGAATCCCTTGCCCGTGAGCGCCTTGGCGACATCGCCCGCCAGACCCCGGGTGTGGCCGCCGTTGACCACATCGAGCTGGACGGATTTCGAGGTGAGGGCCTTGCCGACGTCGGTGTTGACGCACGGGACGGCCTTGGGGCCGAAGGGCGCGGTGAGCGATTTCCACCCGTACCAGAAGCCCATCACGATGATCGCCAGAAGGAGGATCATCGTGATGGGTGTCGCGACGAGTTTCAGGTAGTGGCGGGCGCTCTGGGTCATGGTGTTCCTGGATCAGTGGAGCTCTAGGACCCTGGCGTGGACGGTCTGGCGCTGCTGCAGAGCCGCGCGCAGGGCGCGGTGCAGGCCGTCCTCCAGATAGAGCTCGCCGCGCCAGGCCACGACATGGGCGAAGAGATCCCCGTAGAAGGTGGAGTCATCCTCGAGGAGGTTTCCGAGATCGAGGGTGCTCTTGGTGGTGACGAGCTGATCGAGCCTCACCTGCACTGGCGGGATCCCGGACCACTGCTTCTGCACGTACCCGTGGTCGGGGTACGGGCGCGAGTCGCCGACGCGTTTGAAGATCACGTGCTGATCCTACCGGTTCACCCGTGCGCGCCAAGAACCCGGCGTCCCGGCACGTCGGGATCGTGTCCGCGGGAGACGCCGGGCCCCATCCGCACCCCCGCGGACGGCCGCGGCGTCATCTCCCAACACGCCGTGTCTCGTCTCCGGCGAGCACCGGGACGGCGTGTCGGGAGCGATCACTCCATCGTGACCCGGTGGTAGGTCAGATCCTCCGACTCCCGATCCATCTCCCAGACGACAGGATCGCCGGCGGCGACGTCGACCAGCCAGAAGGTGGCGTCGGGGTCCCAGCCCGCCAGAACGGTCGAGTGCGTGGCGGTCACCGGCAGTGCCCGGCCGGCGGTGGTGAGGTAGCCGGCCACGGTGAGGTGGACGGCGTCGATGCCCGAGTCGGCGACCGCCACCCAGTCCGGCATCAGCCAGCCCCCGGTGCGCCCCGTGGCCTCGCCCCACACATACCGGCGGGAGGCGGTGACGTCGAGGGGGAATGCGGCGCACAGACCGGCCCAGTCGTCGGGGCCGTCGATCTCCAGGACGCGGGGGCCGGTCGGGGCGAGCAAAGGCGCCGTGAGGGTCCGGTCGGCGCCGAAGGCATCCTCCTTGAACCACATTCCGGCCGGTCCGGCGTCGGGCAGGTATCGGGTCGAGCTGGTCAGCCGGTAGGCAGGGGTGGACGTCCACACGCCGCTGACGTCCTCGCCGTCGTACTCGGTGCGGAACCGCTGCTCCTCCTCGATGGACTCCTGCCGACCGGCCGACAGGAGCGCACCGGAGTTGTCGGTGCCCAGGGCGGGGAGGGGTTCGTCCGGCAGGATCTCGGCCGTTGTCCACTGCGTGACACGATCGTTCGGGCAGTCCCACCATGCGGCGGCCGGGCTACCGGCGATGGCCTTCGCGGCCGGTTCCAGCGCCCGACGGATCGGATCGGCGGCCGCGAGCCTGTCTTCTCCCCACAGCGGCTGCCAGTACACGGCCGAGCCCGTCGTTCCGGACAGGAGCTGGAGAATCTCACGCTCGGTCGGAGATCGCAGCCGGATGCCGGAGATCAGGTCCGCGATCTCCCCGGCAGAGCTGGGCGAGGGCAGCTCGGGTTCCGGGTCATCGGCGGATTCCTTGACGGCGAAGATCCAGGAGGTGCCCTGGGGGTCCATCGCGTTGCCCGTGATCACGAGCGCCTCACCGAGCGCGTCGTGGCCCCGAGCCTGCTCGGCGGACAGGCGCCTGACCCATTCCAGGCACAGTCGGCGCCCGCGCGGGCCGATCAGGAGGTCCACGGTGTTCATGGCGCCACGCTACGCGGTGGCCGCACAGGACAAGGCTGAAACGGGTCGGGGCAGGCGGGGCGCCCGGCGTAGCGTTGGGCCCTGTCCGTGCAGCCGGTTCCCAGGGGTGTCCGCCCCATCAGGAAGGAAGACGATGACCCAGTTCGACTTCGACTCGCCCACCACCGAATGGCTCAAGGCGCGTGGCACCGCCCGGTGGCACGACGTGGCCGACGGAGTCATCCCGCTGTGGGTGGCCGAGATGGACTTCCCCGTGGCACCTCCGGTGCAGGCCGCGATCCAGGACATCGTCACCAAGCAGGCCTACGGATACCCCCGCGACAACGGCCTCAAGGAGGCCTGGGCGGAGTGGGCGAAGAATCATCAAGGGCTGGACGTCGACCCCTCGAAGGTCACCATCCTCCCCGACGTGCTGACCGGGGTGCGGCTGGCGCTGCGCACCTTCTCACCGGCGGGATCGCCGGTGGTGCTGCCCACTCCGGCGTACATGCCGTTCTGGGACGTGCCAGGGCTGGTCGGCCGCAGGATCGTTGCCGTCCCCATGGTCACCGGGGCCGACGGGCGGTCCACCCTGGATCTTGACGGGATCGGGAAGGCCTTCGCGCAGGGCGCCCGGTCGATCATCCTGTGCAATCCGTACAACCCGCTCGGCCGGGTCTTCAACGAGACCGAGCTGCGCGGCCTGGCGGAGGTCGCCGAGGAGTACGGCGCCTTCGTGGTGGCCGACGAGATCCACGGGCCGCTGGTCCCTGCCGGAGGCCCCGCCCAGGGACGCACCGTGCCCTACGCCTCGGTGTCTGATGCCGCTGCAGCCCACTCGATCAACCTCATGTCGGCATCCAAGTCGTGGAACCTGGCAGGCCTTCTGACGGCCGTGGGCACCCTCTTCACCGACGAGAACCAGAGGTTGTGGAAGAAGGAGGTCCACGAGCTCGAGACCGAGGGGGCCAGCACGGTCGGCATGGCCGCGAACCTAGCGGCCTTCACATCGGGCCAGCCCTGGCTCGACGAGGCCAACGAGTACATCCACGCCAATGCCGTGTGGCTGCACGACGAACTCGCGCGCGAACTGCCCCGGGCCCATTTCACGGTGCCCGAGGCCACCTACCTCGGCTGGATCGACTTCCGCGACTGCGGCCTGCCCGCCAATGCAGGCACCTGGCTGCTGAGGAACGCCCGCATCCGCCTGAACGACGGACCGACCTTCGGGCCCGGCGGGGAGGGGCACGCCCGGATCAACCTGGCCACCCCGCGGTATCTGCTGGTGGAGGCCGTCGGACGGATGGCGGACGCGATCAACAAGCGATGAGACAGGTCTGACGACTGGGGACATGGGTACTGCAAAACCGCTTTCACAGCAGATCTTTGCAGTAGGCCAGCCCTCAGGCCAGGGCGGCCAGCAGGGCGTAGGCGCCGATGCCGGTGAGCATGGTGATCAGTGGGCTGCGGCGCCACAGGTGGACGGCCACCGTGACGGCGATGGCGACCAGCCAGGTCCACAGCGGACCCTCGCGGTTCGGATCCACCAGCGTGTAGGCCACCAGGATGATCATGATCCCGCCGGGCATCAGCGCCGAGAGCCGCTCCACCGACTCGTGGCCCTTCATCCGGTCGATCCCCAGCATCGGCACGAATCGCAGCCCGAAGGTGATGGCCGCCGCCACCAGGATCATCAGGAAGGTGTTCACCTCGGCTCCTCCCCGGTCGTGTCCTGGCCCGCCGTGGCGCTCCCGGAGGGCCCGGCGCCCCCGCTACCGGTGCCCTGATCAGCTGCAGTCCGGCCTCCTGCGCCGCGCCCCCGGCGGTCCGCCACCCGCACCTCGGCCAGGCAGCACAGCGTGAAGACCGACAGCGACCACGCCAGGAACGGGCCGGGCAGCAGCAGCGACGCGCCGATCCCGACCGCTGCGTAGCCCGCCACCCGCCAGGTCCGGGAGGACAGGAAGAAGTTGAGCGCAAGAGCGATGAACAGGCCCGTCATCGCGAAGTCCAGCCCTTTGAACGCGGCCGGCACGAGGCTGCCGATCGCGGTGCCCAGCACGGTTCCCGACACCCACCAGAACTGGGTGACGCTCGACAGCGTCAGCACCTGGCGGGAACTCTGCGGCGTCATTCCGCCGGCCAGCAGCGCATACATCTCGTCGGTGAGCTGCCAGGCGCCGAGCACCTTCTGCCACGGGCGGCGCAGCAGCCGGGTGGGATAGGCCAGCGGGTAGAAGATGTGCCGGAAGTTCACCGCCAGAGTGGCCAGCGCCACTGACGCCAGACCCGGAGCCGAGACGAGGAGGCCCGCCAGCAGGAACTCCATCGATCCCGCATAGACCACGGTCGCCATCACCGGGGCCAGCCACCAGTGCAGTCCCAGGTTCACCACGAGCGCCCCCAGAGCCATCCCGAGAGGCACATATCCCATCGCCACCGGCCCGGAGGCGTGGAGCGCCCAGCGGAGGTCGTCGCTCCACCCCCGAACGGTCCCGGGCGTGGCTTCGGACACTGTTGGCGACCTCCTGCGCGTTCGCGGGCCTGCGCGGCCCGCATGGGCCCGAGCCGGGACGGTTCGGGACTGATTCTGGAACCTGCCCACAGTGCCACCTGAACGGCCGGTCGCGGCCGGGGTCCGGGTGCTGGACGCCCTGTCGCGGTGTCCTGGACGGTTGCCACGACAGGTTCCGGGTGGGTGTTGCGGGTACGGCCCGCTGACTACGATGGCGTGACCGGACAAGCCCGGGAGGGGCGGCGCGGTCGCTCGACTCAGGCCCGGTGAACGTGCAACGGTATTGACACGTACGGTGCGGAGTGCGGCCAGCGGCCGGCGCTCCGACCCCTGACGAGAGGAAGCTCGAATGGACATCAGCGCCATGGATCCCCAGAGCATCCAGCAGCTGTTCGACGCCGAGGTGGTCGGCCCGGGAGATGAGGCGATCGGTAACGTCGAGCAGATCTTCGCCGATGATGTCACCGGCGCCCCGACTTTCGTGACAGTCAAGGATGCGGGCACCGAGAGCTTCCTGCCGGTCAGCGGCGCGGACTACGACGGGGGCCGGATCGAGGTGCCCTTCAGCAAGGACGTCGTCGAGGCCGCCCCCTCCGCCCGTGGCGGTGAGGATCTCTCCCCGGAGCGGGAGGCGGAGGTCTACCGCTACTACGGCATCCGCGCCCCGCGCCGGTCGAGCGAGGTGGAGTCCCGGCCTGCCGATGACTGGGGCGACGACGTGGCCGACACCTCGGTGGATCAGGACGTCGATCAGGTCGACCAGGGCGACTTCGACCATGAGGTGGTGCCTGACGATGCCACCGCGGCAACCGTCCAGAGCGAGGACGAGCCCCAGTTCGAGCCGACCGAGGAGGCCGAGGACCCGGCGACTGATTTCAGGTCGGTCGCCGAGATCGACGAGCAGCAGGATCCCGCCGTCCCCGAACCGGACGAGGTCTCCTCGGATGAGACCGCGGCCGAGGAGAGCGCCGTCATCGCCGGCGGAAGCTTCCCAGGAGTCGCGACTGCTGCCGGCCTGGTGACGGCCGGCGCGGCGGAAGGAGCGGCCGCGGCGACCGACCGGAGCGATGATGCCGTCGCGACCGGGGATCCCGACGCCGAGCTCGACGCGGATACCGATCCGGGCCTGGAGGCCGCCACCGGCGTCGACGAGGCGGCACTGGCCACCGATCGCGCCGACGGAGAGTCCCCTGAGGCCGCCCGCGAGAATGAGATCGAGGCCGAAGCGGCCGGCGAGGACGCTGCGGACGAGGCCTCTGAGTTCGCCGAGGAGGATCCCGGGGAGGATGGGGCGCAGCACGGCGAGCAGGTTCAGGACGCGGATGGGGCCGTGGCAGGCCCGGTGTCGACGCTCCCAGGGCTTCCCGCCGGGGCGACGCTGCGCAAGTACGTCGTGACCGAGATGGTGACGGTCCAGATCCCGGTGCGACGCGACGTGGTCTGCTGGGTGGATGCCGATGGGGGAGTCCATGAGCTGGAGGCCGTCGAGGCCCCGGATTCCGCTACGGACAAGGATCTTCACGATCCCGCCAGCTGGTGGTTCGGCAGCGAGGAGGGAGCCGACGTCGCCTCCGACGACGTCGTTGTCGGGGAGGGCCCCGATCCCGAAGAAGAGTCGCATAGACCGGAGGCCTGATCCGGGCGCGACGGTGGGCGACCCGCCGCGTTGCGGGTGCCTACCGTGCCATCACTCGACCCGATCAGACCGGTCTGATCGGGTACTGATGATTCAGCGGACCACCTGGTAGTTCACCGTGGCGACCCCGGCGCTGGTGCTGGCGATCTTCTTGAATGCGCCGGTGGAGAGATCGAGGCAGCGTCCGCTCACGTAGGGACCGCGGTCATTGATCCGGACCACGACGGACCTGCCGTTGGCCCGGTTGGTCACCTTGAGCTTGGTGCCGAACTTGTAGGTCTTGTGGGCCGCGGTCATGGCCGAGGGGTTGAACCGCTCGCCATTGGCGGTCCGGCTGCCCTCGCCGTAGTAGGAGGCCTTGCAGGTGGCGGTCTTGGAGGCCGCGGGCTTCGCGGCGGTCTTGAGGGGGTTCACTCCGGTCGAGGCGATCTTGACGTAGCGGGTCTGGATGTAGCCCGCCCGGCCCTTGTAGTTCACCTTCACCCACCCCTTGGAGGTGTTGGTGGTGATGACGCCGAGGGCCCGACCCTTGCCCAGGACCACGATGGGCTTGCTGCTCGTGGTGGCCCAGGTGCGGACGTTGACGTTGGCGGTCGCCCAGGCCCACTTCTTGTAGACCACTGATCCGGCTGCCGGGACGGCTCGGCTCGGTGCCTGCCGGGGGGCGGCATGGGCCTGCCCGATGGCCGTTCCGGCGAGAACGAGGCCGGTGGTGGTCGCCAGGACCGCGGCTCTGCGCAGAGTCTTGTGTGCCTCGTGAGTTCGGGTGATGGTCATCCGGGTCTCCTTCTGTTGGTGGGCCGTTGGGTGACCCTCCGGACATGACTGTAAAGAAAACCTGAGAAATCCTCAAGGTGCAGTCGGCCCGGGGCGCAAAGATCCAAGCCACAAGGTTGCGGATCTCCGGCCGGTGAGTGCAGTAGAAGAAACTCTCAGTATCTGGACATCGGTCGGGTGTCCCCCGGCGAGGCGGCCCGCGGTCGGGCGCGGCGAGGAAGTGAGAAAAGCCACGACAATTCCTGTCCTCGGGGATCTTCACAGTGAGCACATTGCTAGCCTGCGAATACCACTCGGGCCATCGTCTGGAGCAGCCATGCGCATCACCCCTCGACTCCTCGCCGTCCTCTCCGTCGTGGCGCTCATCGGGTCCGCGACTCCGGCCTGGGCAGGGGGTTCCGCACCGGCTCCGGGCGGCGCGTCTCCCTCGGGCTCCGCCTCGAGCCCCGGTGTACCGGGCTCAGGGGCGCCGAGCCCGTCGGTCCCCCCGACGGCGAGCGCATCCACCGCGACGACGTCGGGGTCCCCGACCGTCTCGGGTGCGCCGTCGGGATCCACGACTCCGAGCTCCGCCTCGGTGACGCCGAAGGTCGCGGCACAGGCCGCCTACCCGGTCACCGGTGCGATCGGCGTCAAGTGGCAGAGCGTCAAAGGCACCGTCGGCGAGCCGACCGGGGCGATGCAGCGCGCCGGTGGCGGGTACTGGCAACGGTTCGAGCACGGCGTCATCACCTACATCGGCGGAGCCGGGGCGCACGCGCTGACCGGTGCCGTCGAGGCCAAGTGGAGCGCCCAGACCGACGCTGTCAGGTTCACCTGGCTCGGCTTCCCGATCGCTGACGGCGGCGATGACGTCACCTTCCAGAAGGGGCGGATCATCCGCAATCCCGGACGCGACGCCACCTACATGATCGGCGGATCCATCTACCGCACCTTCGTGGGGGCCGGGGCCGTCCCGGTGATGGGGCTGCCGATCTCCGACGAGGCGAACGGGCGAGGCGGCGGGGTCAAGCGGATCAGCCGGTTCGAGAAGGGCGCGGTGACCTGGGACTCGGCCGGAACCTACGCGGTCGTGGGCCGCATCTACAGCACCTGGTCGGCCGCCGGCGCCGAACTGAGCTCCTACGGGGCTCCCCGTAGCAATCAGATCAAGAACGGCGGGGTCTACGACCAGCGGTTCGCCAACAGGAACTCCGTCCTGACCTACGTCAACGGCCAGGTGATCCCTGAGACCGGGGCTGTCGGCGCCGAATACATTCGGCGCGGTATGTCGAAGTCGGACCTGAAATATCCGCTGGCCCCCATGAGGGCCGTGTCCGGCGGGTATCAGCAGAACTTCTACAACGGCAACATCAAGTACGCCGGTGGTATCAAGATCATCGTCAACACGCGGATGACCTCCCACACGACGACGGCGTCGGAGACCCGGTACACGTACCGGTCGGGATGCCCGGTCGCCCCCTCGGCCTTGACCACCACCGAGATGAACTTCTACGGCTACAACGGGAAGGTTCAGCGAGGGGTGATCATCACCCGGTCTGGGGTGACGACGACCCGGGTGCAGCAGTCCTTCACGGCGGCCGCCCAGGCTGCCTGGCCGATCAAGATGATGTACAACCCCGATCATTTCAAGGGAGATGACCCGACGATGCTGGCCTACGGGAACACCAGCGCCTTCAACTGCCGGAAGGTCACGGGAAGCCCGTACTCCACCAGTCCGCATTCCTACGGCACCGCCATCGACATTAACGACTTCGAGAACCCCTACCAGGATTCCAACGGTAAATGGTGGCCGGTCGACAACGGATCGAACGGTGCCGCCTACTGGCGCACCCATCGCTCGGCCTATGCGGGCAAGGGGGTCCTCACCGGCTCCGATGTCATGACGAAGGCCCTCACCAGCCGCGGGGCCTTCTGGGGGGCTCGCTGGTCCAATCCCGACTATCAGCATTTCCAGTGGAACTGAGATCGGGAGGACGGAATGTCCAGGCGCACTGACGTGAACCGATCGCTTCCGGCGCGTCCTCGCACGGCCCCGGAGACGCGCGGCGTGGCGGGAGTGATCGGGGCCGCGATGGCTCTGCTCCTGCTGGCCGGCTGCTCGGGATCCCCGGCGTCCGGGCCCCGTGCAACCGGATCGTCGGCCGTCTCGGGGGCTTCTGCCTCCGGTGGATCGAGCACGTCGGTGCCCACGGCCACGGGAACCGCGCCGGCCCCCTCGGCCGCCGCCTCCACGGCCGGTGACCTGTCGGGGAAGAACGTGCCGTCGTCGCTGGGCTCTTTCACTCCCGCGGTGGCGACCCCCGACGACGAGGAGCATGGCGGGTTCGTGCCCAACGGCACGCCGGTGCGCGCCCTGGACCCGGCCTACGCCGCAACCGAGGCGTTGCCTGCCTGCTCCTCCGCTGAGGTCAAGGTGCCCCGGGCCACCCATGGCATCGCCGCCACCTACTCGTACAAGGGGAAGCCCGGATCGCTCATCGTCCTGGACTTCAACAGCGAGACCGACGCCAAGGCATGGTTCAGCGCCTTCACAACGCTGGTTCGAGCGTGCCCCCGGGTGGGTGCCGAGCCGGTGATCACCGCGACCACGGTCACCGACAGGCGCGAGAGCGCCGGATCGGTGTGGACCGAGGCCGGGTTCGTCAAGGGGTCACGGGCCACGATGGGCTCGGTGCAATCGGCGGATCAGGACCCGACACAGCTCCTGGGGGATGTGCGCTCGGCCCGGTGACCCACTGAGCCTCGAACGCAGACACCAGGACGACTGCGCAGGGCTGAGCACTTCGGGAGATCCGCCTCAGGAATTCCTCATGCTGAAGGCCATCTGGGAGTAGGCGGGGGTGTGGGTGGCCACGCCGAAGGCCACGGGCGAGTCGCGCGCATCGAAGACGGTGGAATCGATGGCCAGCACAGCATCCCCCTCCTGGACTCTGAGCGCGTGTGCCAGGTGAGCGTTCGCGTAGTCGAGCCTGACCAGCAGATCATTGCGGGCCAGGTGAACCCCGTACTCCTTCTCGAGGAACTCGAAGAGGGATCCGTGCGAGAAATCGTGGGCGAGCACCGCCGGATACGTCGAGGCCCGCAGATAGGTCATGACGTGCTGGTGGAGGGTGCCGCCGATGTAGCGCAGCCGTTCGATCTCGATGACCTCGTCGGCCGGGTTGAGGGCGAGGGCCTCCGCGGCCTCCGGATTGCGGGTGACGTGATTCCTCAGCACCTTCGTGGTGACCTCACGGCCCAGAGTCGCCTGCTGTCGGTAGAAGCCCATGACGCTGCCGGCGAAGGTCTCACGAATCTCCTCGGTGTAGTCGGGCTCGGTGACGAACGTGCCGCGGCCCTGCTCTCTCACCAGCACACCGGCGCGGATGAGGTCGTCCACAGCGCGGCGCACCGTGATGCGGCTGACCCCGTACTCCGAGCACAGCTGCGGCTCGGCGGGGATCTGCTCGCCCGCCCCCATCCCCGAGATCCGGTCTCGCAGGTGGTCGCGGACCGCGACGTACTTCACCGTGTCTCGGGCCACCGCAACCTCCTCGTACCTGTGGACTCATTATGACGTCATGGCTGCCTGAGCGAATCGCGGCCCGACCCTTGCGCCTCGACTCATCATGACGTTATGCTCACATTCATCATAACGACGTGATGACGCCGAGGTCCAGACCCTCGGGTGACAGTGGAAAGCAAAGGTGCGAATGTGCTGACCTCCTACTTGACTGCAGATCGTGTTCTGACCAGGGACCGTGTGTCGGACTGGCGCGAGGCCGTCGCCCTGGTCGGTGGCGTTCTCGTCCAGCACGGCAACGCCACCGCGGAGTACGTCGACGCCATGGAGCATTCGATCGAGGCCCAGGGAGGCACGTACATCGATCTCGGATTCGGCATCGCACTGGCACATTCCCGGCCCGAGAACGGTGTCATCGAGACGGGTCTGGCGGTGATCCGCCTGGGCAGTCCCGTGCTCCTGGCGGGCGACCCGGACCATCCGATCGCCGTGTTCATCGCGCTCGCGGCGCAGGATGCCGACAGCCACCTGGATCTGATGCAGGATCTGGCCGCAATCCTCACCGACCCCACCCGGCGCCAGGAACTCCTGGACGCCGCAACCCCCGCGGACGTGCTGTCCGCACTTGCAGCAAAGGAATGACAGACATGAAGATACTCGCCGTGTGCAGCTCCGGGCTCGGATCCAGCTTCATGACCGAACTCAACATCAAGAAGGCGATCGAGCAACTGGGAGCCGAGGGGGTCGAGGTCGACCACGCCGATCTCGGCTCGGTCTCGCCCGGCTCGGCGGACGTCATCTTCGTCGGCCGTGACATCGCCGAGGCCGCCGAAGGGCTGGGCGACGTCGTCTCCCTCAACAGCCTCATCGATCTCGACGAGATCCGCCAGAAGGCCGCCGAGGCGCTGAAGCGTCACGGGGTCGCGGTGCCCAACGAGGGCTGATCATCATGAACGGATTCCTCAAGGTGCTGCTGGACATCTTCCGGCAGCCCGCGGTCATTGTCGCCCTCATCGCGCTGATCGGCCTGGTGGCCCAGCGCAAGAAGGGCACCGACGTCATGAAGGGGACCATTCGCACCCTGGTCGGATTCCTGGTCCTGGCCGCCGGGGCCGGTGTGGTCAGCGGGTCGTTGGATCCCTTCGGGGCGATGTTCCAGCAGGCCTTCGACGTCCAGGGCGTCGTCCCGAACAACGAGGCCATCGTCGGCAAGGTGCTGGTGGAGTACGGCTCGGTCGCCGCGCTGATCTTCTTCTTCGGCATGGTCGTCAACGTCCTGCTGTCGATGACCTCGCACTTCAAGTACATCTACCTGTCGGGCCATGTGGCCTTCTACATGGCGGCGATGATCGCGGTGATCTTCAAGGTCGCCGGCTTCCCGACCTGGGGTGCCGTGCTGTGGGGCTCGATCGCCCAGGGCATGATCGTCACTGTCTCCCCGGCCATCGTCCAGCCCTTCATGAAGAAGGTCACCGGGACTGACGACGTCGCGCTCGGCCACACCGGCGGCGCCGGAATCGCGCTGAGCGGTCTTGTCGCGAAGCTCACCCAGAGCAGGTCCCACCCCTCGAAGTCCACCGAGGACATGAAGTTCCCGTCGGGGCTGGGGTTCCTGCGCGACACCACCGTCATCACCGCGCTGTCGATGGGGCTCATCTACCTCGTCGTGGCGCTGTTCGCCGGACCGACCTTCATCGAGTCCAAGCTCAGCGACGGGACGAACTACATCGTCTTCTCCCTGCTCCAGGGGGCCACGTTCTCCGCCGGCGTCTTCGTGATCCTCGCCGGTGTGCGAGTGGTGCTGGGCGAGATCGTGCCCGCCTTCAAGGGCATCAGCGAGCGCCTGGTGAAGAACTCCAAACCCGCCCTCGACGTGCCCATCACCTTCACCTTCGCCCCCAATGCCGTGCTGATCGGCTTCCTGTCGAGCTTCGTCGGCGGCATCGTCGGCCTGGTCGTCATGGCTGTGGCGGGCACGACGATCGTGGTGCCCGGCGTCATCGCCCACTTCATGACCGGAGGCGCCTCCGGCGTCATCGGCAACGGCGCCGGCGGACGCCGCGGCGCGGTGCTGGGCGCATTCGTCAACGGCCTGGCGATCACCTTCCTGCCGCTGCTCCTGCTGCCGGTGCTCGGCGACGTGGGCTTCTCGAACTCCACCTTCTCCGACGCCGACTTCGGCGTGGCCGGTCTCTTCCTGGGCTACCTCGACAAGGGAGGCGGCCAGATCGCGATCATCGTCGGGATCCTTGCGGCTCTGGTGGTGCTCTACGCCTCGTCCTTCGTGCTCAAACGCAGAGCGGGCAGGAGGGAGGCCGCTGATCCTATTTGATCCTGACAAATAGCTGATCTACAGTTAAATGTAAAGACAAATGATCGTCGGTGCGGGCAACCGCGCCGACGACCACGCTCGGGCTCAGCTGAAGGGACACCATGCCACTCGTCCGGATCGATCTGAACAAGGGCCGCGCCAAGACATCGCTGCGCGCCATCGCCGACGGCATCCACGCCGCGCTCGTCGACACCTACCACATCCCGCCGCGCGACCGGTTCCAGATCATCACCCAGCATGAGATCGGCGACATCATCGCTCAGGACGCCGGGCTCGGATTCGAGCGCGACGCCGAGGTCGTCCTCGTCCAGATCTTCACCCAGGAGGGTCGCGCCGATCAGGAGAAGGAGGCACTGTTCTCCAAGATCTCCGAGAACCTCGGCGAGGCCGACGTCGCCCCCGAGGACGTCTTCATCGGCTACTTCGAGAACACCCACCACGACTGGAGCTTCGGTTTCGGGCGCTCCCAGTACGTCGACGGCGAGCTCGCCGTGCCGAAGGCGGGGGAGAAGGGCTGATACTGGTGGGCTGAGCGTGATCCTGCTTCATCAGGAGTGCAGCATGACATCGGGGCCGCGACCTGTGTGCAGGTCGTGGCCCCGAACTCTGAGTTATTTCGAAGTCACTTCTTGCCTGATCGCAGGCCGGGTTTCGCGCACTGAGTTCTGTCACAGGATTGCCGCCGACCGCGTATTCCAGTCGTCGGCGGCCCTGTGGCAGGACTCGTCTGATGGCGGAGCCCGGGTCTGCGAGGATGAGGCATGGTCAACAGTGACGGACGTCCGGTGATCGGGCTGGTCGGGGCCGGCGGAATCAGTCGCGCGCACATGCCCGGGCTGCTCGGCCTTGCCGGCGAGATCTGCGATTTCAGCCAGGACGGGGCCGAAATGCTGGCCCGGGAGTTCTCGGAGGGCCCGGTTCCGGTGACGCTCGCGAGTTCCCTCGACGAGCTGCTCTCCCGGTGCGACATCGTCGACGTGGCGACCCCGACGCCGACCCACTTCGAGATCGTCCGTGCGGCTCTGGAGGCCGGGCGCGACGTCATCTGCGAGAAACCGATGACGCGCACCTCCGCCGATGCCCAGGCCCTCGTCGATCTGGCCGCTGACAAGGGACTGCATCTGTATCCGGCGCACGTCGTGCGCTACTTCCCCGAGTACGCGGCGCTCAAGGATGCCGTGGACGCCGGACGCCTGGGCGATCTGGCCGTGCTGCGGTTCGTGCGCTCGGGCGCCTTCCCCACGACGCCGTGGTTCGCCGACGTCGAGGCCTCCGGCGGCATAGTGATGGACCAGATGATCCACGACCTGGATCAGGCCCGATGGATCGCCGGGCCGATCGCCCGAGTCTCGGCGATGAGCACCCGGACGGTTTCGGACGGAAACCCGGTCGAGGCGGCGCACGTGATCCTCACCCACGTCGGCGGAGCTGTCACACAGTGTTCAGGCGTGTGGGGCCCGCCGCACCTGGAGTTCACCACGGAATACTCCGTCGCCGGCACCGGGGGCACGCTGGCGCACTCCTCCCGCGCGGAGAAGCGGTACTCTGCTCACCTCAACAGTGCCGATCCGGCGCCCGGTGCGCAGCAGCGCGCCGACGGGTTCCTGCCGGCCGTCGATCCGGCCGAGGACCCGTACGCCCTGGAGCTGTGCGACTACGTCTCGGCGATCGAGGGCGGCCCGCAGCCCAGGGTCAGCGCCGCGGACGGGGTGGAGGCCGTGCGGATCGCCGAGGCGGCACTGGAGTCCATCGCCACCGGGCAGCCGGTGGAGCTCGGCGGGCGGCTGGCAGAGGAGCCGAACGGGAATCTGGCCGCGGAGAAGAAGGACGGGTTGAGATGAAGATCGGGATCATGTCATTCGCCCACGTCCACGCCGCCGGGTACGCCCGCCTGCTGGCCGGGATCCCGGGTGCGGAGGTGGTCGCCGCCGATCCGGGGGAGCATTCAGACGATGAGGTGAGAGGGGCCATGCTGGCCGCCGAGGCCGGCGTCTACTACCTCGACGACTACGACGACCTGTTCACCTGGGGGCCCGACGCCGTCATCATCACCAGCGAGAACGCCCGGCACCGCGCCGACGTCGAGCGGGCCGCCGCCGCAGGGGCGCACATCCTGTGCGAGAAGCCCCTGGCCACCAGCTGGGAGGACGGCCTGGCGATCCGCGACGTCGTGGCCCGGGCCGGCGTCATCTGCATGCTCGCCCATCCGGTCCGGTTCTCCTCGGCCTTCGCGAGGCTGCAGGCCCAGCACCGGGCCGGAGCGCTCGGGGAGATCGTCGCGATCCGCGGCGCCAACAACGGCATGCTGCCCACCGAGCGGGCCTGGTTCACCGATCCGCAGCTGGCCGGGGGCGGGGCGCTCGTCGACCACATCGTCCACCTCGCCGACCTCATCGACGCGCTGACGGGCGCGACGCCCCGACGGGTCACCGCGACCTCCAATCGGACGCTGTACCCCGACCGGCCCGTCGAGTCCACGGCCCTGACCCTCATCGAGTACGACGACGGGATGATCGCGGCGCTGGACTCCTCCTGGAGCGTCCCGCAGAAGGCGCCCGCCTGGGGCGGGTTGCGCATGTCGGTGCTGGGCACCGCCGGAACGGTCGACGTCGACGTCTTCGGATCGGCGGCCCGCGGTGTGAGCTCCGACGGCATGGCCGTGGAGGCCCGCTACGGTGCAGACCTCGACGCCGCCATGCTCGGCTGTTTCCTGGAGGCGGTACGCACCGGAGTCCAGCCGAAGCCCGACGTGGAGACCGGTCTGCGGACGCTGTCGGTCGTACTGGCGGCCCAGGAGTCGGCGCGGACCGGACAGGCAGTGGACGTGGGGAATCTCCTGTCCCCTTGAGCCGCCGTTGGGAAGGGAAGGCCGGGCCCGCGGCGTCTTCCCCGATGACGGGTGCGCCGTCCCCGGTGATGACATGCTGGGGGCGTGCCTGTTTCGACGCGTGAACTTCTCGGCCTGCTCGACCTGGAGGGCCTCGACGACAACCTCTTCCGGGGCGCCCAACCGAAGACGACATGGCAGCGGACCTTCGGCGGTCAGGTGCTGGCGCAGTCCCTGGTGGCCGGCGCCCGCACGGTCGGGGAGGGGCGGCGCATCCACTCACTGCACGCCTCCTTCCTGAGGCCGGGCAGCAACGAGACCCCGATCATCTACGACGTCGAACCCACCCGGGACGGGCGCACCTTCAGCACCCGGCTGGTCAAGGCCCGCCAGCACGGCGAGGTGATCTTCACCGCCAACCAGTCCTACAAGAGCTTCGAGGATGGGCTGGATCACTGCGACCCGACGCCGCACGACCTGCCGCATCCGGAATCCTGCCCGCCGCTGGCCGAGGTGCTCAAGCAGGTGGCCGGGGACGCCGCGCTGGCGATCTGGCAGACCGAGGCGCTGGACGTCCGCTACGTCATCGAACCGGTGGGCGGCCAAGAGCACAACCATGCGACCCACATGCGGCTGTGGGTGCGCACGATCGGAACGCTGCCAGCCGATCCGGTGGTGCACCAGGCGATCCTGGCCTACCTGTCGGACATCAGCCTGCTGGCGGCGTCGACCCTGCCCCACACCAAGGAACTGCGGTCGGGCAAGGCGCTTCAGGCGGCGTCGGTGGATCACGGGATGTGGTTCCACCGTCCGGCCCGGGCCGATGAATGGCTGCTCTACGACCAGGTCTCCCCGAACGCCTCCGACGCCCTGGGATTCTCGATGGGCCGGCTGATGCAGGGCGGCAAGCTGGTGGCCTCCTGCTCCCAGGAGGGTCTGGTGAGGCTGGTGGATCCGCAGGAGTGACGCAGGGGCCTATTTCCGGGCGGGGTCGAGGATTCCGTCACCTGTTGGTGGGAAGCCCCGTCTCTGCGTTGACGTGTTCCCGCATTCGAAGGTGTCGTCGGTAGGCTGCTTCATCAATGATGTCATCCGCTTTTCCTGCCAGCCAGGGCGATGCAAGTAGGAGAGCGAGCGTTGTGACGACAATGCCAATGCATTGGTGACCTCGCGAGGTGTGGATGAACATCGAGACAGTGGTCGCGGTGCCCGTCGGGGCGGTGATGATCATCGTTACGGCCAGGACGATCCCGGCGAACCCTGCGAGGCGGACGAGAACACTCGCGAGCAGCACGAGGGCGCCACGAGGGTAGGACGTCAAGAGCCCTACGCAGTAGGCGATCTGTCGCAGGATTCGCCACACGAATCGGGCAATGCCCTCCAGAATCCTGAGCAGGTAGACGAGCATGAGATATTGCATCAGCGACCTCCCTGATCTGATTCCGTCACGCTACAAGGGGGCCCCGACAGAAACTCGCATCTCCGCCCGGCGCCGTGGAGGGTGCTGGCGCCGGCCGGGAGGCCTTAGATGATCATGGTCCAGAGCTGTTGGCAAGACTCTGCAATTGTGGTCTGCGTCGAAGAGCCGCAATCCGTGGTCAAGGGGAAATAAGCGGGGCCCGGCTCCACCGCAACTGCAGAGCGCTGCCGAACGGCCCGCACCACACCTGCCCGAGGGACGCTCCTCGCGCGTCACCCCTCCTGACCGGCCTACCCGACGGCGCGGACCAGAGCGTCAGTGCCGACCAGTACTGTGCTCCTTACCTCTTCGACGCGAAGGAGCGGTCGTGACGATCCGGATCGCATTCATCGAACAGTCCATCGAACGCGGGCGCTTCCTCGTGATGTCCGCAGTGGTCGTCGACGCCGTCGACCAGAAGCATCTCGCCGCCGAACTCCTCGCCACGGGCCTGTTCGGCTTCCGCGCGTCCAGAGCCGGTGAAGGGCGGCGCAGGTCCATGGAGGCCGTGCTGGGGCGACCGCCGGTCCAGCGGGTCGTGAGCGTCTGCGCCATGATCATGAGGGCGCCTGAACTGGCCAGGACCCAGTGCCTGGGGACGTTGGCGATGCGGCTCGGGCGCGAATGCGGGCCGGCGCTCGGCGCCAGATCGGTGTGGCACGATTTCCAGGGGCTCTGCGAGGACGAGATCATCCGGTGAGGCCGTGACCGCCTGGGTGTCACGGTCCTGTCATGACGCCGGCGTCAGCACCGAGGCCGAGCTCGGGTCATCTCGGGCCGGTCGTTCGACCCTGAACACTGTGACGCTGTCGGGTGAACTCACCCCACAGCGTCACAGTGTTCTGCGAGTCATCTCGGGCCGGTGCTGGTCCTGCTCGGAGATCAACCTGCTCGGAGACTGATCAGTCCCAGTCGTCCTGGGCTGACGAGGCGCCGGTGCCGACGGTGAACTTCCCCACGCTTTCCGCCCCGGCCCGGATCACCTCCTCCAGGAGGGTCTCGTCTGGAACATGGATCGCGTTGCCGCCGAACCGGGTCACCGCCTCGATGAGCAGCGGCAGGTTGGTGCCGAAGGCCACGCGCAGATTCGGATGGTCGGTGCACAGCGCGGAGGCCACGTTGAAGGGCTGCCCGCCACGCAGATCGCTGAATACGACGACGGCACCGCCCCCGAAGGAGTCCACCGCACTGGTGAGGTTCTCGGTGATCTGGGTGGCCGTGTCCCCCTCGGGGAAGTCGACTGCGACAAGGCCGTCCTGGGGCCCGAGGATCAGCTCCAGGGCACTGACGATCCCCGTGGCGAAGTGCCCGTGGCCGGTGACGATGATGCCCGGCATGGCATTCACCCCTCGAGGTGCCCGAAGTGGATCGGCACCGGATTGTGGTTGGTGTTGATATGGACGTCCTTGCCGCCCTTGGCCGCCAGGAACTGGAACGGCACCGTGTACAGCAGCGGTGCCAGGAATGGCCCGGCCTTCACCGAGAAGACGATGTCGCGCTCGTCTGCCCCCTCGAAGTCGTGGCAGGTGATGACGTGGGTGGCCGGGGCGTGTTCCCGCAGGGCGTTGCGGATCGTGATGATCCGGTCGAACTCGGCCTCGTCGGATCCCACGATGAGATTGCCGTGGTCCGGGCGCAGCGCATAGGTGGGTCCGTGCATGTGCTCCTCGACGAGGTTGCCGATCACCGGCACCCGCAGCATCTCGGCCACCTTGAGAGTGCCCTCCAGCATCGTGCCGTAGTCGATGCCCAGCCCGAGGATGTTGATCCGGCCGGCATGCAGCAGTCCCGGCCGGTTGCGGTCGTACCAGGCCTCCGACTCCTCGATGACCTCCTGGAAGCGGTCGACGATGTCGCCCGCCTCGGCGATGGCGGCGTCGGCCTCGGCCGGAGTCAGTGCACCGGTGGCCGCTGCGGTGGCGTGGGCCCACAGGTAGACCGACAGCACCGAGGCCGTGTAGCCGCGGGTCTCCGGTCCGGTCTGCTCGTCGCCGGCGAGCAGGGGTACGACGGTATCGGCCAGGGAGGCCGCCCTGGAGTCGGGATCGCAGGTGAGCACCAGCGTCCGGAAGCCCTTCTGCCTGGCGACGGCCAGCGCGTCGCAGGTGGAGATCGAGGTGCCCGACTGGCTGATCGCCACGCACAGCACCGATGAGGGGTCGGCTTCGGCCGGATTCAGGCCGACTCCGTAATTCGCGAACTCTGTGGGGTAGGGGGCGGTGGCGTCGACCTTGACGATCCGGTTGAACAGGGACAGCGCCAGATTGGACACGTTGTAGGAGGTGCCCGATCCGATGAAGACCACCCGGGACACCGGGGCGGCGGTGAATGCGGCCACGAACGGGTCGATGATCTCGCCGCGGGAGGTGAAGGCGTCAGCCAGGATCTCCGGCTGGATGTGGATGTTCTCGAGGACCGTCTGCGTCGTGTTCGGGTTGAAAGCCATCTCATTCTCCTTGATTGCGGTGAAGCTGATTGATCGCCGGCGAGAGGTCCTCGCGGCGCGAGGTGGGCATCGGCTGGTAGCCGATGCGGGTGCCCTTCTCCAGCAGGGCGGCGAAGGCGGCGGTCTCCTCGGGGCTGGCGTAGACCAGACCCGCCAGCTGTTCGGTGCCGGGTCGTCGTGACATGTTCCCCGCGGTGACCGCTGGTATCGGATAGCCGAGCTCGGCCATGCGCAGCAGAGGGATCGGGGAGGCGACGACGATCATCACGTTGATGCCCTCGTCGATGCGGCGCCCGAGCTTCTCCGCCGCCTTCGCGGCGTCGAAGATCGAGAGCTTGCACTGGGGCGGGCAGGCGAACCTGAGGATCGCCTTGCGGTTCTCGTCGACGGCCACGGCGTCATCCACGATGAGTAGACGCTGAACGTGGAAGTGCGGTACCCAGAGGGTGGAGACCTGGCCGTGTACCAGCCGGTCGTCTATTCGGATCTCAACAATGGCCATTTTCGGGCTCCTCTCAGGCTCCGGCGATGATCTTGAAGGCGCCGAGGACGAATCCGACCCCGATGATGATCCCGATGATCGCGAGCACATTCATGTGCTTGCGGAGCATCCAGAAGATGAGGAGGGTGAATCCGATCGGAAGGAGCTTCGGGAAGATCTGATCCAGGTAGTCCTGAATGATGATCGGGTTCTTGGAGATCGTGAACTTCAGCGGCGATTTGATGGTGACCCAGAACGCGGTCATCGATCCCATGGCCATCGCGCCCACGATTCCGGCGCAGTAGGTGAACAGCTGCATGGTGCGCGGTTCGCCCATGGACACCATGATCTCCTGACCCTGCCGGTAGCCGAGTTTCAGCGTGTACCAGCGGGTGAGGAAGTTGGGCACGTTGAACACCACGAGCAGGACGATCGGAGCGAGCCAACTGCCCTGCTCGGCGAAACCGAGGGACAGGGAGATCGCCAGGATGCGGAAGATGCCCCAGAAGAAGGTGTCCCCGATACCTGACAGCGGGCCCATCAGGGCGACTTTCACGGCGCTGATGGAGGTCTGGTCGAAATTCGGGTCGGCCTTGGCCTTCTCCTCCATGGCGACGGCCGCGCCCATGACCAGTGGCGAGGGGGCCACCGTCATGTTGAAGGTCTCCATCTGCCGCTTGGCGGCGGTCCTCAGACCGGGCTCGTCGCCCTTGTAGATGCGCTTGAGGGAGGGCAGCACCGCGTACAGGAAGGCCAGGCCCTCCATTCGCTGGAAGTTGAAGGAGCCGAGGAGGGAGAAGCTGCGCCAGAAGATGGAGCGGAACTCCTTCTTCGGCAGTTCCCTCGCCTCGGGGGTGCCGGGCGCCGGGGTGGCCGGGGAGACGTCGGTGGTGGTCATGGGTCAGTCCTCCCATTCGTTGTCGGGGTCGGCGGTACCGGCCGCCTCGGTCGCGAGGGCCGCGGGTGGGAGGGACTGCGCCCGACGCTGCTCCAGGTCCTTGTAGAGGTTGAAGACCACCAGGGCGATGGCGATGGCGATCGCGGCGATACCGATCATCGTGAGGTCGTGGCCGACGAAGGCGGCGGGAACGAAGCCGAGGATGAGGAAGGGGATCAGCTGGGTCGTCATGATGACGTCGAGCAGCATCGCGAATCCGAGGGCCGGGAGGAGGGCGGCGACGCCGTCCAGACCGCTCTGGACCCAGCCGGGCATGGCGTCGACCAGGGCCTTGATGCCGCCGGTGCCGAAGTACATGCCGATGGTGACCGGGATCCAGAAGACCAGGGTGGTGATGAGACCGCACAGATAGTGGATTCTGGTGACGGCCCCGATGTCTCCCTCGTCGATGCGCCGTTCGGCCCATTCCATGAAGGTGGAGTAGATGGTCATGAGTAGCGTTTCGACCAGCTGCATGAGGACGGCGACCGGGACGGCCAGCAGGACGGCCGCGGCTGCGTTCCCGCCGGTGGTGAGAGCGGCGGCGGCGCCGACCGTGCCGCCGATGCCGATATCGATCTTGGGGGCGGCTCCGACGCCGGTGATGCCCATCCACATGAGCTGCAGGGCGGCGCCGATCACCAGGCCCTGGGTGACGTCGCCCAGGATGAGACCGACGAGGAAGCCCGTGATGATCGGCTCGCGGAGTTTTATCTCGCCGAGCCAGTTCCCGTCGAGCCTCGTCAATACCGCGACGAAGCCGATGAGGATTGCTTGAATGAGGGTCATGGGGCTCCCCTCCTTTCTGATTTTGGCAAGATGGCTGAAACTGTCAGGATTGTCGCTGAAAAAGGCATGGGGGTAGTGTCTCGGGAGGTTGTCCCGAATCACAGGGTGGGTTCAGATATGCCTCTGAGCGTTCAGAAGCAGGTGGGAAAACTGAGCGTCAGTGCCCAGGATTCATCGGGGATGTGGTGTCCGGTCGGATCAGATGAATTCGTTGCTGCGCCGGTTGACCACCCGCAGGGTGCGGACGTCGCCGCGCCACAGTTCACGGGACCACCACAGTGGCTGGCCGTGCTGGTCGAACAGGGGGCCGTCGAAGCGGAGCCAGGCCGCAGTGGTCGGTACGTGAAACATCTCTGCCAGGCGGGGCGGGACGGTGGCCGCCGCGATGTCGCTGAAACCTGCGTCGATACGCCGGCCGACCGCGGCATACGCGTCCGCCAGGGAGGAGGTGAGGTCCATCTCCTCGATGGGTAGGGGCGTGCGGCTCGGATCGATGGAATTGATCGCGTGGGTGAGGAGTTCTCCGTTGCTGGTGTAGGCCCTTTCGACGTCGAGGATGCGGGTGTCGTCAGCCAGATCGAATACGGATCTCTCCGCGTCGGTCGCCTGGCGCTCGGTGGTCCCGATCAGGCGGACCTTCAGGTCGTAGCCCAGGTCGGTGAGGATCTTCGTCGTCGACTCCACGAGGTTGATGGAGCCCTGGACCACGAGCGTCGCTCCGGGGAGAACGTAGCGCCCGGAACCCGGACGGACCTCCACGAGCCGTTCCTGCTCCAGGAGGCGATATGCCTCCCGGACGGTGGCACGCGAAACGCCGTAGATCCTGGCGCTGGCCGGCTCCGAGGGGAGCTTCGCACCGGCCGCGAACTCCCCGCTTCTCATCTTCTCCCGCAGGTCATCGCGGACCTGAATCGCCACCGAGCGGCGGTCGAGAGCCACGCGCATACCTGCCATGGGGTGCACCTCCTCGATCTGGGGAAGCATATCTGAGAACCTGGTTGCTCAGCTGTCTGACTGTCTGGCTGTCTGACAGGTTCAAGGCTAGATGGGTGGAGTGGGCGGAGTCAATAGGTTCGTCGGAGAAAGTTCGCCCGGAGCGCCTTCTCTGCCGTGCGGGCCTCGTATACGACGCCCGGCCTCGGCAACCCTGACGAGACTCGGGTATCGTACTACACTGGGTGTCGTACGAAACGGAATGGGGACTGGTCGATGCGGGTTCAGGTTCATCCACGGATACCGTGCCGACATCCCGACGTGACTGTCGCAGACGTGATCGAGGCATTCGAGAGCACCCTGCGATCGCGGGCACGCGACACGAGGCCCGTGCAATGGGTCGGCGTGGGAACAGACGCGAACGGGCGGCTCTTGGAATACATCGCTGTCGAGAACGAACCCGACGGATGGCTGGTGTTCCATGCGATGCCCGCCACAACCAAGGTTCTCAAGGAGATTGGGCTCGGGAGGTAGCAACATGAACCAGTACACCGACATCAACGGAACGGTCTTCACTGATGACGACATCGAGCGCTGGGCTGAACAGGCCGAGTCTGATCAGCCGTACTCCGGCCCGCATCTCGGCCCCTCAGCGCCCGGACGCCCGATCAGCGTCGGCCGACGGGCCCGCCCATTCACGTTGCGGCTCGACGCCGCACGCCGGGCGAAACTGGACGAGATTGCCGAGGCCCGTCACATCACACCGTCGCAACTCATGCGGGACCTCATCGACGCACTGTGAGGGATCGAGCTCTCGGTCACAGGCCGTGCTGATGGAGCCGACCGTGTTGCCGACTGCGAAGTCAACGAGCCCGACTCGCCTCCTATTCTTCAGCGTGGTGGCCGAAGCGGCCATGAGCGCCGCGAACGACGACGCGACGGCCCTCGGCCAGCGTCACTGATCCCACCTTGTAGCCGGGGGTATCGGCCGGGGCGGTCCACAGACGCTCGGGCTCCTCCTCCAGGACAGCCTTGATGAGGTCCTGGGCGATCTCGGCGGCGTCCAGGCTCATGCCGGAGGTCACGGCGGCACCCGCCACCTTGACCACGCGGATGTCGCCGGCGATGCCGCGCCGGTAGTCGGCCCTGTCGGGGGTGTTAGAGGCGATGTCGTCAGAGGTGGTGACGATCCTGGACGTCGTGGGCCTCGTTGCGCAGCAGATCCCCTTCGAGAATCGCCCGGAACATGTGCCCCTCGGTGTGGGTCAGCGACAGGCCCAGGACACGCCGCGGGAGCGGGAATCCGAGTACGGAGTCCGGTTGCCCTGGAAGTGATCCAGCAGGACCAGCCCGTCGGAGCCGATCGGTATCTCGGCGGCCTCCTCGTTGAGGATGTCGTAGGGGTCGCAGCCGCGTTCGGCGGCCAGCTGTTGGGACTGCTCCGCAATTGTGGCCATCGGCACGTGAGCGGAAGCGCCCGATCACAGGCCATCGGCGCGGATCAGGGTTCGCCACAATTGCAGAGCGTCCCCAAGGGGCCCGCACTGCACCAGCCCGAAGGTTCCGCAGGACGGGCAGTCCCACCACTGCGCGGGTCTCGTCCTCCGCCCCCAATGGTGTGCAGCGCGGTCTCAGGCATCAATGATGATGGCGAGGATGCTCCTGATCTGTTGCAGCGCGACCGGGCCCACGTTGCCGATTCTGGCGCTCACCCGGCCGGTGGCGACGGATCGGATGTGCTGGCACTGTGCGGCCGAGGCAGCAGTGAGGCCATTGTGCGCATCGGGCTCGACGACGATCTCGGAACCGCTGTCGCGGATGGTGCGCGTGAGGGGAACCACTTGGACGACGTTCGGGCCGCCGCAGAGGATGCGTTCGGCGGTGACGACTACGGCGGGCCTGCGCGGGCCTGCGCGGACCCGCCTCTGCGCCCGCGGGTGCTCCGAGGTCGAGGTCTACGACGTCACCCGGCGTCAGCATCGAGCCAGTCACGCGCGCCCTCCCCTCATCGTCGCGCCTGACGCAGATAGACGACCAATCCCGACCGCAGCACTGCTCCACTATGCTGGGCGGCCGAGGCGAGGACGGTGACATGGCGGTTGCGAAGCGGGCGACGTTGGCCGATGTGGCACGCCAGGCCGGAGTCGCGATCGGCACCGCGTCCAAGGCGCTGTCCGGTGCCCCGCATGTGCGCCAGGAAACCCGGGACAAGGTGCTCGCCGCCGCCGAGAGCCTTCAGTACCAGCCGAGCATGGCGGCCAGTTCCCTGAAGTCCGGCCGCACCTACTCGGTCGGCCTCATCACCTCGGATGCCACGGGGAGGTTCACGGTTCCGGTGATCCTCGGGGCGGAGCGGTCGCTGGCGACGGGGCGGATGGCGATCCTGTTCTGCGACGCCCACGACGACCCGGTCCGCGAGCTCCACTGGGTGCAGCGGATGCTGGCGCGACGCGTGGACGGCTTCATCATCACCTCGCACCGCAGCGATCCCCGCAAGTCACTGACAGGCATGATGAACGTGCCGGCCGTGTACGCCTTCTCGCCGTCGGAGGAGGACGACGACGTCTCGGTCGTCCCCGATGACAGGCAGGGGGGACGCCTGGCGGGCGAGCATCTGCTGGAGGTGGGGCGTCGTCGCATCGCCTACGTCGGCGGGCCCCAGTCCTATGACGCCTCCCATCTGCGCGGAGACGGTCTCGTCGACGCGTTGAGCGCTGTCGGCCTGGAGCTCGTCACCGCGCCCCTGTTCGTGGAGTGGTCGGAGAATGCCGGGCGTCAGGCCGCCCGCGCGCTGCTGCGGAGGGACGCCGACATCGACGGCGTCTTCTGCGCCAGCGACCAGATCGCCCGCGGGGTCAGCGAGGAGTTCCAGCACCACGGCGTTGCGGTTCCCGCCGAGGTCTCAATCGTGGGATTCGACGACTGGGACGTGATGACTCTGGCGACCCAGCCCGCCTTGACGAGCGTCAGCACCAATCTGGACCGGGTCGGAGAGGTCGCCGCCACCCGTCTCACCCAGCTCATCGCCGGGGTGCCCGTGACCCCGGGGATCGAGAGGGTCCCCTGCGACATCGTCATCAGGGACTCCTCGATCTGAGGGATCGCGGGCACCCCAGGCGGTCACTCGTTCGTGGATCCGGAGACCGTCCCGGAGACGAGGAACCTCTGGGAGGTGAAGAAGACGACGATCGTGGGGATGGCGGCAATGACCGAGGCGGCCATCAGCTGGTTCCAGTCGACGCCGTACTGCCCCATGAACTTGTAGAGGCCGACGCTCACCGGTTGGAGCTTCTCGTCCATCAGCAGGGTGTAGGAGAACAGCAGATCTCCCCATCCGGTGACGAAGTTGAACGCCGAGACCGTGACCATGCCGGGCACCGTCAGTGGCAGCACCACCCGCCTCAGCACGCCGAGCTTCGTGCAACCGTCGATCTCTGCCGCCTCCTCGACAGCTTTCGGAAGGTCGGCGAAGTAGGGCCGCATCATCAGCGCCATGAAGGGGATCGTCTTCGTGCCGATGGCGATGATGACCGCGAACGGGTTGTTGATGAGGCCCATCTTGGAGAACAGGATGAACAGCGGCAGGGCCAGCATCACGCTGGGGAAGGTCTGGAGGATCAGCATCGCGAACACGGTGATCCGCGCCCAGCGGGCACGTGAGCGGGCGATGGCGTAGGCGATCCCCGCGCCGAACAGCAGCCCGAGGACGACGCCGCCGACACCGTAGAGGAGGCTGTTGAGCAGGTTCCTGCCGAACGAGGCGTCGGTCAGGACGTCGGACCATCCGCCGAGGAACGGATGCCTGGGCCACAGGGTGCTGGCGGCCTGGAGCTCCGCCGGCTGGCGGATGGAAGTGACCAGGAGCCAGTAGATCGGGATGACCAGTACACCGGCGAGGGTGTAGGTCCCCGCGATCCACCACCACCGGGTCCGGTTGCTCACGGCGGAGTGGTTCCGCGGGCGGCCCCCGTTCGCTCGAGTATTGGTGGGCGTCATCGAGATGGATGTCATGCTGCCTTCTCCCCTCGGGAGGTGAGCCACACGTACAGTGCGGAGAACGCGCCCAGCGCGATGAGAATCAGGATCGTGGCGGCACTGGCCGGGCCGAGATCGAAGTACTCGAAGCCCAGCTGATACGTGTAGTAGGTGACCACCGCGGTGCTTCCGGCCGGTCCTCCTCCGGTCATCACCAGGATGAGTTCGAACACGTTGAAGGTGTAGATGATCTGGACCGTCAGCAGGATCGCGATCGGTCCGGAGATGATCGGCATGACGATCTGGAAGAACCGCTTGACCGCGGACGCGCCGTCGACCGATGCGGCCTCGAGCACCTGGACGGGAACGGTCTGGAGCGCCGCGGACAGGTTCTGCATGGCGAAGGGGAACCCGAACCAGATGTTGGCGACGATGATGGTGACGAATGCCAGACCGGGCTGTTCCAGCCATCCGGGGCCGTGGATGCCGAAGTATCCCAGCACCGTGTTGACCAGGCCGTTGCCGCTCTGGAACATCCACTTGAAGGTGCTGCCGATGACGACGATCGGCAGCACCCACGGCACCATCAGGAGGCCCCGGAGCACCCCTCTGCCCCGGAACGGCCGGTTGAGGAGCACCGCGGCGAGCAGGCCGAGCGTGAACTGGAAGGCGACGCACACGACTGTGAAGAGGAGCGTGCGCCAGGCCGAGGACCAGAACTGCGGGTCGGCGACGATCTTCCTGTAGTTCTGGAATCCGATGAACGACATGTGACCGCTGATCAGCCCCGGAACGGTCACCCTGCGGAAGCTGTTGATCACGGTGAGGATCAATGGATAGACGGCGAAGACGATCAGGAACAGTGCGCCCGGGACAGCGAAGACGGCTGTGCCTCGGCGCCATGAAGAGGTGGTTCTCATGGGAATCTCCAGGTCGGGTGGCTAGGCGGCCAGCAGCGGTTCGATGGCTTTGGCGGCCTTGTCCAAGGCGTCCGCAGGAGTGCTCTGGCCACTGACGACGGACTGGAAGAGGTTGATGAGGGCGTCGCTCATGCGCGGATAGTCGGGGCCGTAGACGCGAGCCTCGGCGACGTTGAGCTGTTTCAGCAGGGTGGGGTAGGGGTCCTTGAGGAATGCGCTGCGGGAGGCGAGATCCTTACGGGACGGAAGCTGGCCGGACTCCACCAGGTAGGGCATCTGACGATCCTTGTCGAGGGCGAACTCGAGCAGCTGCCAGGCGGTGTCCTTCTTGGTCGACGTCGATGCGATGGTCCAGCTCTCCCCGCCGAGGTTCGACGCGGCGGACTTCGGGCCCTTGGGCAGCGTCGTCACCGCGGCCCGGCGTCCGTTCCCCATGTTGTCGAAGACCCAGTCGCAGTCCCATGTGCCGCCGAAGGCCATCGCGGAGCGTCCGTTGACGAGCTCGGTCACCGAGCCCCGCAGATCCCAGCTGAGCGACTCCGTCGAAAGTGTCTTGGAGGAGACGAGGCTCTTGAGGTGGTCGGTCGCCCGCAGAGCTGCGGGGGAGCGCAGCGAGCCCAGGTCGGCTCCGGCCTGCCACAGCCAGGCCTCGTAGAGGAAGACGGAGTTCTCGCTGCGGGTCATGGGTGCCGAGACCCCGTAGCGCTTCCCCTCCGTCAGCGCCTTCCCGATTCTGCTCAACTCGTCCCAGGTGGTGGGTGCGGGAATGTGCTTCTGATCGAACAGGGTCTTGTCGTAGTAGAGGGTCAGCGCGTTGCTCTCGTTGGGGACGCCGTAGATCTTTCCCTTCCATGTCGCCGAGGCGGCCGGGCCGGGGTAGAAGTTGTCCCACTGCCCCCAGGCCTTGACCCGGGAGGTGAGGTCCTCGAGGACCCCCTGCTCGGCCAGCGACGAGTTCCAGGGGTTGTCGATCATGATGACGTCGGGGAGTTGGCGGGCGGCGGCGGCCTGGAGGATCTTCGCCAGGTAGTCCTCGTACTTGATGACGCGACGGTTGATCTTCACGCCGGTCTTCGCGGTGAAGTCGCTCAGTCGCTTGAGGTAGTTCTTCTCGGGCTGCTGCTGGTAGTCCCAGAAATCCAGGACCTTCGGGTTGCTGGCGCTCTCATTGCCGGTGGTGCATGCGGCCAGGGTGGCCGTCAGCCCTGCGGCGAGGAATGTGCGCCTGGTGAGTCGTGTGCGGTTGGGTATGTGATCGTGCGCCATCGCGCGACCTCCTGTCGTGATCGGGTGCCGGGAATGCTGGCCTCCCGGCACCCGGGGGGAATGGTCAGAATTCGGGAATGATCACCTCGGCGCCGTCGCGCATGGCCGACTCGTGGGCCGCCAGGCCGGCCATCGTCCAGTTCGCCGCCATCCTGGCGTCGACGCTGGAGCGGCGGCTTTCACGGACCGCCGTCACGAACTCGTGGACGAGGTGGGGATGGGAGCCGCCATGGCCGCCGCCCTGGATGAACGAAAGGTGGCCCTCGTCGACGAACTTCTGGGTGAACGGGCGGATCTCCTCGGGAAGCAGGTCGGTCCGGTCGGGCGCGTCGATCCGGGTCGCGGAGATCGGGCGTCCGCGTCCGCCGTCAGGCTCGGCCATCTCGAACAGGAGGGGCTGTTCCCCCTCGAGCTGGGGCCATTCGAAGCCCATCTTGTCGCCGTAGATGGAGAACGCCTCGACGTAGGGGCGGGCCATCTCGAACATGTTGCGGGTGACCTCGACGGCCAGGTCGTCGCGGTCGAGGGTGAAGATCGCGGTCTCGGCGGGGTAGGGGTTGTTGTACACCTTCTCCTTGTCGGCGGGCAGTGTTCCGGAACCGAAGCAGTGGACCTTGGTGCAGCGGCCGCCGGTGAGCGCCAGAACGGGGGACAGGGCGTGGGTGATGTGCTGCAGCGGAGGGAAGCCCTGCCAGTAGCCGGGCCATCCCTCCATGTCCTGGAGGTGCGCGCCCCGGGCGAAGGCCAGCTTGCCGAAGCGTCCCTGGTCCATGAGGTCTCTGACGTAGAGGAACTCGCGCGTGTACACGGAGGTCTCCATCATCATGTAGGTCAGCGCGCTGCTCCGCTCCAGCTCGACGATCCTGCGCAGGTCCTCCTCGCGAAGCGCCGCCGGGATGGTGCAGGCGCAGTGCTTGCCCGCCTCCAGGACGGCGATGGACTGCTCGGCGTGCATCGTCACGGGGGTCACCAGATGGACCGCGTCGATGTCGTCGGCCGCAAGGACGTCCTCCAAGGAGTACATGACGCGATCGATGCCGAATCTGTCGGCGACCAGATCGGTGCGCTCCTTGTCCGGGTCGCAGAGCACCAGCTCCTTGACGCCGGGATGGTTCTGGTAGATCGGCGCGAACTCCAGACCGAACTGCAGACCCACCAGCGCGACCGTGATCTGCGTGTCGTGGCTCGTCATCAGGGATGCCCTCCATCGGGAAACGATTTCTTCGGTGAAACAACAGGGTGAACGTTAGCCGCCTCCGCAGCGGCAAGTCAACGCTTTTGACAAGGAAAAATGTATCGTTATGCCCTATGAAAACGTTTCATAAAATCAGAAACTGTTTCGGGAAAATGCGAGCCTGGATGAGTCGCGGGGGATGCGTCGATCGATCCTGGGCATGCCTGTCTCCAGGTCCGGAATGTGGCTCGTCCCCCTGATGGCCGACCCACCCGTCCCGGGCCGGTGGCCGGGAATGGGTCCAGCAGTGCCAAACGCCGGCTGATCCTCGAGTTCGAGCTCCACGACCGAGTGAAGGGAGGTGGGCTGTCACCGCCCTCCCGCGACGATCTCGGCGAAGAAGTCGGCCAGGTGATGCTCGCCGTAGCGTTGGCCGGTCGCGTCGTGGGTCAGCCCCTCGGCGAAGAACTCTGCGAGGATCTCGGCCCGCCCACGTCCCAGGCCCCTGACGGGCCGTCGAGCTTGTTGATCGCGAAACGTGCCAGATCGGCGCCGTGGATCGGCGCGACCCGGATGCTGCGGGCGGGCGGCAGGACGATGACGCCGTGGCGCGCCATCGCGAGGAACTCGGAGACGTCTGAGAAGTAGCCCGACGGATTGACGACCTGATGGATGAGGGGCGACCTGACGAGTGCCTGCGTGAACGCCGCCTTGGAGCGCAGAATCAGCGAGTGCCCGGTCTCGGCGTGCATCACACCGATGTAGAGGAAGGATGCCACCCGGGCTCGCTCGGCGTCCTGCAGGAGGTGAAGATTCGCCAGGTAGTCGACGTCCCACGGCCGGCGTAGCCGGTCGCCCCTGCGACGACGACGAGTTTCGACACGGGTACTCCTCTTGTCCCTGAGTGTTCTGTCTCGCTCCGCTACCGGAGAGCATGGCACAGACTGACCGGGGCATCATGGGCCCATGAGCGTTCTGGGAGTTGTCACGATCGGTCAGTCCCCGCGGGTGGACATGGTTCCCGAGATGGTGGATCAGTGGCCCGGCGCCGATGTCCGCGAGGCCGGGGCCCTCGACGACCTCACCGCGGACGAGCTCAGCAGACTCACACCGATCCCCGGCGACGAGGTGCTGACCTCCAGGCTGCGTGACGGCTCCTTGATCGATCGGGGTCCTGCTGCCCCCTGGACGCGCAGCAGGCTGACTCCCGCAGCAAGTTCGCCGCCACCGGAACGATCGTCACGGCGGTAGCCGACCCCTACCGCGACGGGGCCGAAATGTTCACTGCCGCGGCCAGCACCCTCAGAACCGAGGGCGCCCGGACCGTGTAGGAAATTGGTGCGTCTACCCACCAACTTCCTACACCACCTCGGGAGTCCGTGGTCCGTGCCGGGTCCAGGGCGTCCTAGAGAGGTGAAAACTGTCGATCAGGCCGGGAGAACTCAGCCTCTGGTCAGCACCGAGGTGAGCTCGGCGGGGGCGGAGAACTCGGCCGGTTCAGCTCCGCGGCGGAACAGCCTCGCTCCTCGTTCCATCCCCTCCAGGAAGTAGCGGCCGTCCTCGCAACGCAACCAGGTGCCCTCGCGCAGGCCCAGTACGGGAGTCTCGTTCTCCTCCAGGTACTGCACGATCCGCTCCTCACGGGTCTCGCCCATGTGGGTGTCGCCGGGAACGGGATCCAGGTAGTGCGGATTGATCTGGAACGGGACGAGGCCAAGTGTCGAGAAACTCGGAGGTTCGACTATCGGCATGTCATTGGTCGTCGACAGGGTAGGAGCGGCGATATTCGTGCCGGCACTCGCACCCAGATACGACGCCCCGTCGGCCACCGCCTGCTGGATCGCCTCCATCCTCCCGGTCTCGTGCAGCGCCTTCACCAGACGGAAGGTGTTTCCACCGCCGGTGAAGATCGCCGGAGCCTGGGACAGCAACCCGGTGCTCACCCGGTGCGCGCCGGTCACGGAGATCCCGATTCCGGCGAAGAACCTGGCCGCCACAGCGGTGTAGCCGTCGACGTCGGCAAGCGCGAAGGGCACGAAGAACAGCTCGTCGATGCCGTCGAGGAACCGCGCCAGATCATCTTTGGCGTGATTGAGGTAGGTATTCCCCGAACAGGTGGAATTGGACAGCAGAAACGCTCGCATCACTTCTCCTCGCCGTCGGTCCGCAGCACGGTCATCCGGCCGTCGTGCGAGACCAACTCCTGGAACTCATCCACATCGTAGGAGGACAGCCCAGCGCCGCCACCATCCTTGGCGGCTCGATCGCCCGGTACCCCCTGACGCTGTGACGTTGTGGGTTGAACTCGCCCCACAGCATCACAGTGTCGACTGCTGTCGACCGCTCTCGACCGATCCGGACGCACGGGCATTCAACGATTCGCGCGAGTCCGGCGTGACAGTCTGGCCTCGATACTGGCCGCGGCCCGATGGAGCGCAGGGACGAAGCGCTCCGGATCGGTGAACGTCTCGACCGGCCCGGCGGCCGAAAGGCTGCCGTAGGGACGGCCCTGGGCGGCTACCATCACAGCGATGCACACGACATGGGCGTCGTACTCGCCGGTCGTCAACGCGTATCCGCGCTCCCGGATGGCGAGGAACTCGTTCTCGAGGACCAGGGGGTCGGTCACCGTCCGGTCGGTGTATCTGGCGACCGGTTGGCCCATGAACAGTTGACGTCGCTGCGAGACCGGCAGGTAGGCGTAGTAGGCCTTCGACGTCGCGCCGGCGTGCGCCGGGTAGAGCTCGCCGATCAGCGGCTGCATGCGCAGCGGGCCGGAGCTGCCGTCGACGGCGGCCACGGTTCTCATGTGGAAGTGGTCGGGCAGCGCGAGAACCGTGGAGGTTCCGGTGCGCGAGCTGAGTTCGCGCAGTATTGGATTGACGAGCATCTGGATCGACCCGCAGCGTTCCCACATCCGCCCCATGGTCAGCGTGGAAGGGCCGAGACGGTACCGGCGGGTGTCCGGATCCGACATCAGGAACCCGCGGCCGGTGAGGGTGGCGAGCAACCGGTGGGCCATCGACTTGGTGATGCCGAACTCCCGGGCGATCCCCGTGACTCCCCATTCCGGATGCGCGTCGTCGAACATCAGGAGGATCTGCAGGGCGCGGTCGGCGGTCTGCAGGGCACTGGGCGGCGACGCGCGTGGCGGCTCGGGCCCCGCTTCGGAGGACTCTGAACCCGGTCTCATCATCCGAGATCCCCGTTCCGTTATTGAGAACTCCTTTGCTCCGCCGAAATCTACCAGTGACTCTGATGGCGGACCCGACCGACTCCGGTCCATGATGCACCGGGCCGGCGAGCATCCCTCCGACATCCAGTCGCAGCCATCTGTGGAGGCCACATGCTCAGAAATGTTCTCGACATCATCGACATCCTCGACGACCCCTCGGCCAGTGGCGAGTCCGTCGCCTCCCTGTTGCGCTCGGTGGTCGCCACGGCCGAGCTCAGCGACCCGGCTCCCCGGATCGGCGTCCAGACTGTTCAGGGGGATCATGGGCACACGGATTTCGTGCGCGTCCTCGTCCCGGGCACTTCCGGCAAACTGGCCGGCGGCACGGCGCCGACTCTTGGCGTCGTCGGAAGGCTCGGCGGAATCGGGGCGCGCCCCGAACTGGTCGGCATGACGTCGGACGGCGACGGTGCCGCGGCCGCCCTGTCTGTGGCATCCAAGCTGCTGACGATGTACGCCCGCGGTGACCGGCTCGACGGTGACGTCATGATCGCCACCCACGTCTGCCCGGACGCCCCGACCCTCCCGCACGACCCCGTGTCGTTCATGGACTCTCCGGTCGATATCGCCACGATGAACGCCAATGAGGTGGATTCGGAGATGGACGCCGTGCTGTCGATCGACACCACCAAGGGCAACGCGCTCATCAACCATCGCGGCGTCGCCCTGTCGCCGACCGTCCGGCAGGGCTACATCCTCAAGGTCAGCGACTCCCTGGTGCGGACGATGGAGATCGTCTCCGGGGAACCGGCTGTCACCTTCCCCATCACCCTCCAGGACATCACGCCCTACGGTAACGGCGTCTTCCACGTGAACTCGATACTGCAGCCCGCCACCGCCACCCCGGCTCCCGTCGTGGGTCTGGCGATCACCACCGTCACCGCCGTCCCGGGATGCGCCACCGGCGCCAGTCACGAGACCGACATCGCGCTGGCCGCCCGGTTCGCCGTCGAGGTCGCCAAGGACTTCGGCGCCGGGCGGACGACCTTCAGCGACGACGCCGAGTTCGCCCGGCTCCAGCACCTCTACGGTCCGATGGACCGCTTCCAGACCCTCGGACAGGAGAACTGATCATGGCAGTCGGAAGGGATGACAACTCGACCACCAGAGTCCCCCGTTCGGGACGATTCGGATTCTGGTCGATGCTGCTCCAGTGGCTGGCGCAGTCCGGCTCGATCTCGCAGTTCGTGCTCGGTGCCACCCTCGGCCTGGGAATGTCCCTCAAGGGCGCCTTCCTGTCGTTCACTCTCGGCGCGGTGGTGCTGGAGGTCGTCATCTTCGCGATTGGCGCCGCCGGGCAGCGCGAGGGCATGAACATGACCCTGCTCACCCGGTTCGCGGGCTTCGGACGCAACGGCTCGGCCCTGGTCTCCCTGGTCATCGCCGTGAGCCTGGTCGGCTGGTTCGGCGTCCAGAACGGCATTTTCGGCAACTCTCTTCATGAGATGGCCGGTGGACCGGCATGGGTCTGGTGCCTGATCGCCGGTGCGGCCATCACCCTGCTGGTGATGTACGGGTTCCGATTCATGATGGTGTTGGCCAAGATCTCCGTGCCGCTGTTCTTCGGCCTGGTCGGGTTCTCCGTCTGGCAGGCCCTGTCCAAGCACTCCATGCACGAGCTGCTCACCAGTCCGGTGGCCGGGGAGCCGATCACCATTTCCGCGGCCGCGACCATCATTGCCGGCGGCTACATGACCGGGGCCATCACCAGCCCCGATATGACCCGGTTCAACAAGAAGCCGTGGCACGTCATCATCCAGTCCTCCTGCTCGATGATTCTCTCGGAGTACATCGTCGGGATGACCGGCGTGCTGCTGGGACACATGGCCGGAAGCGCCGATGTCTCCAGCATCGTGCTCGGATCCTCCGGGTTCATCGGGCTGATCATCGTCATCCTGGCCACCGCGAAAGTCAATGACTGGAATCTGTACTCGTCGTCCCTGGGCATCGTGAACTTCATCCAGAACGTCTTCAACAAGAAGGTGCAGCGCGGCCTGGTCACCATCATCGTCGGCGTGGCCGGTACCATCCTGTCGGCGCTCGGTTTTCTCGACCACTTCAAGGACTTCCTGTCGGTCCTCGGCGTGGCCATCCCCCCGGTCGGCGGCATCATCGTCGCCGAGTACTGGTTCATGCGGCGACTGCGCGCCCCGCTCGATGAGACCCGTGAGGCCGAGGTCATGCCGAACCGCGTCGCGACCTGGGTGCCTGCCTCGCTGGCGGTGTGGGCGGTGGCCTTCTGCGTCGGCTACTTCGTGCCCTGGGGCATCCCGACGCTGAACTCGCTGGGCACCGCGCTGATCCTCTACTGCATCCTCGGGTCGGTGGGCCTGGTGCGTCCCACCGGATGGGTCCGGATGGACCAGAGGACGGGTGCCGAGATCGATGACGCCGAGCCGGCGACGCCGGAGGCCGCACGGCCGGGGAGCACCGTCGTCTCCGAGTAGGACGCCGTCGTCACGAAGAACAGATCAAAGGACGAACATGAATATCAGGAATGCTGAGAACGAGGTCGTCGACCTCTGTCAGGAACTCATCAGGATCGATTCCTCGAACCCCACCTCGGACGAGGCCGAGGCCGCCACCTGGGTGGCAGGCAAGCTACGTGAGGTCGGGCTGGAGACCGAGCGGATCGAGTCCGCGCCGGGGCGCGCCTCCGTCTTCACCCGGATCAAGGGATCGGACGCCAGTCGTGGCGCGCTCATGCTGCACGCCCACACCGACGTCGTGCCGGCCGACCCGGCCGAATGGGAGCATCCGCCCTTCGCCGGTGAGATCCACGACGGCTTCCTGTGGGGGCGCGGCGCAATCGACATGAAGGACACCGCCGCGGTCTACCTGTCGGTGGCCCGTGAGATCGCCCGCAGCGGATTCGTGCCGCCGCGCGATCTGGTGTTCGCCTTCCTGGCCGACGAGGAGGCCGGCGGCGCATTCGGCAGCCACTGGCTGGTCGACAACCGGCCGGACCTGTTCGACGGAGTCACCGAGGCGATCGGCGAGGGCGGCGGGTTCTCCTTCCCGATCGACGACACCCGCAATCTGTACCCCATCGAGACCGCCCAGCGCGGTCAGGCGTGGTTGCGGTTGAAGGCGACCGGGCGGGCCGGTCACGGCTCCTCGCCGAACGACGAGAACGCCGTGACGAGGCTGGCACAGGCTGTTGCGGCGATCGGGGAGCACAAGTTCCCCGCGCACCTCATCGACGCCGTGCATACCCTGGCGCACACCTACGCCGAGCTGATGGGCCAGCAGTTCGACGACGATGACATTGAGGGCTCGATCGACCGCCTCGGCGTGGACGGCCACGAGCTGCTCGACGTCATCTCGCACAACTCCGCCAACCCGACGGTGCTGGTGGCCGGGTACCAGACCAATGTGATCCCCGGGACGGCGGAGGCCAGCATCGACGGCCGGTTCCTGCCCGGTCAGGAGGACGCGCTCCTCGCCGAGATCGACGCGTTGCTGCCCGAGGGCGTCACCCGCGAGTTCATCCACGAGGACACCGGAATGGAGACGCCGTACGAGGGCACCCTCGTCGATGCCATGGTCGCCGCGATCACCGCCGAGGACCCGAACGGGACGACCGCGCCCTACTGCAACGCCGGAGGCACTGACGCCAAGGCCTTCTCCGAGCTGGGAATCCACGGCTACGGATTCAAGGCGCTGAAGATGCCCAATGACATCAACTACACGCATCTGTTCCACGCCGCCAACGAGCGGGTGCCTCTGGACGGCCTCACCTTCGGATCCAGAGTGATCGGCAGACTCGTGGAGACCTGCTGAGGCGGGCCTGATGCATATGCGCTCGACATCCCGGTAGCCGAGGCGTCAGCCAGGACAGGCCTGAGGCCGGCCCCATCTGGGGGCCGGCCTCAGGAACTCTCGGCGCGGACGCTTCTCGATATGACGGTGCTCAATCAGGGGGCGGGGGTGGCCTCGTCCTCCGTGTCCTCCTCGGCCCGCTTGCGCGGACGCACCCGGAACCAGTACCAGAGGCTCACCACGGCCAGGAACGGGGCGCCGAACACCAACGTCAGGTTGAATGACGAATCCGTGAACGGCGTCGAGAGCAGGAGTTGGTGGCTTCAATTTTCACGCCGCCCTTGCGACCTTGACGAAGGGTTCCTCAACGGAGAGGAACGAGACATCGTGACGGCCCTGTCCGCGATGAACAGTCAGCTGCCTCAATGAAGGTCCCCCAATAGAGAGGAGCGACGTCACCAACAGACGATACTCGGCAAGAGCTTCAGCGAAGGGCTCCTCAATGAAGAGGAGCGACCGAGATGGCGGAGCACTCCATCGAGCAGTGGCACCGGCCTCAACGAAGGGCTCCTCAATGAAGAGGAGCGAAGACGCCGTTGGCATCGCGGACGATGGTGTGGCCCTGGCCTCAACGAAGGGCTCCCCGGTAAAGGGGGAGCGACGACCTGGCGGTGGGCACGGAGGTCACCGCCATCGGCACGCCTCAACGAAGGGCTCCCCGGCAAAGGGGAGCGACTGCATAGGCGGACATGAAGGCCGAGCTGGCGAACGGGCCTCAACGAAAGGCTCCCCGGCAAAGGGGAGCGACACAGGGCCACGTGACCGGCCGAGCCGCCGGTGTCGCAGCCTCAACGAAGGGCTCCCCGGTAAAGGGGAGCGACGTCCGGTGCGCACAGCCTCCATGAAACCGGGGCCGCCTCAACGAAGGGCTCCCCGGTAAAGGGGAGCGACCCGATATTCTGGAGTTTGTGCACGAGTATGGCAAGCAGCCTCAACGAAGGGCTCCCCGGTAAAGGGGAGCGACCTCCTGCGCGGGCCTGTGAGATGTAAGATTCTTGTTGAAGCCTCAACGAAGGGCTCCCCGGTAAAGGGGAGCGACGCACGGCACCATTGATTCCATCCGGGGGCCCCAGGGTGCCTCAACGAAGGGCTCCCCGGTAAAGGGGAGCGACCGGGAACCCGGTTCTGGCCGGCGGCGGAGCGTTCGAGCCTCAACGAAGGGCTCCCCGGTAAAGGGGAGCGACCTCGGCGCGTCGGCATTCTCCCCGGAGGAATAGGTGCCTCAACGAAGGGCTCCCCGGTAAAGGGGAGCGACAACTACTTCGGAGGGATGCACCGATGAGTGCTGTCCTGCCTCAACGAAGGGCTCCCCGGTAAAGGGGAGCGACGGACTCGATGGTGCCCGACAGGAAGCGATCGACGAAGCCTCAACGAAGGGCTCCCCGGTAAAGGGGAGCGACTGGCCGGTGCGGCGGCGAACCCGGGGGAATGACAGCCTCGCCTCAACGAAGGGCTCCCCGGTAAAGGGGAGCGACCTTAGCCGTAATTCATGGACATGTCAGACTCCCATAAGGCCTCAACGAAGGGCTCCCCGGTAAAGGGGAGCGACACGGCCAGCCACAATCACAGCAGCCGTCGGTGCCGTCGCCTCAACGAAGGGCTCCCCGGTAAAGGGGAGCGACTCGAACACGTGGGCGTTCCGGGCGATGCAGTCGCTGGCCTCAACGAAGGGCTCCCCGGTAAAGGGGAGCGACTCGCGTCTGGGCCAATGACGACAACACGGACACGAAGCCTCAACGAAGGGCTCCCCGGTAAAGGGGAGCGACCGCCGGTGCCCCACGACAGTATCCCCGACCATCTCGCCTGCCTCAACGAAGGGCTCCCCGGTAAAGGGGAGCGACTCGACTCCGGGGAGGTGTACAACGAGCTCCTGCTGCCTCAACGAAGGGCTCCCCGGTAAAGGGGAGCGACTCGGGATACCGCATGCCTCGTCGAGGATGGCCAAGACGCCTCAACGAAGGGCTCCCCGGTAAAGGGGAGCGACCCAGTTGCAGGCGGACACCGAATCCATGTTCAACGGGCCTCAACGAAGGGCTCCCCGGTAAAGGGGAGCGACTTGGCCGGTCGGTCGGCCGTCCTTGGTGGTCGGCATGCCTCAACGAAGGGCTCCCCGGTAAAGGGGAGCGACTCGGTACCACAGCCACCACGGCCAAGGCTGGCAAGCCTCAACGAAGGGCTCCCCGGTAAAGGGGAGCGACGCCTGATCAGCATCAGGAACATCGGCCCGGGGGAGCGGCCTCAACGAAGGGCTCCCCGGTAAAGGGGAGCGACTCGAGGACATGCCCTACTTCCGGGGAGCCGCCGTCAAGCCTCAACGAAGGGCTCCCCGGTAAAGGGGAGCGACACATCCACGGGTCCACGCCGTGCCACGATTGATTCTTGCCTCAACGAAGGGCTCCCCGGTAAAGGGGAGCGACGGTGGCGCCGGTCACGATGTCCCACAGTCGCAGCACGCCTCAACGAAGGGCTCCCCGGTAAAGGGGAGCGATATCATCGTCGCCGTGGCATCGGGTGTCGCGTGCCATCAGCCTCAACGAAGGGCTCCCCGGTAAAGGGGAGCGACTTGAGAATCCCTCCGCCGGTAAGGCCAAGGCCCTTAAATGCCTCAACGAAGGGCTCCCCGGTAAAGGGGAGCGACTTCCACCTGGAAGACGTGGAAAATTCTTTGTCCGGGCCTCAACGAAGGGCTCCCCGGTAAAGGGGAGCGACCGTCCCGATGCGAAGTGAAGGTTTTCGGTGGCTCTGCCTCAACGAAGGGCTCCCCGGTAAAGGGGAGCGACGTGCCATCGGTGCGATCCCCTCGGCCTCCTCGACGTCGCCGCCTCAACGAAGGGCTCCCCGGTAAAGGGGAGCGACCGTCGTGCCTCTCGGAGTGGATGCCATGCCTTCAGGGCCTCAACGAAGGGCTCCCCGGTAAAGGGGAGCGACGCCATCGCCGGTGTACCCGCCGTGCCGGAAGCCCGGAGCCTCAACGAAGGGCTCCCCGGTAAAGGGGAGCGACAACATGCTCGGCGGCAATCAGCCGGCCGTGTTCAACCTGCCTCAACGAAGGGCTCCCCGGTAAAGGGGAGCGACCCGCATCAGCCACTCGACCCGCTCTTCCGGTGTATCGCCGCCTCAACGAAGGGCTCCCCGGTAAAGGGGAGCGACACAGCGAATGCGACACGGCCGACAATCCGGCCGAGCTTGCCTCAACGAAGGGCTCCCCGGTAAAGGGGAGCGACCCGCATCAGCCACTCGACCCGCTCTTCCGGTGTATCGCCGCCTCAACGAAGGGCTCCCCGGTAAAGGGGAGCGACACTGCCGTGCCGCGAATTCGGAGGCGAGGAAGGCGCAGCCTCAACGAAGGGCTCCCCGGTAAAGGGGAGCGACGGGAACGGATTCGCAAACCAGAGATAGGCGAACTTGCCTCAACGAAGGGCTCCCCGGTAAAGGGGAGCGACTATCGATCACCATTTCGTAATCATCGGACACGAAGCCTCAACGAAGGGCTCCCCGGTAAAGGGGAGCGACCTGCCCAGTCGGATTCCCGCTCTTGTCAGTGGGGCAGCCTCAACGAAGGGCTCCCCGGTAAAGGGGAGCGACCCCCGAGCCGTTGGGGACCTGCTCGTCTGCTGGAACAGCCTCAACGAAGGGCTCCCCGGTAAAGGGGAGCGACTTCGCGGCAGCCTTCGGGGTGATGACGCCGGCCGGGCCTCAACGAAGGGCTCCCCGGTAAAGGGGAGCGACGTGATGGCGCGGCCGACCAGATGGTCCAGCCCGGACTCGCCTCAACGAAGGGCTCCCCGGTAAAGGGGAGCGACCTGGACGAGCTGGAGGTGTTGCCCTCGATCTGCCGGCCTCAACGAAGGGCTCCCCGGTAAAGGGGAGCGACTCAGCCTTCAGACGGAAGTCCGCCTGAGCGGTCTTCGCCTCAACGAAGGGCTCCCCGGTAAAGGGGAGCGACAGCGGTCTCGCGGAGCGGGTCCTGACAAGCAGTCCAGCACCCCTCCGCGAGAGTCCATCGTAGCGCTGCACCGCCCGCGCACCCCGGTGGCTTCTGAACTCCCGGCATCCATCCACTGACAAGGCCGGATGAAGGCGCGAGTGGTTACCGGGAATCCGCGGAGCGGGGGACCTCTCGCGGGGGGGTCAGATGATCATCGACCCGTCTCCGACGATGTAGCGGGAGTGACCCAGCCACGTGACACCCCGGTTGTCAGCCGTCTTCTTCAGACCTGCTGATCTGGGTCGGGACCCGGGGCTCGGCCTCCAGCCTGGCTGTGACAGCCGTGATCGTGTAGGAAGCAGGGGTGTCATTTCCGGTTTCCTACACGCTTTGCGCCGTGGGCCGTCGCAGTGGCGCTTCCCCTCACTGGGTCCGGTCTTGACCTCGCGGGTGTCGCGATGATGCCAGCTGGCAGGGTTACCTCGCGTACGCCGGGCGACCTCGATCGGACAACAGGTACATATGTACACACACTTGTACTTCTGTGTTCGTCTGGTTAGCATCGTCCCCAGACGCAGCACCCAACGGTTCGGCGCGATGGAGCGGTGATGAGGCGGTGACGATGACTTCCAGCTTCCAGCTGGGCCAGGTGGCCAGGCTCTACTACGAGGACGAGCTCACCCAGAGCGAGATCGCGGGTCTGCTCGGCATCCAGCGCGTCAAGGTGAACCGCATGCTCGCCGAGGCTCGCCGCACCGGCGTCGTGTCCATCACCATCACCACCGGGGAGGAACGTCCCTTCATCGCCGAGGAGCGCCGTCTCGCCGAGCGCTTCGGGCTCACTCGCTGTTGGCTGTCGGCGTCCTCGGTCTCCGAAACCAAGACGGGAACGGCTGTCGCCCGCACCGGCGGGCAGGCCCTGGTCGAGTTGCTCACCACGGCGTCGACCGTCGTCGTGGGCCTGTCGAGGGGGGTGGTCTCCGCCGCCCGGCAGATGCCGGCCCTGGCCGCCGACCGTCATCCGGCGGTGATCCCGCTGGGAGGCAGCTGGGGACGCAGCTGCGACGGGATGTCCCCCCACGAGCTCGCCACCGTCCTGGCCCACAACGCCGGTGGCACATCACGCTCCTACCCCGCCCCGATGCTGGCCGGGAGCCCGGCCTCGGCCCGGGCCTTCCTCTCCGACCCTTCCGTCACCGCGGCCCTGGACATCACCCGTGGTTCCGACACCCTGATTGTCGGCGTCGGCGGGGCACCGGGAAGCCCGCACAGCCTGCTCTCCTCCCTCATATCCGACGACGACGTCACCGATCTCCTAGCCAAGGGCGCGGTCGGAGACGTCTGCGCCCGCTACTTCGACGCCGCCGGCAGGGCGATCCCCTCCGACGTCGACGCCCGGGTGATCGGCATCGACCTCAACGAACTCGTCACCATCCCACGACGCATCGGCATCGCCTACGGCCCCCGCAAGCTCAACCCCTTGCGAGCCGCACTGAAAGGGGGAATCCTCAACGGCCTGGTCACCGACGTCCGGACCGCCCGGACACTGCTCGACTGACCTGCGACCCCCGACCCCGCACCCCTCTCCGAATCCCACCCTCCCCGAATCCCACATCTCACAAGGACGTGACATGAACGACTACGTCATCGGAATCGACATCGGCACCGGCTCCACCAAGGGAATCCTCGCCGACACCCGGGGCACCGTCGTCGCGGAGACGCGACGGATGCACGACACCTCCTTCCCGAAGCCCGGATATGCCGAGCACGACGCCGACGACATCTGGTGGGCCGACGTCATCAGCATCTGCCAGGAGTTCGCCGGCCGGCTCGATGGGCACCCGCTGGCCGGTCTCACCATCTCCGGCATCGGGCCGGTCCTCCTGCCCACCGACGAGCACGGCCGCCCGCTGCGCCCGGCGATCCTCTACGGCGTCGACACCCGCTCGGCGCGCGAGATCCTGGACCTCTCCGACCGGCTGGGCCGCGACTCCATCCTGCAGACCTGCGGTAACAACCTCACCTCCCAGTCCACCGGTCCCAAGGTGCTGTGGCTGCGTCGCAACGAGCCGGACATCTGGGCACGCACGAAGATGTACTTCATGGCGCACACCTACTGCGTCTACCACCTCACCGGCGCCTATGTGTTAGACCACCTGGCCGCCTCGATGTGCGACCCGCTGTACTCCCCGTTCACGCACGACTGGGTGCCGGGCTGGCTGGAACAGATCGCCCCCGGCCTCCAGATGCCCGAACTGAAATGGTCCAACGAGGTGGCGGGGCACCTCACCGCCGACGCCGCCACCCTCACCGGGCTGCCCGAGGGCACCCCGGTCGCGGTGGGCTCGGTCGACGCCTTCGTCGAGGCCCTGTCGGTCGGGGTCTCCGAGCCCGGGCAGTGCATGCTCATGTACGGCTCGACGATGGTGGCGGTCAATATCTCCGACCGCGCCATGATCGGCCCCGACCTGTGGTCGTGCTCGGGACTTCTGGAGGGCACGACGAACCTGTCGGGAGGGATGTCCACCACCGGTTCACTCACCACGTGGGTGGGCGACCTCACCGGCGGCGGCTACGCCGAACTCACCGAGGAGGCCGCCAACGCCCTCCCCGGATCCAACGGTCTGATCTGCCTGCCCTACTTCTCCGGGGAGCGCTCGCCCATCGCCGATCCGGACGCCCGCGGCCTGCTGTGCGGCCTGACGCTGACCCACGGCCGCGCCGAGATCTACAGATCGGCCCTGGAGGCCACCGGCTACGGCTCCCGGCACCTGCTCGAGACGATGCGCGACGCCGGCTGCGACGCCCGCACATACGTCGCGGTTGGCGGGGGCACCACTGGCGGACTGTGGCCCCAGATCATGAGCGACATCATCGGCATCACCCAGCAGATCCCGAAGGTGACGATCGGCGCGGCCTACGGCGACGCGCTGCTCGCTGCCATGGCCACCGATCATGCCGACACCGCCACCCGGTGGAACGAGATCGACCGGGAGGTCGCCCCGAACCCGGGCAACCAGGAACTCTACGACGAGTGCTTCCTGATCTACCGGGGCCTGTACTCGGCCACCGCCAACTACATGCACGCCCTGGCCAACCTGCAGGTCTGAGCCGGCATCACCAACCACCTGCGAAGGAGCAGATATGAGCAGAGAAGTAGTCCTCGGTGTCGACGGAGGAACGACCGCCGTCAAGGCCGTGGCCTTCGACCTCGACGGCGAGATCATCACCAGCCACCACGAGTCCGTCCCCGTCCAGTACGGCCGCCACGGCGAGGCCGAGCAGGACATGAACCTCATCTGGGAGGCGGTGGCCGATTGCATCCGCGCCGTCGCCGCCGTCCTGGAGCCCGACGACGTCGTGGTGTCCGTCGGACTGACCGGCCAGGGGGACGGCGCATGGCTGATCGATGACGCCGGGGAGCCCGTTCGCCCCGCCGCCACGTGGCTGGACGGCCGGGCCGGGCGGCGGGTCAACCAGTGGATGCGCGACGGACGAGCCGCGAAGGTGCTGGGGGTCACCGGCACCACCGTCTTCGGCGGCCTCTTCCCGGTGCTCATGGAGGAGCTGCTGGAGGACGATCCCGAACGGGCCGCGCGCGCCACCACCCAGTTCAACTGCAAGGACTGGATCCGGTTCAAGCTCACCGGAGAGCGGCTCACCGACTACACCGAGGCGTCCCGCTCCTACCTGGACGTTCGCGACGTCTCGGGCTTCTCCACCGACCTGGCCGAGCAGCTGGGCCAGCGCGAGCTCGTCGACCTGCTGCCGGAGGTGCGGGCCGCCGACGCTCCCGGCGGGGTGCTGAGCGCTCAGGCCGCCGCACGGGTGGGGCTTCCCGCCGGCACCCCGGTGGGCATGGGCATGATCGACGTCGCCGTCACTGGTATGGGTCTGGGGACCGTCGACGACGGGCAGGGCTGGCTCATCCTGGGCACCACCGGCTTCGTCGGCACCCTGCTGCCCTCGGTGGACCGCCGCCGCTCCCAGAACTCGATGGTGCTGGCCACCGGGCGCGGGCGTCAGGTGCTGGAGTTCATGGCGCCGATGACCGGGACCCCCAACCTCGACTGGATCCGCGACACCCTCGGCCTGTCCGGAGTGTCCTGGGCCGAGATCGAGCGCCGGGCCAGGGCCTCGCGGCCCGGCGCCAACGGCGTCGTCTACCTGCCCTACGCCTCCCCCGGCGGCGAGCGGGCGCCCTTCATCGACACCGCCGCCAGCGCCTCCTGGATGGGAATGTCGCTCACCACGACCCCCGACGACGTGCTGCGCAGCGTCTACGAGGGGGTGGCCTTCTCACTGGCCGACTGCGTGCGGACCCTCGACATGACAGGCAACCTGGTGGTCTCCGGGGGCGGGTTCCGCTCCGACCTGGTCTGCGAGATCCTCGCCGACGTCACCGGCCAGACGGTGGTGCGCCAGGACGCCCCGGAGGCCGGGGCGCGCGGGGCCGCAGTGCTGGCGCTGGTCTCGGCCGGCCGGTGCGCCGACCTGGAGGAGGCCTCCCGGGCGCTGGCCTGCCCGGTGGAGAGGTTCGAGCCCGACGCCGACCGCGGCCTGGTCTACCGCGCCACCAAGGCGGTCTACCTGCACGTCCGCGAGGCCATTCGGCCGGCCTGGCCGGTGATGCGCGGGCTGCGCGAGCAGGTCGGGGAGAACGACTCATGACAGGAGAACAGGACATGGCACTCGACGTGCTGCTGGCCACCGACCATTTCGAGACCACCAGGGTGCTGGAACGCGCCCTGCTCGCCGAGCTCCCCGACGCCAGAATCTCGGCGATCTCCTCCGACTGGCCGATCACGCCGATGGCCGACATCGAGGAGGTCCACGAGGCTGCCGGCGACGTCGACGCGCTCATCGCGGCGCTGGAGGGCAAGCAGGTGTGCTTCAGCCACGCCTTCCCGGTGACCGAGCGGGTGCTGGACGCCTGTCCCCACCTGCGGCAGGTGACGATCTGCCGGGGTGGCCCGGTCAACGTCAACCTGGAGGCCGCGACCCGCCACGGCGTCGCAGTGACCTTCGCCCCGGGGCGCAACGCCACCTCGACCGCCGAGCACACTGTGGCCATGATCATGGCCGCCGTCCGGCAGATCCCTGCCCACGACGAGCTGATGCGCTCGGGGGCCTGGGAGGGCGACGCCTACCGCTACGACCGGGTCGCCATGGAGATCCGCGGCAACGACGTCGGCGTCATCGGGTTGGGGGCGGTCGGATCGCGGGTGGCGGCGATCATGGCGGCCATGGGTGCCCGCGTGCACGTCTTTGACCCGTGGGCCGACCCGTCGCGGCTGGGGCCGGGGATGGAGCTGGTCGACACTATGGAGGAGCTGCTGGTCGCATCCCGGATCGTCACGATCCACGCCCGGGTCACCGCCGAGAACCACCACATGATCGCGGCCCCCCAGATCGCGGCGATGCCGGAGGGCTCGGTCCTGGTGAACTGCGCGCGCGGCTCCCTGCTGGACTACGAGGCCGCCTGCGACGCGCTGGAGTCGGGCCATCTCTACGGCGCGGCCTTCGACTGCCTGCCCAGCGAGCCGCTGCCGGAGGGGTCCCGGTTGCTTACCGCGCCCAGGCTCGTCCTGACCCCCCACATCGGCGGCGCCTCGAAACAGGCCGCCGAACTCGCCGCCTCGATCGGGGCCGCCGACATCGCCGCCTTCGCCCGGGGCGAGCGACCCGTCCACCTGGCCAATCCCGAGGTGCTCGACAGCTGAACCCCGCCCGCCCCGGTCATGGCAGATCGGAGCAGGCCCACCACACCTTCGAAGGAGTTGCATCATGATGCTGGAAGCCGAGAGGCAGAGCGTCGTCGACGCATGCCATGTCATGCAGAACAAGGGGCTGGTCGTCGGGACCGCCGGAAATGTCTCGATCCGGGTCGACGACCTGGTCGTCATCTCACCCTCGGCGGTGCCCTATGAGGAGCTCACCGCCGCCGATGTCTGCGTCCACCGGCTCGACGGCACCCCGGTCGAGGCGCGCCTCAAGCCCTCCTCGGAGCTGCCGCTCCACCTCAGCGTCTACCAGGCCACCGACGCTGGTGGGATCACCCATAACCACGCCCCGGCGTCCACCGCGATGGGCCTGGTCTGCGACGAGGTGCCCTGCTCGCACTACTACTCGGCGATGTTCGGCGGCCCGATCCGGGTGGCCCCCTACGCCGAGTTCGGCACCGACGACCTGGCCCGCAACGTCACCGAGGCACTGGCCGGCCGGAAGGGGGCGCTGATGAGCAACCATGGGGCGATCACCACCGGCCCGACCCTCGCCAAGGCGCTGGATCTGCTGCCCTACCTCGAGTACATCTGCGAGGTGCAGCTGCGCGCCATGTCGACCGGCCGGCCGGTCAAGACCCTGTCGGCCGAGCAGATGGCCGACGCCGGGATCGGGATCTCCGGCTACACCCCGGCAGCGCTGAACACCGACAAGTCATGACCCCGGCAGACACCGACAGGGAACCCTTCCGGGTGCCGAGGATCTCCTTCGGCACCTGGCAACTCGACGACGACGCCGCGGCCCGCTGCGTGGCCGGAGCGCTGCGCGACGGCTACCGGATGGTCGACACCGCCATGCGCTACCACAATGAGTACGGGGTCGGGCGGGGCGTCCGGGAGTCCGGGGTGCCCCGCGAGGAGATCACCGTCGTCACCAAGCTGAGGGCCGGGGACCAGGGAGCCCTACAGACCACCCGGGCCTTCCACGCCAGCCTGCGCAACCTCGGCCTGGACCGGATCGACCTCTACCTCATCCACTGGCCGGTTCCGCGGCTCGACAAGTACATCGAGTCCTATCGGGAGATGATCGATCTGCGCAGGCAGGGGCTCGTAAAGGCGCTCGGCGTCTCGAACTTCCCACTTGCTCATCTCGACAGGCTGGCCGACGCCGTCGGCGAATATCCGGTCATCAACCAGTTCGAGATGCATCCGGGCTGGCCGCAGGCCGAACTGGTGGAGGGATGCCGGGAGCGCGGCGTCATCCCCCAGGGATGGGGGCCGCTGGGCCGGGGACAGTTGGACGCGGGCCGGGCGCTTCTGGAGGATCCGGTCCTGCGCCAGGTCGCCGAGGATCACCGCACCACCCCGGCATCGGTGTGCCTGGCCTGGATGGCCGGGCGCCGGGTGAGTTGCGTGGCGAAGTCCTCCCACCCGGACCGATGGCGGGCCAATCTGGCCGCCGTCGGCATGACACTGAGTGACGAGGAGATCGCCCGGATCGACGCCGTGCCGCAATTCCGGTGCGGGAAGAACCCACTGATCGACGAGGAGTACTGACCATGACCGACGGAGTGTCCATACGACTGGGACGACTGTTCGACCGGACGTCCAACAGATCGTTCATCGTGGCCTTCGACCACGGAATGTCGCTTCCACTGGACCCCGCCCTGGGGAATCCGGTGAGGCTGCTGGAGCGCATCGCCGCCGGGAATCCCGACGGAATCCTGCTCAACAAGGGAATGCTCGCCCAGGCCGGGCACATCTTCGCCCGCCGAGGTGCCCCCGTTCCGGTGCTGCGCGCCGACTGGACGCCACTGGACGCCGCCATGAAACAGGAGCAGGGCGAGACCCATCGTGTCGTCGCCACCCCGTCCGAGGCCTTGGCGCTGGGAGCCGGAGCGGTGTGCACCTTCCTCATCGGACGTCCTCGGGCTGAGGGCATGTACTACGACAATGTGGAGGCGCTGGCCGGCTATCTCGAAGGGGCCCACCGGGCCGGGCTCCCGGTGATCGTCGAATGCACCCTGTGGGGGCTGCGCAACGAGAACCAGAAGGATCCGGCGCTGCTGGCCCAGGTGTGCCGCACCGCCGCCGAGCTCGGCGCTGACGCCGTCAAGACCGAATACGTCGGGGACCGGCGCGCCGAGGAGAAGATCATCGCCTGTGTGGGCGATATCCCCGTGCTCACCCTGGGCGGCGCGAAGGGAGATGACGACGCCGTGGCCCGGGCCGCGGGAGAGGCCATCGGCTCGGGAGCCCGGGGACTCATCTTCGGACGCAATGTGTGGCAGGCCGACGACATCGACTCCCGGCTGGCCACGTTCGCCCGGATCACGCACTCCGGGGCGCCTTCGGAAAGGATCGAATCATGAGAGGCGCAGTCTTCCTCGGCCCGGGCGAGTTGGAGCTCCGGGAGATCCCGGACCCCCGTCCGGGCCCCGGCGACATCCTGCTGCGGACTGGGGCGAACACGGTGTGCGGCACCGACGTCCGCATCCTGCGTGGGGAGAAGTCCGCGGGGATCGACGTCGGCGTGGTCCTCGGCCATGAGATCTCCGGCCATGTCGTGGAGGTCGGTTCCGAGGTGACCGGATTCTCGGAGGGGGACCTGGTCGGCCTGGACCCGGCCGTCTCCTGCGGGGTGTGCCCGTACTGCGTCGCCCACCTGGAGCAGCTGTGCCTGGAACCGCGGATCTTCGGCTACCGCCTCAACGGCGGCCTGGCCGATTACGTCCTGGTGCCGGAGCTGGCGGTGCGACGCGGGTCGGCCTTCGTCGCCGATCCCGCGCTGAGCGCCGCGGAGGTCGCCCTGGCCGAGCCGCTGGGCTGCGTCCTCAACGGGGCGCGGAACTACCGACCCGGGATCGGCACTACCGTGCTCATCATGGGGGCCGGGCCCATCGGGCTGCTTCACACCCAGATCAACCGGCTCGCCGGGGCGTCACGGATCATCGTCTCCGACGTCTCGGCCTCCAGGATGGAGGTGGCCCGGCAGCTCGGCGCCACCGACGTCGTCGACCCGAGCCGGACTGACATCGCCGAGTACTGCCGTGAGGTCACCGGCGGCCTGGGAGCCGACATCGCCGTGGTGTGCGTGGGGCGTCCGGCACTGGTCAATGACGCCCTGCGCTCGGTGCGCAAGAGGGGCCGGGTGAGTGCCTTCGCCGGATTCCCGAAGGGGGAGGCCGGGGCGGCGTCAATCGATCCGAACCTCATCCACTACGGGGAGATCGAGGTGTACGGGGCCTCCAATGCCGCACGCCAGCAGCATCAGCAGGCGCTGGACCTCATCGCCTCGGGTGCGGTGGATGTGAAATCGCTGGTGACCAACACCTTCGCGCTGGCCGACGTGAAGGAGGCCATCGAGTACTCGGCATCAGGAGCGGGGATCAAGGTGGCTGTGGTGCCGGACTGAGGGCGTGGCCATTGAGGGCTCACTCCGTGTCGTCGACCCCTGGGTAGTGGACGCCGATCTGCCGGCGGATCTCGTCGAGGGTCTCCATGAGGGCGATGGTCTGGTCGATGGGCTCGACCGGGCTTTCGGTGCGGCCCTCGCGGAGGTACCGCTCGGCGGCGAGGGCCCCGTACTGCGTGCCGCGGCCCGCTATCGGGGTGCGGTAGTCCTCCAGGATGGTGCTGATCCATGGCGGGTTCTGGCGTCCGCGGTATGACCGGGGACACTTGGCGTCGTTGGCGCAGCATGGCGCCGATGTGGGCCACTACGAGCTGATCGAGCCTGATTCGGGGGTCTTCGGGACGCTGGAGAAGAGCATCGAGGAGTGTTCCTCATCTGAATCTGACCGTAACCCATGAGGGCCCTGCGAGGAACGGCATCACGCTGGGGGCTCGCCCGCGGTTATCGGGGGGAGTCGCTTCCTGTGGATATTCTGACGCCATGTCGAGCGTCGAACCGGGCCATCAAAAGAGGCCGACAATCCGGGATGTGGCGGCAGCGGCCGGCGTCTCGAAATCCCTCGTGTCACGCGCGTTCGTGGATCCTGGCCGAGTGGGTGCAGAGAGTTTCCATCGCATCATGAGCACTGCGGAACACCTCGGGTTCCGGCCCAGTTGGTCGGCGCGCGCGCTGAACAGCTCCGACGGAGGGTTCATCGGCATTGTGATGTCAGATCTGTACTCCGCGGCCCTGGCTCCGATTGTCGTTGGCGCCTACCGGCAGCTCAGGGAATCGGGCCATGAAGTATTGCTGTCGACGGCCAGCCTGAGCCAGCCGGGCGCCGATCGCACTTTGGAAGAGGCCCAGGTCGCGTTCATCCATGACTTGCGGCCATCCAGCCTCCTGATCGTGGGCGCGGTGCGCGATATGCGCTCTCTGGGACCGCTGGCTGCTCAGGTGCCCACTGTCGTCGCCGGATCCAGAGAGGTGGATCTGCCCGTCGCGGCCGAGGTGTTCACCGATGACGTGGCCGGAATGGATGACGTCATCACACACCTGGTCGGGCTGGGGCATCGCGATATCGCACATATTGCTGGAATCGGCCGGGTGGGTGTGGCGCGAGCTGCCGCCTACGAGAAAGCTATGGCCAGACATGGGCTGGGGGCTCACACGCATGTCGAATGGGGAGATTTCGAGGAGCACGCCGGATACCGCTCGACGCGAGAGTTCCTCGCGTCCGCCAGTCCTCCCACTGCGATCACGACTGCCGGCGACCCGGCTGCGGCCGGTGCTCTCGCCGCTGTACGCGAAGCTGGAGTGGATGTCGCGGTGGTTGGTTACGGCAACGCCCCACTCGCGGGTTACGGCCTGATCCAACTGACGACCGTCGATCCGGACAATCAGAAGATCGGTGCCGCCGCGGCATCGGCGCTCCTGGCGGCCCGACCGGGAGACGACGCCGCCCGACAGATCCGGATCAGGCCCCGGCTTGTGGTGCGGTCCTCCGCAGGGCGCTCACGGCCGTGACTTGCGGGAACGATTCGTCAGAGCACTTGATCGAAGGGTATTGACCTCACATTTAGGCGAGCGTATGTTGTGGACCGGTCCACAAAGATGGACCGGTCCACCTCAGGTGGGCTGAAGCCACGATGTGGTGGCGTCGGTGCAAGAGAGTCTTGTGGAGGTTCTCCGTCAGCCAGGGACGTCGTGGTACCGGTACGAAAGAGGAGAGGATCGATGCGCACAGTTACTGAGCGCTATGACGTTGTCGTTGCGGGCGGGGGGATGGCCGGAGTCTCTGCGGCAGTCGCCTCGGCTCGGCACGGAGCCAAGACGGTGTTGATTCAGGACCGTCCCGTCCTCGGAGGTAACTCCTCCTCGGAGGTCCGGGTGACTCCCCATGGCGCGGCAGCCTTCCACGGTTACGCACGAGAGACCGGCGTGATCGCCGAGGCGCTGATTCAGGACAGGGTCGTCAATCACGCGAAGATCTGGGAGGACGGCTGGACGAACTCGGTGTGGGACATGGTTCTCTACGACATGGTCGTGCGGACCGAGAATCTCACATTGGAGCTGAACACCGGCGTTGAGAGCGCCACGGTCGAGGATGGCCGTATCACCAGGATTCAGGCGCGCACCTGGGGAGCGGAGCTCATCCGCGACATTTCAGCCGATGCGTTCATCGACTGCACCGGAGACGGGACGCTCGGTGAGCTGGCCGGAAATCCGGGCCGCCAGGGCATGGAGGCCGGCAGCGAGTTCGGTGAGACCTACGCGCCGCGTGAGGCGACACCAGACACCATGGGTTCGACTCTGTGCTTCAAGACCGTTGACACGGGCGCTCTCACCGAGTTCCACGCGCCGGACTGGGCCGTCCGTTATGACGATCAGAGATTCTTCGCCGATGGAGGGCGCAAGGTCCCGCACCTTGAATGCGGGTACTGGTGGATTGAGCTCGGTTCCCCGTGGGATACCCTCTATGACAATGAGACGCTGCGCCACGAACTGACGCGCCATGTGCTGGGTATCTGGGACTACCTCAAGAACCGTGATCCGTACTGGTCTCCCCGAGCCGCGACGCTGGCCTTGGACTGGGTGGGGCAGATCCCTGGTAAGCGGGAGTCCAGGCGGCTCGAGGGCAGGCACATCCTCAGAGAACAGGATCTGGTGGAGAACCCGGCCTTCGGGGACGAGGTCGCCTTCGGCGGCTGGTACATGGACCTGCACACGATCGGTGGTCTTCTCAAGGAGGTCGCCGAACCCACTACGGCGAACCAGTGGGGGGATCCGCACGCGGCATCGATGGGGAGCAAGTACGTCGGACCGTTCTCCATCCCGCTGTCATCGTTGACCTCTCAGGCACTCAGCAATCTGTTCTTCGCCGGCCGCGACATGTCCGCGACCCATGCTGCGCTCTCGGCGACCCGCGTCATCGGCACCTGCGCCTCGATGGGGCAGGCGGTCGGCGTCGCCGCCGGACTCAACCACGGAGCTGAGAACGTCGGTGATGCCGCTATGGCCAACGTCGCCGAGATCCAGCAGACGCTGCTGCGCGACGGTGCCTTCCTGGTGCATGTGGCCAATAGAGATCCGTTGGATCTGGCCAGGACTGCCACGGTCACGGCCAGCTCCTCAGCTCTGGTCACAGGCGTCGGGCCGTCCTCCCTGAGCCACCTCGGGGGAGTCGACTACTGGAAGGACTACCCGCTCTTCCCCGCGACCGGACGCCTTGAGAGACGGACCGCGCAGTGGATCATCCGTGGTGCCGGTCAATCTCTCGACACGATTGGTCTGGCCCTCTCGAACCACGGCGATTCCCCGACGACGGTCAGGGCCTGCCTGTATCCGGCCACTGACATCTGGGACTACCGGTCCAATGTCGGCGAGCCGCTGGCCTCCACTGAGCTGACGGTGCCTGTCGGTGGTCCCACCTGGGTGGACTGGGATGTCGCGCTGCCGTCCAGTGGCGAGGAGGTCAGCTACGTCCGAATCGATCTTGAAGCGTCTCCGGACGTGGAGTGGCACATATCTCCAGCGGTTCTGCCGGGCCAGATCGCCACGTATGAGGACCGCCCCGGTCACTATCGCCGCTTCGGATCCGGTCAGACGCTGTCCTTCCGTGTCAACCCCGCCCAGCGGGGGTACGAGCCGCAGCAGGTCATTTCCGGCGAGGCGCGTCCGCACCGCTCCACCAACGAGTGGCGTTCTGATCCTGCCTACCCGTTGCCGGCATGGCTGCAGCTCGCCTGGGGCTCGCAGAAGACGATCCGTCAGATCCAGGTGACCTTCCCCGGTCACCTGCTTCGCGAATACCACGCATACCCGCCCTTCTTCCGGGATCCGCAGACACTGCGCGACTACGAGATCCAGGTCGCGGGAGCGGATGGGTGGCGCACGGTGGTGAGGGTTCAGGGCAACACCTCCACCCGCGTGGTGCATACGCTGGAGACTGCTGTGACCACGGACCAGTTGCGGCTCGTCTGCCTGGCAACCAATGGGGATCCTTCTGCCGGTGTCTACGAGATCCGCGCCTATGAGGACCCGGTCTGCACCAGGCCCGCATACGCCGGCCATGAAGTGGCCGTATGAGTGCAATCCGGTGTTCGGATCGGATCCGGACGATTTCCCGTTGAGATTCTGACTCCTCGGTCCGGGTCCGGTTGACCATCCGGACCCGGACCGCGAGGGGCCATCTCAGGCCATTCTTGGATAAAGTTTCGACGATAAGGAATGTCGCCGTATTCTAGGCGTCGAACTATTCGATATACGACAATTCAATACGCTTGCTGTGTGAAACGGACCAGCGTTGGTCCACCAGTAATATTGGTGCCCTTAAGGAAGAGTGGCATAAAATGACAAATACTACGGTAAGACCGGACATGTCATCCGAACGAGAAACCGTTGTTGTTCACAGTCGTCGTGGCATCCTCAAGTATCTGGAAGAGAATCCTCGTAATACACCGCGTGTGGGGATCCTGTTCGCGATCGCGATGACCTCTGTCTTCGCTGACGCCTACGATCTCGGAAGCCTGAGCATCGGCGTCACGTCGATGACGAATGACCTCCACCTGACCCCGACCGAGGTCGGCTTCATCACCGCGTCCACCGCGCTGGGAGCGTTGGTGAGCGCGTTGGCGGGTGGAATCATCTCCGACCGTACGGGTCGGTACAAGCTGTTCATCATCTGCGCCGTGCTGCTGACCATCGCACCGATCGGCGTCTGCTTGTCGATGAACTTCTGGATGGCCCTGTTCTTCAGGGTGCTCCTGGGGGTCGCCGTTGGACTGGATATGCCAGTCGCCTTCTCATTCATGGCGGAGCTGCTGACCAAAGAGACGAACGCCAAGTTCATCAATTTCTGGCAGCCGGTGTCCTCGTTCTCCAACATCCTGGGTGTAAGCATCGCTCTTCCATTCGCGCTGAATGCCGTCACGTCGCACATCTGGCGCTTCACGGTCGGTTTCGGTGCGGTGATCGCCATCGTCGCGTTGGTCCTGCGGCTGAAGTATTCCGAGGAGTCCCCGCAGTGGTCGGCCAAGCACCAGAGTCTGGAGCAGGCGGCCAGGGTGCTGGGGAGCACCTATGACCTCGACGTGGTGGTCGAGCCCGATGACAGCGATGACGCCCTGGTCGACGAAGAGAAATCCAAGTACGGGGTCAAGGACCTCTTCCGAGGTCAGCAGCGACCCAAGACCTTGCTGGTCTCCATCTGCGCGTTCGCGCAGCAGCTGCAGTACTACGGCGTCGGGTTCTACATCCCGGTCATTGCAGCGATGGTCTTCGGCAAGGACATGGTCTCCACGATCACCGCCACGATCTGCGCTCAGGGGCTCGGCATGATTGCGGGCCTGCTGGGGGTCAGGCTCACCTCCCGACTCGGCCTTCGCCGCCTCGGGCTCGTGGGATATGGGCTCGTCCTGGTCTGTCTGGTGTGGATCGGCCTCGTCGGTGTCGGTGGAGGGCAGGACCCGTCCTTGCTTCCCGTGTTCCTGGTTGTGTTCCTCCTGGCTGGTACCTCGTTCGGGCCAGGGCCGCTGTCGAAGACCTTGGCGGCTGTCGCGTACCCGACCGAGATCCGTGGAGTCGGAACCGGCTGGTCCGAGACCATGGGCCGTATCGGCTCGGCGCTCGGCCTGTTCTTCTTCCCGGTCGTCCTGGCCGCGATCGGTATCAAGTCCACGATGCTCCTGATCGCAATCTGCCCAACGGTCGCGATCATCGCCCTTCTGACGGTGCACTGGGGAAAGAAGGCTGATCGACAGCATAATTTGGTGACACCGGAAGCAGGGTGATCTTGAAGTAGAAAAGTAACGACTCGGTTCCGTCGGATGACGGAACCGAGTCGTTGCGTACCAGGGGTCACTCCGAAACTGGCCCCGCTCGTACGTGGACACCGTCGCATGGATGCGCGTGCCCTTGGGGTGATCACTCAACGGAATTGAGGTTGGGCATGGAGATCTCAACGAGGGGCTCCAGCTCTCGGGGGGTGACGAGACGGCCAGGTCAGCTGATCATCCCCACGCCCTCACGTGCTGGCAGCGAATCCGCCTCGTCGACGCGGACCCCCCGGTCCGCGAACTCGGCCAGCAGCTCGGTGCTGGGAAGACGGTCGGTCAGGACGGTGAATCGATCGTCCCACGGGACCAGCGCGACGGGTGCGTTGGCATTGAATTTCGTGCTGTCGGCCAGCAGCACGATGTTCTGGCAGATACCGATCAGGGCCCGCTTGATCTCTTTCTCGATATCCAGCGATGCATAGATTCCGCGTGCGTCGAGGGCGGCAGCGCCCATGAAGAACGTCCCGGCCTTCAGCTCCCGTGCGGCCGTGAGCGCAGAGGATCCGATGAATGCCTGACTCCGTCGATACAGTTCTCCACCGAGACTGATCGTGGTGACATTCGACCGGTTGAGCATCAGATTGAATACCGGCAGAGAGTGGGAGATCACTGTGCCGCGAAAGGTCTCCGGCAGTGCGCGGGCGAATTGGTAGGCGGTGGTGCCGGCATCGATCACGATGACGTCCTGATCACCGACCGCCTGCGCCGCGGCGCGCGCGATGACCTCCTTCTCCATCGAGTTCACGATATTGCGTCCGAAGAAATCCCTGCTGCCGTCCGTCACCGCTCTCAAGGACACGAGACCACCGTGGACCCGTCGCGCCAGCCCGAGTTTCTCGATCGCCGCTGCGTCACGACGGATCGACATCTCCGAGACCTGGAAGTGGTTGGCGAGGCTGGTCGTGCTGGCGAAACCGAGCTTGCTCAGACGCCGGAGGATCGCGGCCTGGCGTTTGCTGGGGGTGCGCGTCGTCTCTCTGGACGGTTCCGTCATCGCCTGACCTCTTCCATGGATGGGACCATATCCCACGACGCCCACCGGCCAGGTCGGGCAATGGCTGGTGGTGTCGCGGGATGGTATGCGTGCCTACTCGCCGTCCTGTGTCCTCGATCCCGGAACGACGACCTTGAACACGGCATCGGCGTCCTCGCTCCCGAAACCGAGTGCATGCGCCGCGACCAGCTGCGACAGACCGGATGCACCGACAGGAGCGGGGATTCCGCGGCGTGCGGCGATGTCGACGGCGAGCCGGACATCCTTCAGCGCGAGGTCCACACCGAAGCGATTCCCGAAGTCCCCGTTCATGATCCACGGGAGCCGCAGGTCGGCCTGGGCCGACCATGCCCCTGTATTACGCAGGGCATCGACGAATGCCTCGTCGGTCACGCCGCATTCCTTGCACAGCGCATACCCTTCCGACATCACGGCGAGATTCGTCATGCCGATCATGTTCGACACGATCTTGAACGAGGTCGACGCCTCGACCGATCCCATGTAATGCACGCCTTCGCCGATGCACGCGAAGACGGGTTCGAGCGGCTCGAGCAGCTCTTCCTTGCCTCCGACGAACAGCGGGAGGGTACCGGCCTCCGCCTGGGCCGGCCCCTTGCCCAGGGGGCAGGCGACGAAGCGCCGGCCGCTGCTCTCGACAGTCCTCTCCAATGCTGACGCCGTCGCCGGGTCGATGGTGGACACGTCCATCCAGAGGGTGTCGGCGGGTGAGGAGCCGATCGCGTCCCGGTAGACGGCGGTGACGGTCTCGGGCATCGGCAGGCTGGTGATGACGAGGTCCGCGTCGGCGACGGCGGCAGTGGCGCTACCCCCGTCGGCGGCACCGGCGTCGACGCACGCCTGGACGGCCTGGCGGCTGAAGTCGGAGACGGTGACGTCGAATGCGTCGTCGCGAGCAAGGTTCTTCGCGATACCGCCACCCATCCGTCCAGCGCCGATGACAGTGATTCTACGGATCATGCGTTTCTCCATTTCAGTAGGTGTGTGTTGGTGTCAGAGGCTGGTGATGCCACGGATGACAGTGGCCAGAGAGCCTACGAGTGCGATGGCTAGGACAAGACGCCTGGCCAGATTGTCGTTGATTCTGGGGCCCGCAAAATTGCCCAACAACGTTCCGCCGGCCGCGGTCGCGATGATGACCGCCCACGCGGATCCGGGTACTTGCGGTAGTCCCCGCCCCGCGAGGGACATGACGTTCAGTCCGGTGAAGAACAGTTGAACGGTTGCGACGTATTCCGTGTATCGCCAGCCCGTCGAGTTGGCGTACACCACCAGCGGTGGCCCGCCGACACCGGCCGTGACATTCATGAACCCTGAGAGGCCGCCTGCCAGAGCGACCCCTTTCCGGCCCTCGAAGACGCTCGATCGTCGCAGGAACTGGATGCTCGCCAGAGCGCAGATCGTGACTGATCCGATCACGATGGACAGCCACGCCGACGACAACGTTCGAGATATCCAGACTCCGGGTAACAGGCCTATGGCCGAGGCGACGAGCAGCAGTCCGGTTCTGCGCAGGTTGATGTCTCTGCGAAGGGCGACGGCACTCGCCAGACATACGCCCAGGCCGACGAACTGGCAGGTCTGGATCCCCGTGGTGGATCCGAGAATGAGGACCAGGAATGGGGAGGCCAGCAGGGCCAGCCCCATTCCTGTGACCCTCTGGACCATCGAGGCGATAAACAGAACCGCCCCGGTGAGGATCCATGTCGCCGTCACGCTCATTGGCCGAGATTACCCATGCTTGATGACCTGTGCGATCTCAGGCGTCCCGTCGAACCCTTCGAGTCCCGAGAGGTCCGTCTCGCCGTTGTCCCAGACGTGAACGGTCCAAGGACGGTCGAGCAGATCGTCGGTCGAACGGACGGACCCGTCCACGTCGACGCGCGGTATCACGGCACCGTCCCTGACGAGCACCGGCAACTGCTCGATCGACACCTTGCGCTCGATGAAGCCGGGGCCCTCGAACCGCTCGTCGGTGAAGAAGTCGTACCAGGTCCCCTCGGGCAGGTAGATGCTGCGCGTCACCGGATCGGTGCCGTCGTCCATGACCGGTGCCACCAGGAGGTCGTGGCCGAACAGGTACTCGTCGTCGATGTCGATGGCGACCCGATCGTCGGGGTACTCCAGGCACAGCGGCCGGATGAACGGCAGACCCTTCGTCTCCACCTCACGACCGACCTGCCACAGGTATGGCAGCAGGCTGTAGCGCAGCCGGATCCAGTCGCGACAGACCTCAAGTGCCTGCTCGCCGAACTCCCAGGGTTCCCTGGGACGAAGGCCATGGGCCCGCATCAGCGGGGAGAAGGCGCCGAACTGAGTCCAACGTATGTAGAGGCCCGGGGTCAGTTCAGGACCGTAGAACCCACCAATGTCGTGGCTCCAGAAACTCGGTACGCACGACGCGTAGGACAGGCCGCCACGCAACGTCGCCTGCATGCCCACCACGGTGGACTCCGCATCGCCTCCCCACTGCCCGGGGTAGCGCTGGGAGCCCGCCCAGCCACTGCGCGCCCAGACGAACGGCGTACGCCCGGTGAGGTCTCCGATCATGTCGTAGATCGCACCGTTGTACTTCAACGTGTACAGGTTATGGATGTAGTTGCCGGGTGTTCCGTCGGCCGAGACCGCGCCCGGAGGGCAGCCTTCACCGAAGTCAGTCTTGATGACGGCCAGGCCGTCGTCGAAGAACGGACGCTGCTTGTCCAGGATCCATGCGCGGGTCTCGGGGCGGCTGAGGTCGAACAAGGCCCGGAACCGCCCGTCGGGAGTGGGCGTGCCCTCGATGTGGGCCAGCCTGCCATCGGGATTGCGCAGAAGATGCCCGCCAGACTCGGCCTCCTCGAACAGGGGAGATGCCGGATCGAGGTACGGGACCTCCCACATCGAAAGGCGCAGGCCCAGTTCGGCCAGGTCATCAATGAACTTCTTACGGTTCCCGAAACGCTCCTCGTTCCAGATGTAGTCGGTCTGAAGCCGATCGACGATGAGCCAGTCGGGATCCAGGTGAAGGACGTCGGCGGGGATCGATTCCTCACGCATGCGCTTCCCGACCTCCAGCATCTCAGTGCTCGAGTGGTAGCGGCAGCGTCCCATCCAGTAGCCGAATGCCCACAGGGGAGGACGCTTCGCCGTGCCCGTCAGCGCGGTGTAGTCGCCGAGACGCGCCTCCGGGGTGGGCGCGGCGAACATGATGAGGTCGAGGCCCGAGTCGTCAAGGGTCAGCCCGAGCACGCTGGGGCGCTCATGGCCGATATCGGCCGTCACATTCGCGCCGGTGTTGATGAACGCGGAGTAGCCGTTGGTTGAGTGCCACACCGGGGCCGGCTTGTAGGTGCGCCCGGTGCCAGTTCCGAGCGCGTCGTTGACCTCCAGTACGAGCCGCTGACCGTTCTTGCGCAGTGGGGAGAACTGCTCGCCGAATCCGTAGATCTGCTCGGTGGTGTCCATCTCCAGGTTGAGGGAGATGCTCTCGTCGCATGACAGCGCTGGGGGAGCCATGGGGAAACCCGCGACCTGGCGCAACCGCTGTCCGGTACGCATCAGCAGCCTGCCTTCGCGGTACAGCGAGAGGGTGAGGGGGCGGGTTCCGATCCTCAGCTCCGCTTCGGGCAGTTCGACCCGGATGACATCGTCCGTGCTGGTTACGGTACAGGTCGGATCTCCATTGGTGGAGGCCGTCATGATGCCGGGCCAGCAGTCGGGCTCGCGCCACATCTGGTGGTCGGCGGGTGCCAGTTGGATCCTCAGCGTGGCAGGCCCCAGCGCCCTGACGCGGGCTTTGAAACCGATCTGCTCGACAGGCGGTAGCTGGAGGTCCTGGGGAAGATTCGGCATCCCCGTTTCAATACCTTGGTCTTCCGGCGATTCCCCGGTGAGCCATCCCGGTGTATGGGGCAGTCTCGTGGTTCTGAGGGCAGCCACATCGAAGGTCAGTTCATTGCTGCCGGTGTGAACGTCAGAGACGTACTTGAGCATGTAGTCATCAGTCATTGGAGGCTCCGGAAGAGGGGAACTCGTTGTCGGACGGTGATGCCGTCGGGGTGGTGGGGCCGGACGACGCCAGTTTCGAGACCTGACGCGCATCCAGCTCGTCGATGAGATGACGCACCTTGTCGTCACTGAGGTTGTACACGAACTTCATCATGATGATAGTGAGAACGCACATGACCAGCGGATAGACGAACATGAGCGCCCGGATGCCGAAGATCGTGCCAGAGGACTGGTTCTCGGCATTGGCCACGTAACCTACGGTGGCAAGAACGGCGCCGGGAATGAATCCGGCGGCAGCCTGGGAGATCTTGCGGAACCAGGTGAATGAAGAGTACGTGAGCGCTTCATTGCGAACCTCGGACTTGTACTCGCCGTACTCGACGCAGTCAGAGACCATGCCCCAGTTCAGCGAGGTCGGGAGACCGGAGCCGAAGTATGCGAAGCAGGAGAAGATGACCAGCGACAGCGTGCTGTGGACCGCGAAGAAGGCGATCGTGTCGGCCACGAACCAGATGGCGCAACCGAGGATGTAGGTGTTGCGCTTGCCGATCTTCTTGCTGAGCCATGGTGCGATGGCGACGGCGGGGAAGACGCAGCCGATGGAGAACAGGCCCAGGTAGGACAATGCCCAGTCGTCGTGAAGGATGTACTGCGTGAAGTACACCTGGACGGCCAGCTTCACGTTGAACGCGGAGAAAGAGAACAGGTTCGCGAAGGCGATGCCGATCAGCGGCCGGTTGTGGAGCAGCAGCTTGAACTGGGTGCGCAGCGGCACCTTGCTCTCGCTGGGTGCCGCGGCATTCGTGGCCTCGTGGGTGAAGCGCTCCTTGACACTGGAGCACATGAAGCAGATAAGCGCGATACCGGCGATCGCGAAGCAGGTGACCGCGACGGTGTAGCCGTGCCGCTGGTTGGTGAAGAGGTGAACGATCGGCATGAAGGCGACGGTCGCGATGAGCAGGCCGAGGTTGGATCCGCCCTGGCGGATCGAGGAGAGCACCGCACGCTCCTGCGGGTCCCGGGTCATGGTGGGGATCATCGATCCGTAGGACACATTGCCGATGGAGTAGACGGTGCCGAAGATGATGTAGGCGGCGTAGGCCCAGATGGTCTTTCCGCTCAGCGACATCTCCGGCACTGTGAAGTTGGCGATGAGGAGCAGGGCCAAGGGGATGACCGAGTACAGGATGAAGCTCTTGTATCGGCCGAACCGGCCCGGCTTCCTCTTGTTGTCGATCCAGGTTCCGACAGCCATGTCGGCGAATCCGTCCCAGATCTTGGCGACCAGAAAGACTGTGCCGCCGACCGCCGGGTTGAGGCCGAGGCCGTCGGTCATGAACTTCAGCAGGTACAGCTGGCCCATGTCGAACAGGAAGTTGTAGCCGACATCGCCGGTGCCGTAGCCGAGGCGTTCACGCCAGGAGAGCCGGTTCCGTTGGCTGTTTGATGGTTGTGCGACGGAGTGTTTCGCCGGGGGCTTCACAGGCATTTTGGATCCACTTCTTCGTGAAAAGGTGCAGGTCTTCCCAGCGCCGTCGCATTGAGCGCGACGACGCTGTGGAAATAGATGAATGGGTTGGTGGTGTGTCAGTTCCTGTCGAGAAGGCCCCGTGCGAGGGCTGGAGCCATTCCCGGCGTCAGGGGGAGACGGGGCACGATGAGGCAGTGGAGGAGATGATAGATGTCCTGCTTGCCGTTCCACACTTTCGTGGTGGGTGTATTGGTCTCATCGAGTTCCTGCCACCATGAGCCGGTCTCGTAATCCAGCAGGTAGTCGCGGCAGTAGTCCCAGAACTCCTGGTAGTAGTCGGCGTACTCGCTCTTCCCGGTGGCGCTGTGGAGGGCGTACGCCGATCCGATCGCCTCGACAATCACCCACCTCACACGCGAGCGGATGACGGGCTCGCCCTCCCAGTCGACTGTGTAGACGAAACCCGGGGCGCCGTCGGTCGCCCACGCGTCGGCGACGCCTTGGTGGAACAGCGCTTCAGCATCTGGAAGCATCCACTCCGGGACCTTTTTGCCCTCGGCAGCAAGTGTGGCGCGCATCTGGACCAGGAGACGTCCCCACTCGACCCAGTGACCCGGGGTTCCTCCGAAGGCTCGGAACCGGTCGCCCGGCGCCTCCTTGTTGTAGTCGCGCAGCACGTTCCACTGGTCATCGAAGTGCTCGTTGACCCGGTAAGCGTTGTTGCGCGCGACGTCATGGATGAGGACGGATGCGATGCGCAGCGCGCGGTCCAGCCAGATATCGTCCCCTGTGACGTCGTGGAGGACGAGGAACGCCTCCACCGAGTGCATGTTCGCATTCCCGCCGCGGTATTCATCGCAGTGGGCGAAGGTCTCGTCCCAGTTGTCGACGACCATCTGCTCCTCGTCGGACCAGAAGTGTTGGTTGATGCAGTCGACGGCGAGGGTGAGCAGCTCCTCGGAGCCGGGGACTCCCGCCGCGACGGCGGAGGCCGCTCCGAGGGCGGCGAAGGCGTGGGCGTAGGCCTCCTTCTTCCGGTCGGTCACCTCGTCGCCCTCATTCGCGACGACCGCGTACCAGCCGCCGTGCTCACGGTCTCGTAGCGGGCCCTCGGTGAGTGCCTTCACCCCGTGCGCCGCCATGGTGCGTGCGCCCGGGCGGCCCATCAGCGAAGCGATGGAGTAGGTATGCACCATGCGCGCGGTGATCCACAGCTGGGTGCCCTGCTCCTCGCGGATACCGCCAGTGTTCGACAGCCAGCCGAACCCATTGGGTACTTTGGCGCCACGCCCGAATTCCAGGATGCGGTCGAGCTCGTTCTCCATCCAGCGGTTGTGGGCGGGCATTCCGATCCAGTTGGTCATTGATGGTCTCCTGTTCACGTCGTTGTGGGGGAATGAATGGATGTGTCTCAGCGGGAGGCAAGTGTCTCGTCGACGATCTGGGCCAGACGGGACAGTCGCGCGGCTGCTAGATCCCGCAGTGCGGAGGTGAAGTTGTAATTGGTGAGTGGCAGGGTGCAGGACCACACCGCGCGGCCGGCCAGGAATCCCTGTGCGCCGGCCCTGACGGCCTGGCGGACCGAGTTGGGGAACAGGTCGGCGTCGACTCCGGAGGAGAGGATGACCCACGGGGTCGGGATTCTGGAGTCGAGTTCGCGGCAGGCGGCGTACAACTCCTCGTCGGTGCCTCGTCCTCCACGTGGCATCTCGGCCTTGTACAGGTCGGCACCCAGATCGCCGAGTTCGTCGGCGGCGCGCAGAATCGCGGTCTCCTTGTCGAACTCGGCATGCGTCCGCGGGGTGCGGACCACGGGCTCGATGATGGCGATGAGATTCTGCGAGTGGCAACGGGTGACGAACTCGTCCACGAGAGACCTGCGCGTCTGGGGATCCTCGTCGGATCGCCAGAGCACCAGCAGTTTCATGGCCTTCGCTCCGAGCTCGACGGCATGTCGGGGGGTGGACTCGGTGTCGATGGTGACGCGGTCGACCGGGATGCCGTTGCCCGGGTGGAACTCGTCGGCGGAGGCGATGAGCGCACAGCTAGAGGCGATCGCTTCGGCTGCGACGACGGCGTCGAGGGCGAACTGGTGATCGACGAGGACGGCGGATGCGTAAGGGCTCAGTTCACGAGCTGCGGCGACCTTGAAGTCAGTCATGTCAGCGTCGGAGATGGATCGGCCGCGGGCCGTGACGAGCATGTTGCGCAGCGCCTCGCGTTGGTCGACCGCCAGCATCGCCAGTCCGCCTGACTCGCGGCTGATGGGGGCGAGGGGAAGGGTTGATGACATGTGTGAGTCCTTCGTGTCGATTCAATCAATGAAGAATTGCAGCGGCCTGTGCTTCGACCTGGGGCCAGACGGGCACGGCCTCACGCCCATCGCGACCATGGCAGGAGAGTCCGGCGGTGATATTCGCCTGCACCAGCGCATCGGCCCAGCTCACGCCGTGGACGAGAGCCGAGAGGAGACCCCCGTGGAAGACGTCGCCGGCACCGAGTGTCGAGACGATATCGGAGGGCTGGGCGAATGCTGGAGCGCTGGCCGAACCGGGCTGATCGGTGCCTGAGCCGGCGAATCCGGCTCCTTCGCCGTCCCACCAGGCAGAGCAGCCGTTCGCCCCGTCGGTGGCGACGACAGCATGAGCGCCACGAGCTAGGGCCCTCCGAGCGGCGGTGTCCAGATCGTTGATTCCGGACCATTCAAGAAGAGTCTTGGCGGTGGGGACGTAGAGATCGACGTCGGCGGGGTCGAATCCTTCGATGGGCGCGTTGCCGGAGTCGATGGAGATCAGTGGGCGGTGCCCGCTGACCCGGTGCTTGATCAGGTCGGTGACTGCTCGGTATCCCATGTGGTCGACGTGGACCCATTCGGAGGCCGTGATGCGCTCCTGGGCGAGAGGCGTCAGGGAGTTGAGCGGGTTCGAACGGGTTGTGACGATCGATCGGGTGCTGGCGGATTGATCGACGATGATGCATGACGTCTGGGTCTTCACGGATTCATCGACGACCACGCCGGTCGTGTCGACGCCGGCATGGTCCAGAAGGGTGAGCGCCTGGTCTCCGGCCTCGTCGTGGCCGACGCGGCCGACGACGGCGGTGGACACACCCTGCCTGGCGAGGGCCACCGCCGCATTCGAGGCCGGGCCCCCGCCGGTGACGATGACGTCCTCGGCCTCCATGCGGCCCTCTTGCTGAGGGAAAGCCCTCACCATGGCGATGACATCAAGAGTGATGACACCGACACATGTCACGACAACGTTGTTGGACACGACTCTTCGCTCCTCCTGAGGCTGGTGCGCAGCCCTCTCGACCCCGAGATCTGTTGTTCGGAACACTAACAGAAGATGTTTGGAGGTGAACAGAGACGATCTCAAACTGTTTGAAATCGAACATCTGGGTCCCCATCCCGCTGAGGCTGGCGGTGTGCGCATCCAGCTGGTACAGCGCCTCTGAAGGGCTGTCGTGGCGATGGCGTGGTGGGGCAGTTGGCCTGGCCCGACTGTTCAGGCACCAGCCTCGGTGCGCCACGAGTAACCTTCTGCGTGTGCCGTGCGATGATCGAGGGAATGTGAGCGATCGATGATGAAAGGCCAGCGGGTACCCGGCTGCTGCGGATCGGCCGGTATGACTGAAGAGCTGACTCCCCTGCTGATGCTCCATGGGTGGCGTCGCGAGCGGCACGCACGCGCGGTGGCGGTGCGCATGTCGACGCGATCGCCGACTGTGTCGGCGGCCACGTATCTGGGTCGGCGCCGGTAGGAGCAAGACAGGAGAACACGCTGGCAGGTTCGACTGGCTACAGCTGAGCCGAGCAGACGTGCTGCAGGTGGATCGTCAATGAAGGGCTCTCCGGTAAGGGGAGCGACACAGCTGGTTCGGGGCGGCGCACTGCTCGGAACCGACGCCTGAACCAGGGCTCCCCAATGAGGGGAGCGACTGCCAAACAAGTTCTCACTGCGGCAACGGCCTGCCTGCCTCAACGAAGGGCTCCTCGAAGAAGAGGAGCGACGAACTGCCGCGCAGCCCAGTCCTCGGTGTCGGTGCCGCCTCAACGAAGGGCTCCCCGGTAAAGGGGAGCAACCTGGCACCTGGCGTCAAAACGCTCGAGGGACTTCAGCCTCAACGAAGGGCTCCTCAATGAAGAGGAACGACGTGATTCCCATGGTGCTGGGCGACCTCAAGCCCGAGCCTTAACGAAGGGCTCCCCGGTAAAGGGGAGCGACTCCGTGCGACCGTCCTGCTGAACCGACCGGTAAATGCCTCAACGAAGGGCTCCCCGGCAAAGGGGAGCGACGCGGGGTCGGGGTGGGGCAGCATCTGGTCGGCGCGGTGGCCTCAACGAAGGGCTCCCCGGCAAAGGGGAGCGACATCAGTTCCGTGCGGGACTGCGGCATGGGGTCGGCGCCTCAACGAAGGGCTCCCCGGCAAAGGGGAGCGACGTGTAGCCCAGGGCGTCCTCGTGGTCGCTGACCGCGCCTCAACGAAGGGCTCCCCGGCAAAGGGGAGCGACCGAGACGCTGCACACCGCCGATCTGGCCGCCCGACGCGCCTCAACGAAGGGCTCCCCGGCAAAGGGGAGCGACTGGTCGGTGCTGCAATCCCCTCCCGCACCCTCCTCACGCCTCAACGAAGGGCTCCCCGGCAAAGGGGAGCGACGCGATGGCTGGTGCTAATCCCAGGCGATATCACCTAGCCTCAACGAAGGGCTCCCCGGCAAAGGGGAGCGACATGAAGGCCCGCTGCGCCATCCGCCGCGTCCCGAACTCCAAGCCTCAACGAAGGGCTCCCCGGCAAAGGGGAGCGACAATCCTCTTGCCCAGTTCAAGCAAGGAATGATGCAGCCTCAACGAAGGGCTCCCCGGCAAAGGGGAGCGACGTGTGAGCTAACAAAGGTGGTTCTTGATAAGTGGTTGCCTCAACGAAGGGCTCCCCGGCAAAGGGGAGCGACTTGTCGACTGCGACCTTGCGGTTGGTGCGCCGCGGGCCTCAACGAAGGGCTCCCCGGCAAAGGGGAGCGACGGATCGCATCGATGATCCGAGCCCGCAGCGCCTCCCCGCCTCAACGAAGGGCTCCCCGGCAAAGGGGAGCGACCGGCGATCTCCTGCTCCATGCGCGCCACATCGGTCTGGCCTCAACGAAGGGCTCCCCGGCAAAGGGGAGCGACCAGCCGGGCTGGTGGTGGTTGTCGCAGGCGGGCGGTGCCTCAACGAAGGGCTCCCCGGCAAAGGGGAGCGACTAGGTGAATATTCGCGTACTTGAAGGCCGGTGGTTCGTGCCTTTGGGAACCAGTCCTGGTGCGTGTGGGGGCCGGGGCTGGCATGCATCGGGACCACCCGCTCCGACCCCCATGCGGGTAGGTCAGCCCATGCCCTGACTGGCGTGACCGTCTTGGGCCGCCTTCTCCCTCATGTTGACCTGGCCGGTGTTGATCCATACAGCGGTATGTACGATGCGGTCCAGGATCGCGTCAGCATGAACCCCGCCACCCAACCGGGCATGCCAGTCCTTCTTCGCGTATTGGGTCGCGAAGATCGTCGACCCCGTATCGTGACGGTGCTTCATCAACTCCAGCAGCATCGCCCGCATCGGCTCATCAGGTGGGTCCAGGAGCCACTCATCAAGGACCAGCACGGTGAACGCCGCATACTTCTTGATGAACTTCGATGTGCCCCCGGGGCGGTCCCCGGCCACTCTCCACGCCTCGGCCAGGTCCGGCATCCGAATCACATGAGCCCGGTACCGATGAGCACACGCGGCCTTGGCGATCGCCGAGGCCAGATAGGACTTCCCCGATCCCGTGAAACCCTGCAACACCACATTGCGGTGAGCGGCCACGAACCCGCAGGTGGCCAGCTCGGCCAGGACCGACCGATCCAGGCCCCGCTGGTCGACCAGGTCCACCGACCTCAGGTCGGCATTCGGGTAACGCAGCCCGGCCCGCCGGATCAGCCCGGTGACCTTGGTGTCGGTGAACGCGATGTAGGCGTCATCGACGATCAGGCGGATCCGCTCGCCGAACGCCAGACCACCGGCCAGCACATCGTCCTGGGCCTCCAGGGCACTGAGCAGATCGCCGGCGCCCATCTCGCGGAGCTTGCGGGTGGTCTCGATATCGATGATGCTCACAGCTGGTCTCCCCCGTAGTAGGAGGCGCCCCGCACGAACCCGGTTCCCGGGTCCTCGGCACTCGCGACGCTCCGGTCGCCGGCCCGATCGCGACCGGTGGCCAGGATCGGCTGGAGATGGGCGTAGCGGGGCGAGCCGACCGAGTCCAGGCCGATCCGCGCGGCGGCCTCAAGGCGGGTCGCCGAGTAGCGCCGTGAGAGCCTCAGCACGGCCAGGGCGGGGTCGATGCCCTGCTCGGCCACCGGTACCGAGGCGAAGATCCGCTCGACCACGGTGGCCGTGGCCTCCCCGATCCGATTCGCCCATGCGCGGACCCTTCCGGGGTCCCAGGCCCGCCAGGCGCCGCCGGCCGGCAGGTCGGCCTCGCGGGTGGAGTACCGGTTGACCGCGGTGGCCGCCAGAAGCTGGTGACTGGCCAGCCGGCTGTCGGCCGACCAGACCTCCAGGGTGGTAGCGGTCAGTCTCAGGTCCACGTGCTCTCCGGCGTGGGTCCAGGGCACCGAGTAGTGGTTGCGGGCCCAGGTCACGTGCCCGTCACGAGCCACCCGGCGGCCCCGCACCCAGGTGGAGACCTCGAACCGCACCGCCGGCAGCCGGTGCAGCAGGGGCTGCTCCTCAGTGGTGAACACACCGGCCCGCGACCCGGGGCGTTTCTGGAACGGTGCGGCGTTGTAGGCACTGATGCGCTCACCGATGGCCTGGCGCAGGGTCTCCAGACTGGTGAACGTGGTCTGGCGCAGCGCGGCGATCACGACCGTGGCGATATGGCCGACGGTGTTCTCCACACTCGCCTTGTCCTTGGGTCGGCGGACCCGCCCGGGCAGCACGGCCGCCGAGTAGTGAGTCGCCAGCTCGCGGTAGGAGTCGTTGAGGACGATCTCGCCGTCGCGGGGATGGGAGATCACCCCGGTCTTCAGGTTGTCGCACACGATCCGGGGCACCGAGCCGCCGAAGAACTCGAACATCGCCACATGGGCCCGCAACCAGGTGTCCTGGCGCATGTCCAGGGTCGGCTCGACGAACGCGTACCGGGAGAACGGCAGGCAGGCCACGAACAGGTACACAGTGGCGACCTCGCCGGTGACAGGATCGATCAGCTCCATCGTGGGCCCCGACCAGTCGACCTCCACAGTGCGCCCCGCCTTGTGGCCGACCCGCGAATCGATCCCGCTGAGCGCGACGTGGTGCTCGTATCCCCGGCAGAACCGGTCGTAGCTCATCGCGACCCCGCCCGCAGCGGCGACCGTGTCGGTGTACTCGCCGTGGAGCAGTTTCAGGGTGACTCCGACCCGGGCCAGCTGCCGGTGGATCTCGGCCCAGTCAGGCAGGGTGAACACGCTGACGTGCTCGCCCCGGCCGGGGAACAGCCGCCGATAGACCTCGGCGTCATCGAGGTCGGCGACATCATCCCAGTCGATACCCTGCTGATCGGCGACCTGAAGGACCGCGGCGACACTCTTGCGGGCCACGCCCTGGGAGGTGGCGATCGCCCGGCCTGACAGGCCTTGAGCATGGAGGCGGAGCACTCGCTTCGCCGGAATTCGACTTACCATCGGTGACAACTCCTTTCGTCACGTGCCTCTCACATGACGGGAGGAGCCTAGGCAGGCCGGTCCCCATCACCACCACGAATGGTCCCCATCCGCGCCAACCTACTCATCACTGGCTGGCCCCCACTAGCACCATCACCGGACCTCATCAGAGCAAATATTCAACTAGGCGCACCATGTGGCAGCGTCATGCAGGTCCAGGGCGGCCTCAACGAAGGGCTCCCCGGCAAAGGGGAGCGACACGACGCGGTCGTGCAGATGGCTGCCACCGACCGGCCTCAACGAAGGGCTCCCCGGCAAAGGGGAGCGACACGGTGGAATGGTGACGTCCGATGATCTCACCATCGGCCTCAACGAAGGGCTCCCCGGCAAAGGGGAGCGACATGGAGGACAAGACTAAGAAGCACATCACCATTCAGCCTCAACGAAGGGCTCCCCGGCAAAGGGGAGCGACTTGCTTCCATGTTCTTCCTTCTTTCACTTGACGGGGCTGCCTCAACGAAGGGCTCCCCGGCAAAGGGGAGCGACCCGATATCATGCCATACTTCTTGGCCCAATTACCGCCTCAACGAAGGGCTCCCCGGCAAAGGGGAGCGACTAGCAGTAATATAGGAACCATTCAAAGTTCCCACAGCCTCAACGAAGGGCTCCCCGGCAAAGGGGAGCGACATGCTGCGAGGCGGCATCTGAATGGCAGCACGAGAAGCCTCAACGAAGGGCTCCCCGGCAAAGGGGAGCGACCAGTTCTTCTCCTTCTCGCCGTCGCCCCACGCCTTGCCTCAACGAAGGGCTCCCCGGCAAAGGAGAGCGACGGGCGTGACCGTGTGGGCCAACCCGGACGATATCGGCCTCAACGAAGGGCTCCCCGGCAAAGGGGAGCGACCGGCCAGACCCATCTGGATCAGCCGCTGCTCACCGTCGCCTCAACGAAGGGCTCCCCGGCAAAGGGGAGCGACTCTTGGTGAGCGGCTGGAGGTTGATCTGGGTGGTGGCCTCAACGAAGGGCTCCCCGGCAAAGGGGAGCGACCACACGTCGCGGGTCTGCCCGTTCGGCAGGGTCAGGGGGCCTCAACGAAGGGCTCCCCGGCAAAGGGGAGCGACTGTCTATCCCCGCGGGTTTCCGGCCGATCTTCCGGAAGCCTCAACGAAGGGCTCCCCGGCAAAGGGGAGCGACCCGGCGAATTCCTCGTCGACTACGTGCGCGCGGTCGGGCCTCAACGAAGGGCTCCCCGGCAAAGGGGAGCGACACCAGCCCCGCTACAACATGTTCGACCGGTGGATGCCTCAACGAAGGGCTCCCCGGCAAAGGGGAGCGACCCGCCGGACTCACGGGTCACCCTGCCGTCCGGTCGCGTGTCGCCTCAACGAAGGGCTCCCCGGCAAAGGGGAGCGACACAGATCCGGCGAGACAGTACCGATTCCTGCTCACCGCCTCAACGAAGGGCTCCCCGGCAAAGGGGAGCGACCAGGAGCGTCAGCCAGGTGACGTAGAAGATCAGCGCGCCTCAACGAAGGGCTCCCCGGCAAAGGGGAGCGACCCCCCGCCCCGCCGTTGGCGGTGGAGAGTCCCCCGCCTCAACGAAGGGCTCCCCGGCAAAGGGGAGCGACCCCCCGCCCCGCCGTTGGCGGTGGAGAGTCCCCCGCCTCAACGAAGGGCTCCCCGGCAAAGGGGAGCGACGAGCCGCTGGTCGATGCGGCGGCGCAGCGCGCCCGCGCCTCAACGAAGGGCTCCCCGGCAAAGGGGAGCGACCGGCGGGGCAACACGGGACATGGCTAGGCGAGGCCGGGCCTCAACGAAGGGCTCCCCGGCAAAGGGGAGCGACTCCGAGGTGCTGCCCTCCATCCGCAAGACCGGCTCGCCTCAACGAAGGGCTTCCCGGCAAAGGGGAGCGACCGAACTGTGGTGTGAAGGGCTCCGAATTCGGTTTGCCTCAACGAAGGGCTCCCCGGCAAAGGGGAGCGACTGGACTCTTCCGCTGACCGCGGACCTCGGCACCATCCCCGCCTCAACGAAGGGCTCCCCGGCAAAGGGGAGCGACGAAGGCACGGGTCGACATCATTGCGGCCCAGCGCGGGCCTCAACGAAGGGCTCCCCGGCAAAGGGGAGCGACAGATCGGCATGGAAGGGCTCAAATGCTGGACTCCCGGCCTCAACGAAGGGCTCCCCGGCAAAGGGGAGCGACGGGCGCGTTCGGGGTCGTCGACCCGGGCGAGGCGCCGGCCTCAACGAAGGGCTCCCCGGCAAAGGGGAGCGACGTCCAGGGGCTCCTTGCATTCGTGTCTAATCTGTTCTGCCTCAACGAAGGGCTCCCCGGCAAAGGGGAGCGACAACCCCGGGTCGGTCTCCTCGATCAGGAAGGACCTGCCTCAACGAAGGGCTCCCCGGCAAAGGAGAGCGACTTTCGTTGATTCGGGTAACCAGGAAAAATATAAGGGCCTCAACGAAGGGCTCCCCGGCAAAGGGGAGCGACCGGACGTGAGTAGCCTGGCGGAGTCCGAGGCAGGAAGCCTCAACGAAGGGCTCCCCGGCAAAGGGGAGCGACGACATGCCAGGTCCCAGGAGACACTTCTCCCGTGATCTGCCTCAACGAAGGGCTCCCCGGCAAAGGGGAGCGACGACCGGAACGGATGCGACCTCATCCACTGACTTGATGCCTCAACGAAGGGCTCCCCGGCAAAGGGGAGCGACCCGGATCGTCAAATCCGATTCCGACATTGATGGAGAGGCCTCAACGAAGGGCTCCCCGGCAAAGGGGAGCGACGAGCGGCGAGCGCTACAAGGTGAAGGCGGCGAACCGCCTCAACGAAGGGCTCCCCGGCAAAGGGGAGCGACGGTCCCCAGCCGAAGCGTCGAGGGTCTGCTCGACTCGCCTCAACGAAGGGCTCCCCGGCAAAGGGGAGCGACGACCGGAACGGATGCGACCTCATCCACTGACTTGATGCCTCAACGAAGGGCTCCCCGGCAAAGGGGAGCGACCCGGATCGTCAAATCCGATTCCGACATTGATGGAGAGGCCTCAACGAAGGGCTCCCCGGCAAAGGGGAGCGACGAGCGGCGAGCGCTACAAGGTGAAGGCGGCGAACCGCCTCAACGAAGGGCTCCCCGGCAAAGGGGAGCGACCCGGGCGGTACGGCTGTGAAGACGTGCGCCTGCGGCCTCAACGAAGGGCTCCCCGGCAAAGGGGAGCGACCTTTGGTTTTTCCGAGTGTGTGCTGGCCGCCGAAGCCTCAACGAAGGGCTCCCCGGCAAAGGGGAGCGACTTCCCGGAACGCCTCGGCGCCAGCACGTGCACCTCGTTGCCTCAACGAAGGGCTCCCCGGCAAAGGGGAGCGACGGGCTTCACGTCGGCCCACGCGAAGACGATGTTGCTGCCTCAACGAAGGGCTCCCCGGCAAAGGGGAGCGACGGATCCGCAAGAACAAGGTGAGCACGACTCAGCGTGAGCCTCAACGAAGGGCTCCCCGGCAAAGGGGAGCGACTCCTTCGGGTGGTTCGTCCTGCTGACATGGTCCATGGCCTCAACGAAGGGCTCCCCGGCAAAGGGGAGCGACTGGCCTGACGCCGACCTCACCGCCACACAGCAGCGGCCTCAACGAAGGGCTCCCCGGCAAAGGGGAGCGACGGTTCGGGCCTGCCAGCGCTCCACGGGTTCTCCTAGGAGCCTCAACGAAGGGCTCCCCGGCAAAGGGGAGCGACCGTATCGGAGCGTCTGCACCAGTGCACGCTTGGCACGGCCTCAACGAAGGGCTCCCCGGCAAAGGGGAGCGACTTCCCGCCCGTCAAGATACCCGGATTCCGTAAGGGCGGGCCTCAACGAAGGGCTCCCCGGCAAAGGGGAGCGACACCGTTCATCGCAGGTCCTCCTCCCCCAAGATGATCGGGCCTCAACGAAGGGCTCCCCGGCAAAGGGGAGCGACTTCCGGGGGGACATCGGCCAGATCCGTGACGACGTGCGCAGCCTCAACGAAGGGCTCCCCGGCAAAGGGGAGCGACCACCTGACTGCTCATCGAGCCCGTCCTTTCGCCGCGCCTCAACGAAGGGCTCCCCGGCAAAGGGGAGCGACCAGCAGGGACGCGATCACCGGGGCTAGTGCGGTCAGCCTCAACGAAGGGCTCCCCGGCAAAGGGGAGCGACGCGTGATGGGAAGGCCGTGCCCGTGCTGCCGTCCGCGCCTCAACGAAGGGCTCCCCGGCAAAGGGGAGCGACCAGGGATGAAACTGTCATCCGATTCCCCGCACACGCAGATGCCTCAACGAAGGGCTCCCCGGCAAAGGGGAGCGACGGAATCTCATGACAATCTCGACCGGTGACGAGAACCAGCCTCAACGAAGGGCTCCCCGGCAAAGGGGAGCGACACGCACTGGAGGCACTGCACCCTACCCGGGTGCTCATGCCTCAACGAAGGGCTCCCCGGCAAAGGGGAGCGACCCCGTGCGAGCGTCCTTGGAGCGGCGGCCGATCATGCCTCAACGAAGGGCTCCCCGGCAAAGGGGAGCGACATGCTGCTGCCGCCTGCTCGTCGTCAGCCTCAGGTGTCAGCCTCAACGAAGGGCTCCCCGGCAAAGGGGAGCGACCAAGGTCTACCAGCTCGCCCTTGATGGTTTCCTCGGCCTCAACGAAGGGCTCCCCGGCAAAGGGGAGCGACATCCGGGAATTGGGGGGCTGACCGGCCAAACCGGACTTTTGCCTCAACGAAGGGCTCCCCGGCAAAGGGGAGCGACGTCAAGCGACCGGAGGGAGCGGCTGCCCAAGGGTTGGGGCCTCAACGAAGGGCTCCCCGGCAAAGGGGAGCGACCTACTCGGTCTGGTGCAAGGCCAGCACCGACAGCGCGCCGCCTCAACGAAGGGCTCCCCGGCAAAGGGGAGCGACCTGCAGCCAGTAGCAGGCGTCCTGGGGTTCGGCGAGGATGCCTCAACGAAGGGCTCCCCGGCAAAGGGGAGCGACCTGGCTATCTCCCCGAACGTCATGCATGCGGGCAAGCCTCAACGAAGGGCTCCCCGGCAAAGGGGAGCGACCGTCGATCGCATCATCAGCGACGTCAGTCGATGATGTGCCTCAACGAAGGGCTCCCCGGCAAAGGGGAGCGACGGCGCGTGCCAACAGCGCAGCCTCTCGACCTTCCGGCCGCCTCAACGAAGGGCTCCCCGGCAAAGGGGAGCGACTGTGGGTCAACGCTGCCGGACGCGCCAACCACTGCCTCCAGCCTCAACGAAGGGCTCCCCGGCAAAGGGGAGCGACGGCCATGTCGTCCACCATCTCAGCGACCGTCTCGGAGCCTCAACGAAGGGCTCCCCGGCAAAGGGGAGCGACTGGCCACTGCCGCGCAGACCATTCCCTCCGTGCAGGCCTCAACGAAGGGCTCCCCGGCAAAGGGGAGCGACGTTCCAATTCATCGAGCCGATGCCCACGGGATAGGTGGCCTCAACGAAGGGCTCCCCGGCAAAGGGGAGCGACCCGGAGTACCGGGCTGGGGGTTCCAACGGCCTGCCCGGCCTCAACGAAGGGCTCCCCGGCAAAGGGGAGCGACACCCACAACAGGACGGTCGGGATCAAGGTCCGCGCGCCTCAACGAAGGGCTCCCCGGCAAAGGGGAGCGACGTGAGGTCTTAGGGTCGTCGGGATTCGGCAGCATGTTGGGGGCCTCAACGAAGGGCTCCCCGGCAAAGGGGAGCGACGGGCAGGACTCCTCGAAGCGCTGGGAATGGTCCACCAAGCCTCAACGAAGGGCTCCCCGGCAAAGGGGAGCGACAGCGGTCTCGCGGAGCGGGTCCTGACAAGCAGTCCAGCACCCTCTCCGCGAGAGTCCATCGTAGCGCTGCACTGCCCGCGCACCTCGGTGGCTCCTGAACTCCCGGCATCCATCCACTGACAAGGCCGGATGAAGGCGCGAGTGGTTACCGGGAATCCGCGGAGCGGGGGACCTCTCGCATGGGGTCAGATGATCATCGACCCGTCTCCGACGATGTAGCGGGAGTGCCCCAACCATGTCACAGCCCGGTCATCCGCCGTCTTTGAGAGACCAAGGTCGCTGACGAGCACGGAGTCCTGATCGCGGTCCATGATGTCCTCCAGCTCACGCTGGAGGACGAGCACATGGCTGGGCGAGCAGTCGACCATGAAGACACTGAATTGAACTCTCAATCCGAACCGCTTGAGAGTCACAGCCATGTGGCCCCGTCGCTTGTCATCGGGGACGTCGTAGGCGATGAGATATCGATGACTGTCCTGTCTCATCGGACTGTCATTCCCTTGTACTCATTCCGTGTGCCGTCCACGACTCCCAGGATGATCCGAGCCTGCACTTCGATCGCTCGGCGCCACGAGACCGTGTAGCCGAAGCTGGGATGGGAGATCTCGGTGGTCACCCTGCGCTCGTAGGCGGAGACGATGGCATTCCGGCCCTGAGTGGAGAGACGCGAGTCGCCCAAGGTGTGCGAGAACATATCCGTCGTGAGGGCACCGTTGTTGATGCAGGTGAGGACCACTGAGTCTGCGATCGGCGCGCGGAACTCCTCCATCAGGTCCAGGGCGAGAGCCGGCTTGTTCCTGCTCGGGGAGTGGAGAAACCCTGCGTGCGGATCAAGACCACAGGCGGCCAGCGCCCGGATGCAGTCGGACAGGAGCAAGCTGTAGGTGAAGTTCATCGCGGCATTCAGCGGATCGGTGGCCCCTCGACCATGCCGGCCCGGCCATGTGTTCAAGAACGCCCGCGCCTCGGCGCCCTTGAGCATGGACGGCAACCCCGAGAAGTAGATCTGGGCGGCGCGGCCTTCCAGGGCGAACACCTCGGGCAGAGAGGGCATCGTCTCGGTCGCCCGTGCCAAGGCTCTCAGTTCGGTGACCAGATCGGGCCGATCACCGTTCCGGCGGATCATTGTGGCCTGATTCCCTATCTTTGCTCGGATGATCTGCTGGGCGATCGGCAGAGAGCCGAGTTCAGACATCACATGCTGATGGACCCGAGCCTGACCGTTCGGCGAATCGGCGCTTGAGGCCCAGCCGATGACGCGGCCCCGGCCACTGCACCACACCACAGTCAGACGCCGCCAGAGCATCTCCCGGATGAGGGCACTCGACAGGTCCACGTTGCCGTGGACAACGATCCCACACACCTTCTCCAGTGGAACGCTGGCGAGTTCCTCGCCGTTCTTCGACACGGTGACTCGCCCCTGTCTAAGCGATCCACGAGCGCCCGGAGTCATGACGTGCAGGATCGTCCCATCAGGATCGGAGACCGAAATACTCCTCGCCTTCTGGCCTTCCATATGACGGTTCTCGTCCGGGAGGCAGACGGTGGCGTGTGAGCAGCCCACGCATCGAGGATCGTCAAGGAGTGGTTTGGGGGCCTGAGCGGCGCCGATCAGGTTACGAGTGCTCTGAACCCATTCGCGGCACTCCTGTCGCGCGGCATCGTCGATGATGATGGGAATCTGAGTGTGATGGTTGGTGAAGTACACGCCGGCGCCGGTGACGCGATGGCCCATCTCCTCAAGGCAGATGACTTGGGCGATCACCTGGATCCGCTGTGACTCGGTGATCAAAGCCCGCCTTCGTGACGGCGTCGACTTGTACTCCACAATTTCCAGTGACTGATCATCCTGCTCTTTGACGACGTCGCAGCGGCCGGTGAGGCCCAGTTCCTCACTGTGGATGAGCATCGCTCGTTCTGCGCCGGGACGAGACTCGGAGGCGTTGTCGACGCGCTTGTGAGCCATCGTCCCGGCGGTGATCGCGAAACTGTCCACCTGCTCTCCTTGGGCCTCGATCCAGGCCCGGCGAGGGCAGAAGACGGTGTGTGCGATCAGGCTGATTGGAATCGTGTCATCTGAGTCCATGGAGAAAAGTATTCCAACGGATGGAACTCTCCGCTGAGAATCATGCGTTCCGGTGCGCTAGAACTGCCACCTTTGTGGACCGTGAAATCGCAGGCGCCGATAACCCCCATTAGCGGTAGCTCGAGCAGTGCCGCTGAGACCCTCTCCTCGTCTGGTGACGGTAAGCCATTGACAGCCTGGCTGGCCACGACAGCTCTCCATGCTGCTGGCGACACCATACGGTCCAGCACTGGAATCAGCGCCCGTTTCGTGTGGAGCGTTCTCAGTGGCGAGGCGCACGCCGTGGCGCTGACTCTGCTGACAGCCGGAACAAGGGCGAAGCCGCTGATCCCCCACAGCCCACACCATGCCAGTACGTCGTCGGCAGGCCCGGGTCGAGTGAGGCCCGTCGAGGTCCGAGACTCCGGACTGTTCTTGCCAACGGTGTCTGTGACGGACGCCCCTGTCAGCCCCTCAATGATCGACAAGGTCGAACGATTGGCGACGACGTCAGCCAACGGTGCCAGACGCTTCCCGACGAACTCCTCGCCGCGGTTCCTGGTCTTCATCTCCCATCTCGATGCGGCGCGGTCAGGTTGGAGTTCATTATTGTGGACGACCCAGTATCCAGGTTCTCCAAGATTTGAAAGAAAGAGCGCGTCCAGCTCGGTGAGGTCCGATCCGAGGAACTCCTCACGACGACTCTCAAGGTCGATCCATCCCGCGGTACTCCTGGGAGGCTTGATCCTGGGGCTGAACAACCCTGTTGCACTGTCAGCACCCTTGGCCTGAACCCACGACCCTTCGTCGGCATGGCGAGTCGCGTGAGCCTTGACCGCTTCCCCGGCATCAGGCCCGTTCCAGGTGACAACGGCTTCGGCGGCGCCCTCGACGGTCCAGCCAAGGCGCACGCGCTCGGCTCCGGCCTCCTCGAGTATTCCGGCCAGCCCGATCATTGCGAAGTGGGTCATGGCGCTGTTGAGCCCTCCGGAGATGACGATCTTCATGATCCCTCCTTGGAGACGCGGCAGTCGGCTGCGCGCAGCACTGCTTCGAGGTAGCAGCATGTCCAGGCGCCGAGGCGCCAACTCGTACGGCTCATGAGTGAGCACCATTCCCCGCTGACGAACAGGTCCATGATGCGTTCCTTGAGTGCTTCGTCATCGCAGTCATTGATCAGCGACGGTGCATCGAGTTGGGGGAGGACTCGTCCGTGCCCGTGGCTTGTTCCAATGAGCCGAGCGACCAACTCCGGGTCGTTGCTCTCTTCAATGACCGGCCATGCGACGGCCACCGACCGCAGTTCATGACGCCAGCCTCTTGGTAGTCCTCCGGACCATCTCCTTCGCGACGCTGCCTGGGCACTCCGCGCAGGGCTCTTCGCGAGAACTGGGGCGTCGTTCGGGGCATTGAGCCGGTACCTCTGGAATCGCTGGTCGGACTTGCCGTCGTCGTGATGGAGTCCTGCCACAGACAGGGCCTCCCGGGCCTCCGAGGCAAGCCCGATGGAGTCTGCCAGGTTGGTGGCGCGATCCGCGACGCCTTCTTGATGGTCGGCCAATGTCACCAGATCTCCGGACCTCGTCCACAGCTGGCGGATCGATTCGTTGTCCTCAATCGCGCCGGGGGGACGCACGACAATCCAGGCGAGTCTGACACCTTCCACGACATCGGGGCCCCTAGTGACCACCCCGATACCGCCGGAGCGCAGGAACTCTTCCTGGGCATCGTCATCATCGAGACCACAGAGATCTGTGAGCCAGTGACTTTCCCGATCGCCATCCATGATGACCTGGGTGCCCACGGCGCCCCACCCGGTTTCCAGATCACCTTCGGGTCGAGTGGCGTCGTCGACCACTACCCCTTTGCGAGTCACTGCGTGGCCTGTGTCAATGAAGACCACGTCCCCACTACGGATGTCGACTGTGTCGTCATCAGACTTGACCACGCTGCTCACTTCGTCATTCCGCAAGACAAAGGCCCTGGCATGAGATCCGTTACCCGTGAGGATCCCCAAGACCACCTGCCGGAGCCTCCAGAGGGTGACAGGGAAGACTTCGTCCTGGATAGGTGAGGTGGCGTCCAGAAGTGGCAACACCAAAGCGTCGTCGTCGGGTAGGGGACCACGAATCACGAGTCCGCCCTCGAGCTGATCGGGGCGGAGTGAGTCCCGGATCCACAGTTCCAGCTCCTCGTCCGCGAGCAACGTGTCTGCGGTCGCCTCCCACCGCATAGCGTCGCCCGGGTGGGGGAGTTTCACGATCTCCCTCTCTGGGGACTTGGACGGCGGGGGAACATCCATGACGTGCTGGGGTCTGGCGTCCCCGGTACCGGTGAGCTGAGCCAACCAGGAATCTCCGTTACGGAGATCCGACTCCACGTAGGGGAGTTGATCCTTGACGGCTGACTCATCGGGGCCGATCACGGTGATCGGACCATCGTGCCTGGAGCCCTTTCGGTTCACGCGTCCGAAGCGTTGGGCAAGGCTGTCGGCCGGGGCCAGCTCGGTGAGCAACCCGACGAAGTCGACGTCGATTCCGACCTCGACGGTCTGAGTGGCGACCAGGAACTGAGGTGATTCACGGTCCTGGCGTCCGGCGATCCCGAACAGATCCGGGAACTGCGCCTTCAGGCGTGCCAGGTCCATCGGTCGCATCGGGCCGACCCAGCATGGGCAGTTGTCGCCGAGTTCCTCGGCGAGCCTCAGCGCGGTATTGACGTTGTTAACGATGCAGCCGATCGTGCCGCCGGTGCGGGTCTCGCGAAGCAATCGTGCCTCAGTCGCAAGAGTTGCGAGGTACTTCGCCGTGGCCTTTCGGCCGTTCCAATCCGGTGAGCGGACGATCCGAACGGGCTTGGGCCGAGTCATGCGTGGCTCGAGGCCCGGATACTCGAGATCCTCGGCGGAGATGCCGATCTCTGTGCCGCCATTGTCGGTCCGTGCCGTTGCCGACGACTCAACGACCTGGAGGCCCGGTACCCCGAGGGTTGGGGATGTCTTGGCAACGTACCGAGAGACCCAACGCGCTGTCCCGAGAAGCTGTCTCGAGAGATGCGCCTCATCAATGACGACGACCGAGTCCATCCCCAGCAGACCTGCCTCTCTTGGGCGAGCGGCCCTACTGGTTCCGTAGCCGCGCATGAGAAGCCGGCTGCCCCACATGTCTGGGGTGGCGCAGATCACCGCACACGCGCTCGGATCGTCGATCCAGGTCCGGTCCGAGGCGATACCACCACGGAGATTGGCGAGGATGACGGGACCGGAGTCCGGGGCGATAGTGATGGACGCCAGGGCTGCTGTCATTTCCTGCGCGAGCGGATCGGCCGAGGTCGTCAGCCAGTCCAGAACACGCTGGGCCCGGTCGGCCTGGGAGTCGACAAGCGCTCGTCGATCGACGACCACGCACAGACGCCGGGGAAGCCTCGGGCCGGACCCGGCGGCGCTCAGAGCAGCCAGGAAGATGTGGGCCTCGACCACGGCGCTTTTCCCGGACCCAGTGGGTGCCGTGATGGCGTCGGGCCATCGTCCTTGTTCGAAAATGGTGTCGACCAGTCGAACCTGCCATGGGAATGGTTCGTTATGGTCGTTGATCTCCGCGAAGAATCGTGGAAAATCAGAAATGGTGAGCGTCATGACTCCTCCGGAGTGTCGACGGGGACAAGCAGGCCTCCGCCCAGATGCCGTGACTGGCCGAGGCTGATGAGTGCTCGATTCCCGACCAGATGGCCCAGCTCAAATTCAGCGCTGTATGGCTGCACCGCGCCGATTGCCTTCGGTGCCTTGTGCACATACCGGTCGACCCGCGAATCACTGATGCGATGGGTCGAAAGCACTCGCACGGCCAGGGACTTGTCCGTCACCGCTTGGACCATTGCCCAGTAGTCCCGCCTCGGCAGATCCGGTAGATGATCCCTGAACACATGGAACAGGGACAGTAGGGCAGCCTCCTCGAACCCCCATCGCCCAAGGTCCGGATGGTCATTCTGACGCCGGGTCTCGGGCACCAGGCCTCTTGCACTGCGCCAAGTACGCCGCCACCCAGAGCGAACCTCCGGCCAGAAGTCATGCAGGCCGATCAGCGATGGAGACCCGAGCTTCAAGTCCTGCCCGGATCCGCTCTGAGTGCGCATCCAGACACGCAACGTCGGAGCATCGAGAGCGCGGAGGATCTGTGCCTGATCCGCCGGTTCAAGACCTGCTGGCAGGAGGATCATGAGTGCACCATTGCTGAACTCGTCGGCGCTTGGGCCGGTCCCGTGACGATCCGCCATGAAGCTCGAGGGAACGTACTGGATGGCGACTCGATTCGCCGGGTTCCGCACACCTCGCGGAAAGGCTCCAGTGACGCTGGCCGGTGCGGAGTCTCCCATTCGAGACACCAGCATCCGATGTGTCGCCACACACCAGTCGACGACCTCCTCGGGACGCAGAGCGCGTTCTACCGGAATGGCGAATGCGAATGGCCACGGGTCCGGTGAGACAGGACGAGTCGGTACTTCGTACTGGAGCACCTGCAGCGCGGCGCGGGGGATCGGTGATCCCGAGGTACGCTCGGTCTGCCTCGCCTTGTCATTCGCCTTGGTCGGGAATTTTGTGGGATGCTCCCTTTCCCATGCGCGCTCGAGCTCATCAAGTCGCCCGGGCGCGGGAGTACGCACTGAGATTCCCCTCGGATGGAGTTCGCTGGGTTCCGAGATGAGTTTGTGGGTTGTCTCGATGGGCTCGATGGTCAGCACGACGGGGGTGTCGGACTCACCCAGACACGAGACGTCACCACACAGACGCCCGATCGTCTCATGCACGTGTGAGGGTGCCTCATCCCAGAACCAGCCGACCGGTCCGGCTAGCGCCGTAGCTGTGCTGACCGTGCGACCGGACTTCTTGATTCGGGGGGCGTTGCTCTTCGGGGGTTTTTCGAGCGTGCCTTCATCCCTGTAACTGGTGACCGAGGAGTATGCCGGGACGTACTCCGGCACCATCAGTTCGGTCGGCGGATGATGCTCGAGCCAGTTCAGCGCGGCGGCCGACTCGGATGAGATTCGCAGCTGGCCTTTTATGGGGTCTGCCGCTGTGCCGTTGCCCGCAGCGTTGATAAGGGCGGAATACAACCGAGCCGTATCAGGCAGTCGTGACGGTGAGCCGTCTTCCAAGTGGCCCTGGAACATCCCGAGTGGGAAGCGGGCTCTGATGGTCAGCGGAGGCATTCTCAGGCCTCGTCCGCATCGGCGTCGATTCCGCCGAGAATGATCGGGTTCCCCGTCACTTCGAACACCTGACCTTCCCAACGGATCCCCGCCTTCGTCTCTGCCGCATCGATGGCCTCGGCGAGCAGAGGTCCGGTGACGTCGCGGGTCAGCGGGGCGATCTCACGCTGGGTTCCTCGACGGCCGTCAAGCGCAACGCGTGTCTCGCCTGCCTCACGGAGATCGCAGTTCGCACGCAGATTGAGTTCTTCGTCGCCCAGGGCGATGCCGTGGAGAGCCAGAGCCGCAAGCAGCGCGCGGCAGGCGACATTGGCTTCGTTGTCTGTGCCGAACCGGATCTGTCGCAGCGCGCTGAAGGTGAGGACGTGAGACCGGATGATGGAGCTGCACGAGACCAGACCGAGTGCGTCCAGGCTGGGGGGAATGGATCCAAGGCCGAGTACCGATGCCGACGTTTTCCCGGATTTGGCGGCCTTGGCCTTCTTCTTGATGCCTTCGACAGTGTTGGCGGACATCTCGGACTCCTGGGTCTTCAAGAGCGTCAACATGTCCTTCTCGGTCAGCTGGACGCTGGGAGCCAAGTCATCTTTCCGGGCTGCTCCGCGGGGAGAGGGCCTGCGCCCGTGCTCGCTCTGATCGGCGAGGACCCCAATGATCTCACCCACCGCGCAGGATCGGTATCTGGCCTGATGAGCCTTCCGGGTGGAATCCCACGAGCCGAGCACGAGACTGACAGGGCTGAGTTCGAGGAGCGCGGTCGCGTCGGCGGTTGTGGCATTTCGCGCAGCGACATATTCAGGGGCCTCGGTGACCGGTTTGCCGTCGTGGGAGCCGAAGCGGATGTGGCCGTCGGTGTAACGGTGGGGCAACTGGTAGTCGAACGATGTGAGCTCCATATGGCCCTCGTAGGTGACACGGATGCTCGGCATGCGAGTGAGCGCCGCGTCGCCCTCCTGAATGGCGAGAGCGATCGCGTCCTCGATGCGGTTGATCTGGCTGGCTTTCCCATCAATGACGACGGCGCTCTTCGCTTCACCGTCGATGTATCGAGTCTCGTAGGCATATGTGCCGTTGCTGCCGCGAACGTAGCGGGCCGGTGCGATGCCGGCGTGGGGGCCGGCGGCCGGGATGAGGTCGGTGATGGAGGAGAGGACGGTTGCGCCACCGGCGCGGCATGCCGACTCAACGTCGGTGTAGGTGAGGGTGTTCATTCTGGAACCTTTCTTCGTTGAAGGTGTTGCCGGCCGGGATGGCCTGCAAGTCTCAGTGTGGACGGGGGGTCCGACAGTTTTCTCTCTAAGAGACCAGATGGTCGTACGACGGATGCGAACTCATGGATGATGGGGATCGATGATCAGTCGTTACTGCCGTGTCGCGGTGCAGTGGCGTACGAACCGTTCGATGTGTCGTGCTTGATCATCGGCGCTTTGGGGTGTGCCGCCGATGCTCCTCTGATGCCGCGTGTGCTCTGGTCCGGGCCCTGGACAGTAGATGCGCACACCGTGTCCCTGTTCTCGGACCGTCCATCCGTGATCGACGGCGGCCAGTACCGCGTCAGCGACGGCTGGTTTGAGGCGTCGACGAATCTCGCGTCGATCGAGAACTCTCCCTGACCCCATGGTCACCCCTGAGCGCATGTACCGGTGCTGTTGAGAACGATGCTACGGGCTCCGGCGTCAAAGTGCAACTCAAACGGGAAAAACCCATGTACTCTGTTTGGACGCAAGGGCGGCCCGTGGCCGCGATCAGACTGAAGCGCAGCTGGAAACGGGAAAACCCCATGCCTCAACGAAGGGCCGCGCCACGGTCACGCTACCTCAACAAGCTTGGAGCGAGTAGGGGCCCGTGGCTCACATCTAGCGTCCGACAAGGCTTGATCTCATATCGGCGATCAATCTGTCCCCCTCCTCGGCATCATCCAGGGAGAGTGAGCAGCACTCGTCGTAGCCCGTCTTTCCGGTGCGTTGCAGCCATTTGTTGACGTCGCGCCAGACCCATATCGGTCCTGTGGTGGACCAGTCGAACTCGGTCGGAAATGCTGTGTCGCCCGTGACCTGCTTCGTCCATTTCGCGACCGCCGGCCTGGAGACTCCCGCCCGCGCAGCGATCTCAGAGGCGGAGACCAGGTCCAGGCGAAGGCGGCGCGGCTGGACGCCCAAGGTCTCAAGCATGATGTGAGCAGCGCGGATGGCACTCAAGGGGGCATCGGCGGTCTGGTCGACGTGGGCGAACTGGAGGCGCCCCATCTGAGACCAGTCGATGCCGTTCTCGGCCAGTCGGTCGATGGTGTCGTCGTCGATGGGGTTGATGACGAAGGTCAGCTCGTACGTGCTCATGAATTCCCCTGTCATTTGCCGAGGGCGAGTGGCATGCCTGAAGCACCAGTTAATCACAGTTAACCAGGAAGTTCAATGGTCACGCGTGTTGTCGTCGACGATCAGCCGACCCGAGTCATCAATGCAGGGAACCGGCCGTCCGGGTCCCCTCCTCGGGCGACATCCGCCCAATCAGGGCCAGGCCCCGCCGGTGGGTGACGCCGACAATTGGGCGCCGCTTGTCATACTGAGCCCATGCCAGAGACTCTCGGGACCGACGCCAGGTCGATCGTCGCTGCTGCGCTCGACAGGGCTCTCGACAAGCAGTGCCCGGTCGCGGCGTCCAATGTGGCACGCCTGCAGCGTCTCCATCCTGAGAAGACGTCCGGAGAGCTCATCGCCTATTTCGAGAACTGGTACCTGGGAACGGTCTCTGCCAGCGGCGTGGCACCGGAGGTGAAGACGCCCGGGCCGGACCGCCCGGTCCGCATCCCCTCAGAACTCGGGGACTTCCTGGCCTACCTGACCTCTTCCGTCCTGTTCATCCTGGAGGTCGCGGAGATCCAGGGCCTCGTCCCCGCCGATCACGAGCGTCGCAGGCTGCTCGTGCTGGCCGCGCTGCTGGGGGAGGCCGATGCGACGGCCCTCGAGCCGATCATCGGACCGGTGGGTCCTCTTTGGGGCGCCAGGATCGTCGACGAGATCCCGACGACGGCGGTGGACGCCGCCAACCAGGTGCTCCGGTCGCGGATCACCATGGCGTGGAGAGCCGGTGACGGCGCACCGGTGCCCGGCACGCACTCCCCGCTGATGGTGGAGGCCCGCGTCGCCGGGGACGGTGACGGCCTGACCGGATGGCGTGCGGTGACGTCGGTCCGAAGGATCCTCGGGCCCGACGGAGATTCTCGAGGCTGATTCCGACTCCGGACCAGATGAGGGCGGCCCGCCTGCCGGCGTCGAAGATCGACGGGTGACGCCGGGGCGTAGAATGTCACAACATATGTCACGTCTGAGCGTGGACGCGACCCCCCGCCAGAGAAGGTCTCATCAGCTCGTCCATGTCCTCATCGCCGTCTTCGCCTGCCTCCTCCGGGGCCACCTCGCCTGCCTGGCAGGCGGCCGTCCCCGCCATCACCTTCCTTCTCTTCGTCTCCCTGCTGCGCTCCCCGATCACCGCGATCCCGCCGCTGCTGGGCCGCATCGGCGCCGCTCTCGACATGAGCGCCGGCGAGATGGGCGCCCTCACCTCGATCCCGGTGTTCTGCTTCGGCATCCTCACCCCTCTCGCCTCGATGGTGCTGCGGCGTCTCGAGGTGAACGTCGCGGCCCTGTGGGCGCTCGGGCTCATCATGGCCGGCGCTCTCATCCGTTCCTCGGGTTCGGTGTGGGCCGCCTTCGGGGGCACGGCCGTCATCGCTTCCGGCATGACGATGGGCAACCTCATCGCCCCCATGGTGATCGCCCGCGACTTCCGCAGCCGCACGGCGCTGATGACCGCCTCCTATTCGGCGGCGATCAACGTCGCCGTCACCCTCTCGACGGCGTTGGCGGTGCCGTTGGCCCTGGTCATCGGATGGCAGGGGTCCTCGGCCGCCTGGGCCCTGGTGCCCGGCATCGTCGCCGCCGTCATCTGGTGGAGGGTCTTCCCGCCCCATGGGCGCGGCTCAGAGGCGGCCGTCATCGCCGAACGCGGCAAGGCCCGCAAAGCCACCTCGACCCCGGCACCACCATCTCCGACCGGGACGACCGGCCGACGGAAGCACGGCGTCCGGATGGCCTCCTGGCCGCTGGCCTGGATCATGGCCGCCGCCTTCGCCGGCCACAACTTCTCCTACTACTCGATCGTCGCCTGGCTGCCCACCGCCCTGCGCGACACCGCAGGAATGGGGGAGTCCGGTGCCGGCGTGGCCTCCAGCGTCTTCCAGGTGACGGCGATCATCGGGCCACTGCTCGTCCCCATCATGATGAACCGCCTGGGTTGGCCGATCCTGCGGATCATCGTCGTCGTCAGCTGCGCCTGGCTCGCCCTGCCCTTCGGGATGCTCCTGGCGCCGAGCGTCTGGTTCGCGTGGTGCATTCTCGGCGGTATGGCGCAGGGGGCCTTCTTCAGCGCCCTGTTCACCGTCGTCATCCAGCGCACTGAGACTCCGGACGAGAACCGTCAGCTCACCGCGCTCATCCAGACCACCGGTTACATCGTCGCCGCCGTCGGCCCGATCCTCATCGGGCACCTGCACTCCGTGGTCGGCGGATGGTCGCTGCCCTTCGGGGTCATCGGAACCGGCACCGTCGTCATGACGGTCTGCGCGATCATCGCGGTGCGCGACAGATCCACCCCGCCGGGACGCGCCGAGACCGCCACCCCCTGACGCTCAGCGACGGTGCCACTTCCCGTCGTCGCCCTTGGCGTACTCGTCCTTGACGGCGGACCAGGCCACCTTGTGCGCCACCTCCTCCTGACTCTCGTTGCCACGACGCGACTTCGGATCCTTGTACTGATCGAGGGCGTTGTTGTACGCCTCCTTGTAGATGTCCTGCGCATGCATGGGGAGCACCCGCTGCACAGAATCGGGCAGTTCATTGGTGTCTGAGTACGGCATCTCTGCTCCTTCTCGTTGAACGGGGCGGAACCCCCGATCGGACCGTACCGCGGTGAAAAGCATTCCACGGCGGCCCGTTCTCGTGGCGGCCGATCATTTTCGGAGGCTGGTCGAATTGCCGCCGCATGTGGCGAACGATACCGCGGGGCGTGGCCATATCAACGGGACGCGGAGCCTTGTCACGGGGCGCCTCGCCACGGGCCCGATGGGCGGACTGCGCGCGGCCGTCCTCTCGCCGACCGGGCAGCATAGCCGCCCGCAGGGCCGGTGTCCTCACCCCTGAGTAGGTGATGGCCCACCTGCGCGGAGGATCGCAAAGGGTCCCCGACGCCGGGGCCCGGACGCCTCGGAAAAAATCCATCACGCCTTGCGTCGAACGGAGACTGCGTCATTGTGGAAGCTGTCAGGAGAACTTCTGTTCCTGAAAGGAGTCGACAATGACTGACACTGAATTCGTGGAGACCGGCGCGATCACAGGCACCAAGGACAAGAACTACAACCTCACATGGTTCCTCCAGTCCTGCTTGGAGAACGCCCTTCGCCTGCAGACCTACATCGCCGACGCCGAGGCCTCCGGCGACACCCAGCTCGTCGAGCTGTTCACGAAGGCCCAGGCCAACTCGCAGAAGGGGGCCGAGCTGGCGAAGCCGCTGCTCGCCTCCCGTCTCGTCCGGGAGGAGTGAACCATGGCTGTCTGTCAGGTGTGCGGCAACGACTACGACAGGCCGTTGGCGGTGACCCAGGACAACCGGAGCGGGATCTACGACAGCTTCGAGTGCGCCATCCATGACATGGCTCCGCGATGCGCGCACTGCGGCTGCCAGATCCTCGGCCACGGTGTCCAGGTGGATTCGGAGATCTATTGCTGCGCGCACTGCGCCGCCGGTGCGACGGGGCAGACCTCCGTCACAGACCGGGCGTGAGCTCGGCGAATCTGTCGGCACCCGCGGATCGCCACCCGCGGGTGCCGACAGTTCAGCATCCCAACACGCCGATCGCGTCAGTGTGGTTGATGAGGACCTTCAGACGCTGATGAAAGGAGAAACCATGGAACTTGGAATCGCAGGAAGGACGGCACTGGTCACCGGGGCCGATTCGGGTATCGGCTGGCAGACCGCCAGGTCCCTGCTCGACGAGGGGGCCCGGGTCGTCCTCACCGATCTGCAGGAGGATCCGCTGCGCGACGCCGCCCAGCAGCTCGACGCGCCAATCGACCGCTGCCGTTGGCACCCGGCCGACATCACCGACGTCGAGTCCCTGAAGGGCCTCAGAGAGTTCGTGGAGAGTTCCTTCGGCGATATCGACATCCTGGTTCAGAGCGCCGGCGTCACCGGTGCGCAGGGCCAGTTCCACGAGATCTCCGATCAGGGCTGGGTCGACACCCTCACCACCGATCTGCTGGGGCCGGTGCGCGTCCTCCAGCAGTTCCTGCCGGCTCTGCGCCGCGGCGGATGGGGTCGCGTCGTCCTGCTGGCCTCCGAGGACGCCGTCCAGCCCTACGACGACGAGCTGCCCTACTGCGCGGCGAAGGCCGGCGTCCTGGCACTGGCCAAGGGGCTGTCGCGCAGCTACGCCCGCGAGGGCCTGCTGGTCAATACCGTCTCCCCGGCCTTCATCCACACCCCGATGACCGACGCCATGATGGAGCGCCGTGCCAGTGAGCTCGGGGTGACGCGCGATGAGGCCATCGAGTCCTTCCTCGACGAGGAGCGCCCCTACATGGAGCTCAAGCGGCGCGGGACGCCGGAGGAGGTCGCCGCCGTCATCACCTTCCTCTGCTCGGACCGCGCCTCCTTCGTCAACGGGTCGAACTACCGGGTCGACTCCGGATCGGTCGCCACCATCTGACGGGTGCTCCGCCCCGATCGCGCCGTCATCCCACTCGACGACGGCGCGGCCGGGGCGGGCAGGCGGCTCGCGGCAGACCGGCGCCCACATTTGTGTCACTAAAGAATGTGATACGTTCAAAACCATGACCACGACATCCCGTCCTGCCGGCGTCCCCGTCGACGCCCCGGACTGGTCCGAGGAGTTGCGGGAGTCCGGCCTGCGCATCACCTCCGGCCGCATCGCCGCCCTGGAGTACCTCAGCGAGCATCCCCACAGCACGGTCGCCGAGATTCTGCGCGCCCTGCGCAGACACCACCCCAGCCTGTCCACCCAGTCGGTCGGCAACATCGTGCGGGATCTCGCCCGCTACGGCATGATCCGCCGCATCGACCTGCCCGATTCGGGTGCCGCCCGCTACGAGACCCGGGTCGGCGACAACCACCACCACATCCAGTGCATCATCTGCGGGCGGATCAAGGACGTCGACTGCGTCGTCGGCCACGCCCCCTGCCTCACCCCGTCCAACACCCAGGGCATGCGCATCCTCGAGGCCGACGTCACCTTCCGCGGCGTCTGCGCCGAGTGCGAGCGCAAGAACCCCGACTTCCCGGCGCTGCGCACCCACGCCGCCAGGCGGGCGCCGATGAGGCGCAGACCGCCCCTGCGGGGCTGACCTCCAAGGGCCGACGACCCCCCAAGAACTCCCGGAGCCCCGATCAGGGCCCCGGGCCCGAACGAAGAAAGGAACTGCCTGTATGAGCGACCTGGAATCCGGCTGCCCTGTACCCCACTCCTCAGGAACTCACTCCTCAGGACCCCACATGTCAGGTCAGGGAGGCAACCCCGCCGACTCCTGCCAGCCGCGTCTGCCGCACCCGACCCAGGGACAGGCCAACCACGAGCACTGGCCGAACAAGCTCAACCTGAAGGTTCTCAGCGAGAACGCCGACGTCATCAACCCGCTGGACCCGGGCTTCGACTACAAGCACGAGTTCGAGAGCCTCGACTACGAGGCTCTCAAGGCCGACATCAAGGAGCTGCTCACCACCTCCCAGGACTGGTGGCCCGCCGATTTCGGCAACTACGGCCCGATGATCATCCGGGTGGCCTGGCACTCCGCCGGCACCTACCGCAAGTGGGACGGCCGCGGTGGCGCCGGCACAGGCCAGCAGCGCTTCGCCCCGCTGAACTCCTGGCCCGACAACGGCAACACCGACAAGGGACGCCGACTGCTGTGGCCCGTCAAGAAGAAGTACGGCAGGAAGATCTCCTGGGCCGATCTGATGATCCTGGCCGGTAACGTCGCCCTGGAGGAGATGGGCTTCAAGCCGCTGGGATTCGGCGGCGGACGCGTCGACGCCTGGGAGCCCGAGGACGTCTACTACGGCACCGAGCCCGAGTTCAAGCAGACGTCTGACCGGATGTCCGGCGAGGGCACCGAGCGCGAGCTCGAGAAGCCCTTGGCCGCCACTGTGCAAGGGCTCATCTACGTCGACCCCGAGGGCCCCGAGGGACAGCCAGACCCGGTCGTCTCGGCACGCGACATTCGCCTCACCTTCGGCGGGATGGGCATGGAGGACGACGAGATCGTCGCCCTGATCGCCGGCGGCCACACCTTCGGCAAGTCCCACGGCGCCGCCCCCGACGACAAGTACGTCGGCGCCGAGCCCGAGGCGGCCCCCATCGAGCAGCAGGGCCTGGGCTGGAAGAACTCCTACGGCACCGGCAAGGGCGACGACACCATCGTCTCCGGCCTGGAGGTGACCTGGACCTACCACCCCACCCGCTGGGACGACGAGTTCCTCCACATCCTGTTCGCCTACGAGTGGGAGCCCGTCAAGGGCGAGGGCGGCCACTGGCACTGGCGCCCCAAGGACGGCGCCGGCCAGGACATGGTGCCGATGGCCCACTCGGCCGCCAAGCGCGAGCCCCGGATGTTCACCTCCGACATCGCGCTGCGCGCCGACCCCGGCTTCGAGAGGATCGCCCGGGAGTTCCACCTCGATCAGGACAAGTTCGCCGACGCCTTCGCCCGCGCGTGGTTCAAGCTGACCCACCGCGACATGGGCCCCAAGTCGCGGTACCTGGGCCCCGAGGTGCCTGCCGAGGACTTCATCTGGCAGGATCCGCTGCCCGCCCGCGACCACGAGCTGATCGATGACGCCGATGTCGCGGCGCTGAAGAGGACCATCCTCGATTCCGGGCTGTCGGTGGCCGAGCTGGTCAAGACCGCCTGGGCGTCCGCGTCGACCTTCCGCAAGGGGGACAAGCGCGGCGGCGCCAACGGCGGGCGGATCCGCCTGGAGCCCCAGCGCGGATGGGAGGTCAACGAGCCTGCGGAACTCGCCCGGGTGCTCGACGTCTACGAGGGCGTCAAGCGCGACTTCGACGGCGCCAATGCTCCGAAGAAGGTCTCGATCGCCGACCTCGTCGTTCTCGGCGGGGCCGCCGCCGTGGAGAAGGCTGCCGCCGACGCCGGCACCCCGGTCGAGGTGCCCTTCGCGCCCGGCCGTGTCGACGCCACCCAGGAGCAGACCGACGTCGACGCCTTCAACCTGCTGGAGCCGACCGCGGACGGGTTCCGCAACTACTGGCGCCCCGGCCACCGGCTGCCCGCTGAGAACCTGCTGGTGGACCGCGCCGCCCAGCTCAGCCTCACCCCGCCCGAGATGACCGTCCTGGTCGGCGGACTGCGGGCCCTCGGCGCCACCTACAAGGGCTCGTCACTCGACGTGATGACCGACCTTCCCGGCGTGCTCAGCAACGATTTCTTCTCCAACCTGCTGGAGCTCGGCAACGAGTGGAAGCCCCTGGACAAGGGCGGGAACGCCTTCCAGGCATCCGACGAGGTGACCGGGGAGAAGAAGTGGACCGGCACCCGCAACGACCTGGTGTTCTCCTCGAACGCCGAGCTGCGGGCCATCGCCGAGTTCTACGGCGCCGACGACGCCCAGGAGAAGTTCGTCCGCGATTTCGTGGCGGCCTGGGTGAAGGTCTCGAACCTGGACCGCTTCGACCTGCGCTGAGCCCTGTCCGGGCCCGTCATACGTGACCGATCTCCCGACAGATCGAGGTTTTCAGCCCGAACGGGCTCACAACCCCGATCTGTCGGGAGATCGGTTTTCCGACCACGACCCCTGAAGCAGGGGTCTCACTCGTAGTCCGGAACCCTCGTCTCGGCGCTGATGAACCAGGCCTGCTGCTCCAGTGCCGCAATGTGGTCGTGGAGCAGGTCGGAGGTCGTCGGATCCTCGGCGTCGACGTCGTCGTGGACCGTGCGCATCGTCCGCACCGCTGACTCGATGGCGGCGACCACCAGGTTGATGGCGTCATGGGTGGTCATCTCACCCTGCGGGAGGTCCGGAAGGGTGGTGGTGCCGGCCACCACGCTCGGGCGACCGTCGGGGGTGGCGTGCAGGGCCCTCATCCGCTCCGCGATGATGTCGGCGGCGCCGCGAGCCGCGACGACCACCTCGTCGAGATTGAGATGAAGGTCCCGGAAGTTCGGCCCCACGATGTTCCAGTGGGCCTGCTTGCCCACCAGGTGCAGCGCGATGAGATCCACCAGCACCCGCTGCAGGTTCTCGGCCAGCCCCGGCGATGCGACGAAGCCGTGCTCCGCGTTCTCCCTGGCGGTCTCGGTGGCCCCGGTCGGCCGGGGGACGTTGATCTGAAGTCGGTCAGTCATCATGTTCTCCTTGTCCTGTTGCGTCGTCATGTCGGTATGTCGCTGTGTGCCGCGTCTGCGCCGGGTTTCCGGGTCACCTGATGCTCCGGGCGATCTCGTCGCGATCGGTCGGGCGGCGGGCCAGCAGCGTGCGCGCGGCGTCCAGCCGGCCCTCGGCCTGCCACAGCAGGACGCCGACCGGTGCGCCGGTGCTGTCGAGATAGACGGCGACCGGCTCTCCGTCGCCGGTCTCGGTCGCCAGCACCTCCAGACTCGGGTCCAGGGTGCCGACGGCCTGCCAGCCCACCCCGAAGACCACCGAGTAGAAGTACGGGGTGTAGGCGTAGGGCTCCGGGTCCCCCGCCATCGAGCGGCCCACCGCACGCCCCATCTTGCGGGCGCTGTCCACGTGCTCCACGCGGGTGCGTCCCAGGATGGCGTCCGGGTACGAGGCGACGTCCCCGGCGGCCCAGACGGCCTCGTCGGAGGTCTTGAGGTGGGCGTCGACCACGATCCCGTCGTCCACCTCCAGGCCGGCCGCCTCGGCGAGCTCGGTCGCCGGGACCGTCCCCAGTCCGGCGATCACCGCGTCGGCTCTCAGGGCGTTGCCGTCGTCGAGGGTCACGATCGTCGCCTGGCCGTCCCTGCCGATGACAGAGGCCTGCCTGCCCGGCAGCAACTGCACCCCGGCGTCGGTGAACAGGCGCTGGTAACCCGATGCGATCTCGGAGGGGAACATCGAGCCCCCGAGGGTCTCCTCGGGGAACACGAGGGTCACCTCGCAGCCCTGACCGATGAGTGCCGCGGCCAACTCGGAGCCGATGTAGCCGCCGCCCACGATGACGAATCGGCGGCCGGGGGTCGCGAGGCGACGCACCCGGTGGTAGTCGTCGGCGCTGCGGAAGTAGATGACGGCGTCATCCTGGGCGTCGTCGAGCTGACGGGGATGGACGCCGGTGGCCAGCAGCAGCCGCTCGTACCCGACATCCTCGCCCTCGGCCGTGCGCACCTGGTGCTTCTCGCGGTCGATGGAGGTCACCTCGGTCTCCAGATCCAGGTCCGCGCCGGTCTCCGGCTGAGTGCCCAGCGGCACCTGGCTCCATCCGAAGCTCGGATCGGTCCACAGCTTCTTGGTCAGCGCGGGCCGGGTGTACGGCGGATCGACGTCGGCGCTGAGAATTCCGATCGTGCCCTCGCCGTCCAGCTCGCGAATGCCTCGCGCCGCCCCGTCGGCGACCATGCCGCCGCCGATGATCAGATACTTGTAGGTTCTCATCTGCCCTCCTTGCATTCGTCGTTCCTGTGCTCATCGCCGGGAAGGATCGGCCCGGTCAAGGGGTGGGCCGCCCGCCATTGACGTTGAGCGTCTCGCCCAGCACGTAGCTGGATTCCGATGAGGTGAGGAAGACGTAGGCCGGCGCCAGTTCGGTGGGCTGCCCCGCACGACCCAGAGGCGTGTTCTTGCCGAAATCGGGCAGCGCCTCCTTCGGCTGGCCCTCCGAGACCTGAAGAGGCGTCCAGATGGGCCCGGGAGCCACCGCGTTGACCCGGATTCCGCGCGGCGCCAGCTGCTGGGCGAGACCCTTGGTGAAGTTGTTGATCGCGGCCTTCGTGGAGGCGTAGTCGAGCAGGATGGGCGCCGGCTGGTAGGCCTCGATCGACGTCGTGTTGACGATCGTCGATCCGGGCGCCAGGCAGGGCACGGCGGCCCGCACGATGCGGAACTGGGCCAGGATGTTCACCTGATAGGTGCTGAGCAGCTGCTCGTCGGAGATGTCCTCGATCGACTCTGTGAAGATCTGTCGCCCGGCGTTGTTCACCAGCGCGTCCAGGCCGTTGAGCCCGGCCACCGCGTCGGCGACCACGCTGCGGCAGAAGTCCGGATCGGCGACGTCCCCGGGCAGCGTGATGACGCGCCGGCCGGCGCGTTCGATGAGTTCGGCGACATCCTGGGCGTCCTCCTCCTCGTCGGGCAGGTAGGACATGGCCACATCGGCGCCCTCACGTGCGAAGGCGATCGCGGTGGCCGCCCCGATGCCTGAGTCCGAGCCGGTGATGAGGGCCTTGCGCCCCGCCAGGCGACCGGTGCCGACGTAGCTGTCCTCACCGCGATCGGTCTGCGGCTTCAGCGCCGCGTCGAGCCCGGGCTCGGGCTGGTCCTGCTCCGGCGGGGAGATGGAGGGGTATCGGGTGACTGGATTCTGGAAGGTGAGCTGTGAGACGTCTGCCATGATGGTCCTCCCATCGGGTCGGTGTCGAAGGTTCTGAACGGGTCCCGGCGTACCACCAGGGCGGTGGGCCGCGCCGCGGTCGTCGAGCGGGGGAGCGTGCCCGGGGATCGGCGAACTGTCGTCCGCATCCCCGAGCACGCTCCGGTACTGCAGTCGCGACGGCCCTCACTGACCGCCGTGGCTGTGCTCGCCGCCCTCGACCTTGGCCTCCCGGGGCTGTGCCTGAGCCCCCTCGCGACCGGCCTCGTGCGGATCGGCGGCGTTCTTCTCGCCGAACTTCCCGCTGCTCTGCTGACCGGCCTCGTGGGGATCGGCAGCGTTCTTCTCGCCGAACTTCCCAGTGCTCTGCTGGCCGCCCTTCTGAGCCTGCTCCTCGGTGTCGGAGCGATTTCCGAACTGTCCCGGATTGTTCTTGTCAGCCATTGTTCAGGCTCCTCTCTTTGCATTCCGCTTCACTGGATCTCCGATGTCCAGCTGCCAGTGACGCTACTGCGGGGGACCGACGAGTCAACCGGCTTCTCCAACTTTTTTCCAGATCGGCGTCACACTCCCGTCCGCACTGTAAAAACCCTGGTCAGAACGCAGTGATGTGGTTGTGTCAGGTGTGCTTACCCGGGATGCGATGAAGGTTCCGGCCGTTTCACCCTTTGGGGTGTGTCGCCCGGAGATGACGGCCGTTACCGTTGCGAACGGTGGCTGCGGCGGAAATCAGCCGGGGGCATCCTCTCCGCAGCCGCCGCCAAATATGTACGACGTACCTGTCGGTGGACCAGTCATTTCATGAAGGGCTCGTTCTCGTGGCGGCTCTTGGTGTGGAAAAGCGCACGGGAAGGAGGTCGGTATGAGGCCAGCATCCATGCGGATCCGGCGCCCCACGGGGCTCCTCATGGCGCTGCTGCTCTGCCTGGTGGCCGGATGCTCGGCAAGCTGGCCGCGCGATACCAGTGGCTCTCTGGATGCGGCCACCGGTGGGACACTGCGCGTCGGGGTCTCGGTGAATCCTCCCTGGGTCACCCGCGCGCCGAACGGCGGCGTCAGTGGCAGTGAGGCACGACTGGTCCGAGGGTATGCGCGCACGATCGATGCCGATATCCGCTGGCGGGTCGGCTCCGAGAGCGTGCTGGCCGAGGAGATCCGCGACGGCGAGCTGGACGTCGTCATCGGAGGACTGACGTCGAAATCCCCGTGGACCGACAAGATGGCGCTCACCCGTCCCTATCGGACGGTCACGGCGCCCGATGGCAGTTCGGTGAAGATGGTCATGGGGGCACCGCTGGGGGAGAATGCCCTGCTGGTCTCTCTGGAGAAGTATCTGGCCGAGCACGGAGCCCGGTGATGAGTGGCGCCTCGGTGGACGTGCAGTCGGGAGCCGGTGAGCGCAGCCTGCCCGAGGAGCCCAGCCGGGCCCTGCGATCGGCTATCAGGCTCGAATGGGTGACGATCGCCTCCCAGATCGTCATCACCGTGCTGGTGGCCGTGGTCTCCGGGCAGTCCCAGGCGATGAAGGTCGCCTGGATCGACGATCTGCTCTCGGTTCTGCCGCCGGCCGCATTCCTCATCGCCACTCGCAGGATCCGGCGCCCACCCGACATCGACCACCCTTACGGCTACCACCGCTCGATCGGCGTCGCGCATCTGGTCGCAGGCTCGGCGCTCTTCGCGATGGGCGCCTATCTGGCCCTCGATTCGGCGATGACGCTGATCACGGTCGAGCGCCCGCCGATCGGGATCACGGTGCTCGTAGGCTGGCAGGTATGGGCCGGCTGGCTGATGATCGTCGTGATGGGCGTCACCAATGTGGCTCCGGTGATCCTGGGGCACTACAAGATGAAGCTTGCCGAGCCGCTCCACGACAAGGTGCTCTACGCCGACGCGAAGATGAGTCGGGCGAACTGGACGTCTGCACTGGCGACGATCGTGGGCGTCCTCGGTGTGGGTCTGGGCTGGTGGTGGGCGGACGCGGCGGCGGCCATCGCGGTGTCCATATCGATCCTCAGGGACGGCGTCAGCAATATCCGAAGCGCCGTCGGCGGGCTCACCGACCGCCGGGCCCGCAGCTATGACGACCGGCAGCCCCACCCGCTCGTCGGACGCATCGACGTCGAGCTCGCCTCGACCGGTTGGATCGACCACGCGGTCAGCCGGGTCCGCGACGAGGGGCACCTGTTCCACGTCGAGGCCTTCGTCGTCCCCGCGGACGGACGGCCGCTGACGGCCGATCGGTGCGCCGAACTCGTGGACCGTCTGCGCTGCCTCGACTGGAAGGTCCACGACGTCGTCATCGCCCCGCTGCCCGAACTGCCCGCAGGACAGGCCTTCCCTCCCGAGCAGCCGAGCGCCGAGCAGGGCGGCCCGTGAGCCCCGGACCTCGTCACCGGACAGACGACCGTAGACGGCCACACCCAAGAGCACACCCGATGGACGCACACCCGATGGAGGAGTCATGACGGATCAGCAACACCAGGGCCGATCGACCGACGGACTCGAGCCGCGCACCCCGACCGGTGCCGCACCGAGCGACGAACCGGAGTCGGCGGCCCAGCAGGGGCAATTCCTCACCACCTCGCAGGGGGCCCGGCTGCGCGACACCGACCACTCCCTGAAGGCCGGGCGGCGCGGGCCGGTCCTGTTGCAGGATCACCACCTGCGCGAGAAGATCACCCATTTCGATCACGAGCGGATTCCTGAACGCGCGGTGCATGCCCGTGGGGCCGCCGCCCACGGCGTCTTCGAGAGCTACGGGACGGCATCGTCGGTGACACGCGCCGCCTTCCTCCAGCACGGCGCAGTGACGCCGACCTTCACCCGCTTCTCCACGGTGCTGGGTTCGCGCGGCTCGGCCGACACCGTGCGCGACACCCGCGGATTCGCCACCAAGTTCTACACCGGGGAGGGCACCTTCGACCTGGTGGGCAACAACATCCCGGTGTTCTTCATCCAGGACGGCATCAAGTTCCCCGACGTCATCCACGCCGCCAAACCGCATCCCGACCGGGAGATCCCGCAGGCCCAGTCGGCCCACGACACCTTCTGGGACTTCGTCTCCCTGCACACCGAGGCCCAGCATCACACCCTGTGGAACATGTCCGACCGCGGCATCCCGCGCTCCTTCCGGATGATGGAGGGTTTCGGCATCCACACTTTCCGGATGGAGAACGCCCAGGGGGAGCACACCCTGGTGAAGTTCCACTGGAAGCCGGCGCTGGGCGTCCACTCCCTGACCTGGGAGGAGGCCCAGATGGTCTCCGGGATGGACCCCGACTTCCACCGCCGCGATCTGGCCGACGCCATCGAGTCCGGCGCCTTCCCGCAGTGGGAACTCGGCATCCAGGTCCTCGGCGACAACGAGAACCAGACCTTCGAGGGGATCGATCTGCTCGATCCCACCAAGATCGTGCCCGAGGAACTGGCGGCGGTTCAGGCCGTCGGCAGGCTGACGCTGACCAGGAACCCGGAGAACTATTTCGCCGAGACCGAGCAGGTGGCCTTCCACCCGGGCAACCTGCCTCCGGGCATCGACGTCACCGACGATCCTCTGCTGCAGGTGCGGCTGTTCTCCTACCAGGACACCCAGCTCACCCGGCTGGGCGGGCCGAACTGGAATCAGCTGCCCATCAACCGTCCCCATGCCCCGGTCAACGACATGCTGCGCGACGGCTACGGCGAGCAGGCCGACCACTCGGGGACGGCCCCCTACCGGCCCAACAGCCTCGACGGCGGCTGCCCCTTCACCGCCGGTGACGCCGAGCACGCGTTCACCGATCTTCCGGTGAGAGTGCCCGAATCGGTGAAGAACCGCGAGCTCGCCTCGAGTTTCGAGGACCACTACAGCCAGCCCAGGATGTTCTGGAGGAGCCTGACGCCGGTCGAGCAGCGTCACACCATCGCCGCCTACTCCTTCGAACTCGGCAAGTGCCGCGAATCGGCCGTCAGGCGACGCCAGCTCACCTGCCTGGCCCGGATCGACCCGACGCTGTGCCAGAGGGTGGCCGACGCCCTGGGAATGGAGGCGCCCGAACCCGCCGAGCCCCTCGACGACCGCCTCGATCCGAGCCCGGCGCTGTCCCAGCTGGGCCGCTCCTGGCCGGTGGACGGACGGAGAATCGGCGTCATCGTCGATCCCGACGATGCCGATGACGGCCTCGCCGATCTGCTGGAGGCGGTCGCGGACGCGTCGATGACGCCGGTGCTCGTCGCTCCCCGCGGCGGAACGGCGGCAGGACTCCCGGTCGACGAGACCTTCGCCACGGCGCGATCGGTGGAGTTCGACGCCATCATGGTGGGCGGCAATCCGGTGCCGACCGAGGACGCGACGCCGAGCCTGGATCAGAAGGCCGGCGCTCCGGCCGCGGCGGGCATAGACCCGCGCCTGGCCCTGATGATCCAGGAGTGCTGGCGTCATGCCAAGGCGATCGGAGCCTGGGGACGCGGGCGCCAGGTGATCGCCGAGGCGGGCGTGCAGGCCAGCCCCGGGGTCGTCGAGGACGATCGTCCGGGCCCGGTGCTCGACGAACTCACCGAACTGCTCGGCGCCCACCGGGTCTGGCAGCGCTTCACTCCCGAGCGGGCATGACCGATGGTTCGGTCAGCCGAGCATCTCCGGTTGCTGCGAATCGGGAAACTCCTGCGTGGCGACCCCGGGCAGCATTCCGTGGGCGACGCCCCACAGCACCGCCTGGCTGCGACGGGTGACCCCGATCTTGCGGTAGGCGGATCGGATGTAGGACTTCACCGAGTTGATGCTGAGGTAGCAGCTGGCGGCGATGTTCTGGTTGGTGATGCCCTGTGCGATCAGGGCGATCATCTCCGCCTCCCGCGCCGACAGACCCGCGTCGCGACCGGGCCAGTCGCCGGCGACGGCGTCCTTCGACGTCTCGACCATCCGCATCACCGGTTCGCCGTTGTGGGCGCGGACGATCGCGTCGCACAGCTCGCGGGTGCCGAGAGCCTTGGAGACGTAGCCGGCGACCCCCATGTCCATGAAGGAGTGGGCTCGTTGGGGATCGAGATTGTCGCTGTAGATGAGGACGCGGATATACCGCGGATCCCTCAGAAGATCCGACAGGGCGATCTCCGGCCTGAGCTTGGCGAACGCATCGAAAAGAATCACGTCGACCGGCCGTTCCGGCACGGTGGAGGTGGCGACCTCGACCACCTCGAAACGAGGATCGGAGCTGAGCATGTCAGATATTCCATGGACGACGACCGGGTAATCGTTGACCACACTCACAGTGATGGTCGGTTCGATGATCATTTCAGGGTTTTCCTTTGATGGGGTCGCAGTCCAGTGGGGCTCTTTACAACGGTACCGCGTGGGGACTGTGTGAGCGACCCGGCGGGGCCCGAGTCTCCGCGTCGCAGCGCGGTGGCCGTGCTGCAGGCGGTGCGGCCGGAGAAGTTGAATAAGAAATCGGGACGAGAGGCGGAGGATGAACATCGATCCAGTTGCGGAGCTGAAGGGCGAACTCGCCGAGGCGCTCGCCGTCGTCGAGCGTGCGGCCAGGAGCGCCGATTCGGACGAGGTGAGGGATGTCGCCGAGGCGGTCGCGACAATAGGGATGGTCACGAAGGTTGCTTTCACGCTTGTCACTGATTTCGTCGACAGGTTGGGAAACGGTGGGATGAGTATTGATTCAGAGATGAAACAGATCGAGTGGGCGAAGGAGCGATGATGCACAGAATCACTATCACGACGGGAAGTGGAAGATTCATGATCGAGGGGAGCAAGAGGGAGATCCAGGAGATCGCCGAGGGGATCGCCAGGAGCTTCTCGCGGGATTCGGGGGCGTGGCTGGCCCACGGCGACCGGACGGTGTGGATACCGGCGATATCCCAGGTCAAGATCGATCTGGCGGGGTCCGAGCTGCCCGGACTGGAGTCCACCAGGGTGGGAACCATCAAGAGCTGCATCGCCCCGATGCACTGAGCAGCGTGCTGTCCCGGACACGACAGGACCACCGATACCACAGGAGGCGGCATGCCCGGTGACAATCCGGTCACCGAGAAGATCGAGGAGCGGGAGCTGCGAGGCTTCCGCCGCGGGCTCATGGCCCAACGGTGGCTGAGCAGCGATACTCTCGCCGCGCTCGCGCTGGGGCTGGCCACGGTCGTCGCGCTGGTCTGGGCCAATGTCGGTGCCAGCTATGAGGCGGTCTGGTCCAGCGAGTTCGGCTTGCGACTGGGGCCGGTGGAGTTCCAGCTGACGCTGCGCGAATGGATCGACGAGGGTGTCATGTCGGTCTTCTTCTTCATGGTCGGCCTGGACGTCCGCCGCGAGCTGACTGTGGGAGAACTACGCTCGGGCCGTCGTGCGGTGCTGCCGGTGGTGGCGGCGCTGGGCGGCCTGGTGCTGCCCGCGCTGGTCTTCCTCGCCGTCGCCGGCGGCGAGTACGGCGACGCCTGGGGGACCGTCATCTCCACCGACACCGCGTTCGCGGTGGGCATGCTGGCCGTGGTCGCTCCTCGCAACGCTCCCCGGCTACGGGTGTTCCTGCTGGCGCTGGCCGTGGTCGACGATATCGCCGCGCTGGCGGTGATCGCCTTCGTCTACACCGATCAGCTGTCGCCCGTGGCGCTCGGTCTCGCCGCGCTGGGCCTGCTGGGGGTGTGGGGCCTGGAACGGCTCCACGTGTGGCGCCCGCTGCCCTACGCGGTTCTCGGCATCTACACATGGGCCTGCTTCCAGGCCTCGGGTGTCCACGCGACCCTCGCCGGGGTGCTCATCGCCCTGTTGATGCCGGTCTATCCGTTGCGCGGCCGCGACCTGCGCCCGGCGGAGCGGGTGTTCAACCTTTTCCACCAGGCGCCCCGGCCCGACATGGCCCGCCGGGTGCATGACGCCGTCTCGTACTCGGTGCCGTTGAACCAGCGGCTGTCCTCGGCCCTGACCCCATACGTCAACTATCTGGTGGTGCCGGCCTTCGCCGTCTCCAACGCGGGGGTGCTGCTCACCGGGGAGACCCTCGGCGCCGCCGCCGGATCGAGGCTGACCTGGGGCATCGTCTGCGGCCTGGTGGCCGGCAAGGCGGTCGGCATCACGCTGGCCGCCACCCTCGTCATCAAGCTCATGCCGTCCTCCCGGCTGCCGGGCCTCGACATGCCGCGCATCGCCGGCGCCGGGGCGCTGTCAGGTATGGGCTTCACCATCTCGCTGCTGGTCACCGGCCTGGCTGTCGATGACCCCGAGTCCGCCGACGAGGCCCGGGTCGGCGTGCTCGCCGCCTCGCTGCTGGCGCTGCTGCTGGCCTGGGTGGTGTTCCGTGTCGGGGAGAGGCTGCGACCGCTGGATCCGCCCGCAGGGACCTTCCTGGACAGGGAAATCGATCCGGACAACGACCACATCCGGGGGGAGCGGGAGGCCCCGGCCACGCTGGTCGTCTACGCGGGAATGAACCCGGCCTACCGGCGTCACACCGCCCGCGCGCTGCGGGAGGCCTTCGATGATCTCGGCGCCGAACGGCTGCGGATCGTGTGGCGCCACCACACCCTCACCGACGACACTCGCACGGCCGCCTTCGCCCTGGAGGCGGCGTCGGCCCAGGGGCAGTTCTGGGCGATGCACGACGAGCTGGTGCGGATGGACGGGCAGATCGACACCGACAGCACGCGCGGAGCCGCCGAGCGGATCGGGCTGGACGTCGACGCCTTCGAGCGGCGCAGGTCGCGACAGACCGATCGTGAGCGCATCGACAACGACAACCTCGATCTGGAGGGCTCGGAGGCCGGCGAGAGGCCGCTGCTGTACCTGGACGGGCAGCGGTTCGCGGAGCCGGTGAACAGTTTCAACCTGATATCGGCCATCCGATAACTCGGCCGGTCCCTTGACCGCGCGCCGGGCGGCAGTAGCGTCCACTCACAACACCGGGAGAGGCGTTCGTCACAAGGGATGAGGAGGCGTGGGATGCGAGCAGTGACCTGGCAGGGGAAGAGGGATGTCCGCACCGAGACCGTGGACGATCCGGGGATCGTCGAGGCCGGTGATGCGGTGGTGAGGGTGACGTCCACCGCGATCTGCGGATCCGATCTGCACCTGTACGAGCTTCTGACGCCGTTCATGCTGCCCGGCGACATCCTCGGCCATGAGGGGATGGGGGTGGTCGAGCAGACCGGCGCGGAGGTGACCTCGGTGAGAGCCGGGGACCGGGTCGTGGTGCCGTTCAACGTCTCGTGCGGGCACTGCCGGATGTGCCGCGCCGGCCTGCAGTCGCAGTGCGAGACCACCCAGGTGTCGGCCTTCGGGACCGGCGCGGCGCTGCTGGGCTACTCGAAGCTGTACGGCTCGCTGGCCGGCGCCCAGGCGCAGTACGTGCGGGTGCCCCATGCCGACTACGGGTTGATGAGGGTGGGCACGGACCTGCCCGACGAGCGCTATCTGTTCCTGTCTGACATCCTCCCGACGGCCTGGCAGGGCGTGCAGTACGCCGGCGTCACCCCCGGGAGCTCGGTCGCGGTGCTGGGGCTGGGGCCGGTGGGCCAGCTCGCGGCCCGACTGGCGGCGCACCTGGGGGCCAGGGTCTACGGTGTCGACCCGGTGGCCGAGCGGCGCGCCATGGCCGGCCGGCACGGCGTCACCACCTTCCCCGACGCCGAGGACGCCCGCGGCCCGATGCGCTTCGACACCGATGGGCGGGGGCCCGACGCCGTCATCGACGCGGTCGGCATGGAGGCGCACGGCAGCCCGGGCGCGACGGCGCTGCAGCGTGCGATCGGAGTCCTGCCGGGCGAGGCCCAGGAGAAGGCGATGACCACGGTCGGGATCGACCGGGTGGCGGCCCTGCGCGCCGCCGTGGACCTGGTGAGCCGCGGCGGCACGGTGTCGCTGTCGGGGGTCTACGCGGGCATGGCCAGCCCGACACCGCTGATGGAGATGTTCGACAAGCAGCTCACCGTGCGGATGGGCCAGTGCAATGTGCGTCGCTGGACCGACGATCTGATGCCCTTGGTCGAGGACCCCGACGATCCGATCGGCCTGGAGGATCTGGTGACCCACCGGCTGCCGCTGGAACAGGCACCGGAGGCCTACCGGATGTTCCAGCACAAGGACGACGGCTGCGTCAAGGTGATCCTGGATCCGGCCGGCTGAGAGGCGCTTCCCACCCCTGCGGATGTGGTTTTTCCGGTCGGGCCGGCGCATCGTGGCATTCAGATTCCCGGAATCGATTTCATGCGCGTGCGATCGATGGTTGGTTGAATGTGCAGGGAACTGTGCTTGAAACACCTCGTAGGGATCCTCATGATTGCGGACACGGGAACGGGGAGGAAAGAATCATGAACCGGAGCGATGAAGCCGCGAGCCAAGGCGCTCCACGCCCTGGTGAAACGGGTTCCAAGTCGTTGTACTACGCGCAGCGGATCTGTTCTCTCGGCGATGAGCCGGAGTGCGACGGGCGAAGCCTCGTGACCACCAGCCATGAGGTGATCCGGCACTGGGCCACCCGTCGCAACGCCGCGCCGGCGACCGTGATCGGCACCGAGTACGGCGACGAGCCGGGTGTGCTGCGTCTGGACTTCGACGCTGCCAGCCCGAATCTGCGTCACGTCGACTGGCGCGAGTGGTTGGCCATCTTCGACCAGCGCGAACTCGCCTTCCTGTACCAGGAGAACCGGTCCGACGGGTCGCGGAGCGATTTCTTCAGGATCTGCGGTCCCCGAACGCCGTGAACCGCATGGTGAGTGATCACACGGCCACAGCACGACAGGAGCAGCAATGACATCCGTACCGTTCGACAGCACCGTCGCCCTTCTGCGCGAGGGCTACCCCTTCGTCTCGGCGCGCTGCGACGCGCTCGGCACAGACCTGTTCACCAGCAGGATCGCGCTGCAACGAGTGACCTTCATGCGCGGGGCGCCGGCCGCCGAGCTGTTCTACTCCAGCGGCCACTTCACCCGCCGGGGAGCCGTGCCCCCGACGGTCCAGCACCTCCTCCAGGACAAGGGCTCGGTCCAAGGGCTGGACGGCGCAGCCCACCGTCACCGCAAGCACGCCTTCCTGGCGGTGATGGGTCCCGACGCCATGCCTGGCCTCGGCGACCTGTTCGAGCAGGAGTGGCGCGCCGCGCTGCAACGGCATGACGACGACCGGTTCGTGCTCAACGACCTCGCCGAGGAGATCCTCACACGCACGGCATGCCGCTGGTCGGGGATACCGACCGACCGGGTCGACGTTGAACGCCTCACCAGGGAACTGAGCCTGATGGTGGGGTGGTCCGGTAGCCAGGGGCCCGGCAACTGGTACGCGCAGTGGCGCCGACGCGGCACCGAGCGCTGGGCCGCGGAGCTGGTGGAGCAGGTGAGACGAGGAGAACTCGCCCCGGAACCGGGCACCGCGCTGCGCGTCCTGGCCGAGCACGCCGACGAGAACGGCGAGGAACTGCCCTCCGAGCTCGCCGCGGTCGAACTCATCAACGTGCTGCGTCCGATGCTGGCGATCGCCCGGTTCATCACCTTCGCGGCGGTGGCGCTGCATGAGAACCCGAAATGGCGCGAGCGCTTCGCCGCCGGCGACGTCGAGGATCTGGAGCCCTTCGTCCAGGAGGTCCGCCGCTACTACCCGTTCTTCCCCGTGGTGCCGGGGCGCACCGTCGACTCCTTCACATGGGACGGCCATCGGTTCGACCGGAACGAATGGGTCATCCTCGATCTGTACGGCACCTGTCACGACCGGCGGCTGTGGGACGACCCGGAGGCCTTCGAGCCCGAGCGGTTCCGCGGCTGGAGCTGGGACGACGACCCGTACTCGATGATCGCCCAGGGCGCCGGCGACCACGCCGGGACCCATCGGTGCCCCGGCGAGTGGAGCACCGTCGAGCTGCTGCGCCGCGCCGTGGTGCTGCTGTCGACCTCCGGCCTCACGGTCCCGGCGCAGGATCTCACCGTGCCCCTGAACCGGTTCCCGACCATGCCACGCAGCGGCGTCGTCCTGGCGCGCGGCTGAATGGTCCTGGCACGCGGCCGACCGGGCTCCTGATCCAGACCGGACGCAGATTTTCCCGGCCGCGATGTTGTCTCGGCGACAGTGCTGCATAGCGTGGGCGCAAATGGCCGATCGACGAGGAGGAGATCATGAAGGCGATTGTCTGGCACGGTATCGGCGATATTCGCCTCGATGACGTTCCGGAACCGACCGTCCAGGATTCCCACGATGCGATCGTGCAGATCACCAGGTCCGCGATATGCGGCACGGATCTCCATTTCGTCCGCGGCACCGTGGCCCCCATGAGGGAGGGCGAGATCCTCGGCCATGAGGGCGTCGGCGTGGTCGCCGCGGTCGGCGACCAGGTCCGCGGCTTTCGACCGGGAGACCGCGTCCTGGTGAATTCCAGCGTCTCGTGCGGGGCCTGCCGGTACTGCCGCCAGGGCCGCACCGCCCAGTGCGACGTCGCCAACACCAACGGTCCGGATGCCGGCACCGCCTTCTTCGGCGGGCCGGTCAGCACCGGGCCGATCGACGGGCTCCAGGCCGAGTACGTCCGGGTGCCGTGGTCGGAGAACTCCATGCACCTGCTGCCCGACAACGTCTCGGACGATCAGGCCATCCTGCTCACCGACATGTGGCCCACCGGGTGGTTCGGCGCCGAGCGCGCGGGCGTGCGACCCGGCGACATCGTCGCGGTCCTGGGTGCCGGCGGCGTCGGCCAGTTCGCCGCGGCCTCGGCGTACAAGATGGGCGCCGGGCGGGTCATCGTCGTCGACCACCACCGGTCCCGCCTCGAGACGGCGCGCGGCCAGGATGCCGAAACCGTGAACTTCGACACCGAGGATCCTGTCGAGGCGATCATGGACCTCACCAACGGGATCGGCGCCGACGCCGTCATCGACTGCGTCGGACAGGACTCCGAACGCCCCAGGACGGGCCCCGCCGCGATCACCGGCGCCGACGCCGCGGCATTCGACGCCGAGGCCCGCCGGATCGCACCCGACTCCCCGCCCGACGGGTTCGGGCCCGATCACCAGTGGAAGCCCGGAGACGCCCCGTCGTTGGCCGCCCGGTGGTCGGTCGACGCGGTGGCCAAGTACGGCCGCCTCTCCATCATGGGCGTCTACTCGCCGCGCGAGTTCGTCTACCCGATCGGGCAGGCGATGAACAAGAACCTCACCATCCGGATGGGCAACTGCGACCACCACAGGGTGACACCGCAGCTGATCGACATGGTCGCCGCCGGCCAGTTCGACCCGACGCGCTTCATCACCCAGCGCGAGCCCCTGCACTCGGCGATCGACGCCTACCGGACCTTCGACCTGCGCGAGGACGGCTGGTTGAAGGTGGAGATCTCCGATCCGTCCAGCTGAGCCCGCCGAGGCCCGTCACCCTCCACCGCAAGGAGCACCCCCGTCGCCGATCAGCTGCCCCTGGAGGTGCTCAAGGAGGCCGCGAAGACCAAGGCTCAGGAGGTGCTTGCGCACCGCGACGACTGACGATGCGATCGAACAATCGAGCCGAATTCCTGACACGCCTCTGGTGATGGATTGTTCGCGACGGGGCGTCCATAGTATGTGACGAGATATCTGGAGATGGAGAACTCACGCATGCCGACGTAACGGCGTCAGAGCGGCAACCAGGAACCTCTGATGCACATCATATCAATAGACATGGTTGGACGTGCATGAGATACGTCTTGAAAAGTCCTCAGACTCTCCGCATGGTGGCCGAAGATACTGCTTAGAGGAGGAACGATGAGGCACGGTGACGGCCCCGACGAACAGGACGGTGCCCGGTTCAGCGAAGCGAATTCGAAATCGCCGGACGACGCGCAGGAGAACTGGTCTGACGGGTCCCGGAGCAACCTCTCACGGATCGAGAAACCACAGCGCGGGATCAGATATGGCGTCGGCATCGGAGCAATGCTGGTCCTGGTGGCCCTGGGGATCAGCGCCGTCATGTTCCTCGGCCGGGCCGGCCTGCTGCCCCTGGCGCTGTGTGTGGCGGGCGGCGGTTACATCACCTGGCGGCAGTTCCACCCGCACATCCCTTAGCCGGCAGAACCGGCAGCCGTTGACACGTTTTCCGCTCGGGGTTGTCTCACCCGCAGCTCTGCATAGCGTGGGCGCACATGAGGGGCCCTTATATGCCGGATCGGTGGGGAGAAGACTACTGACGCAACAGGAACCGCAGAGAACTCGACGGGCGGCGGCGCCGCCCGGAACGGAGGAATCATGACCGACAGAAGAACAAACGGAATCCCGCTCAGCGCGCTGCGCCCGGTGCTCGACGCCGAGGGCCCGCTGGCCACCGTGTACCTGCAGGCCGGAGAGGCCGGCGCCGACGCCGAGGAGCAGGTGCGGTTGCGCTGGAAGTCCCTGAGTTCCCAGCTGTCACAGGCGGGCGCCGACGGTGCCACCCTGGCTGCCCTGGAGGACGCGATTCTGGTCGACGACATCACCGCGGTCCAGGCCGAGGGGCGGGTCCTGGCGGCCAACCGCGACGGCGTCCTGCTGAATGAGCGCTGGGACGCCACCGGCGACGCGGGGGACCGCGCCTCGCTGGGACCCGACGCCGATCTGGGCGGCTACCTGCGCGAACTGGCCCGTTCGGTCCGCGCCCTGGTGGTCGTCGCCTCCAAGGAGGGCGCCACCCTCCAGCGGGAGGTGCTCACACCCGCCCAGGTACTGGAGGCCGTCGGCACGCAGAACGTCACCGGCTCCGCGACCGAATCGGTGCACAAGCCGCGCGGCAACTGGCTGGAGCACAAGCGCATCCAGCGCACCGCAGACGAGGCGGCGACGCAGAACATCCGCGACGTCGTCGCCCGGCTGGTCACTACCGCCGAGGACTGGCATCCCGACGTGCTGGTCATCGGCGGCGAGGTGCAGGGGCGCAGCCGGCTGCGCGAGGAGCTTCCGCCCGCCCTGCAGGAGATCGCCGAGGAGGTCGAGACCGGTGGCGGCATTCCCGGAGGCGGCGCCGACGCCGTAACCGAACAGGCCCTCTCCGATGCCGTCGAGGACGTGGCCGAGCGGCTGGTGGAGCAGCGCGACCTGGAACTGACGAATCGCTTCGAGGAGGCCAGGGCCGCCGGCCGGACCGCCGAAGGGGGTCATCAGATCCGCGACGCCGTCCAGCTGGGGGCCGTCGACACCCTCCTGCTGCGACCCGACCGGCCGGGCGAGGATGAGAGTGAGCTGTTGCGTGCCGCGGCCGAGGTGGATGCCTCGGTGGCCCTTCTCGACGCCGATCTGAACGGTGATATCGCGGCGATCCTGCGTTTCAAGGTCGCTGCCGGAGCGGCGATCGAACATCCGTGACACCAGTCTGGAAGGGCAGGCCGAACGGCGACAGGATCTCCGTGTGCTCGGGAGTCAGTCACCGTCGGTGCTGTTCCGCTGAGCCCTCCTCGGCGTCCTCCTGCTCGTCCGCATCGTTGAATGAACTGCGCAGGGACCGTGCTCGTTCGATCTGCTCGTCGCGCTTACGGGCTCGCTTGTCGCTGGCGCGGGTGTCCCGGGCGGGAAGCTGAAGGACGGCTTCGGCGGCGATGCCCGCCTGGAGTTCGCGGGCTCGTTCGAGTTCGGAATCGATCTCGGCGCCGATCAGCAGGACGGCGTTGACGATGTAGAGCCACAGAAGAAGAATGATGACTCCGGCCAGAGCGCCGTAGGTGGCATTGTATTTTCCGAAGTTCGACACGTAGAAGAAGAAGGCCGCGGAGGCCACGACAGTGACGGTGATCGCGACCAACGCCCCGACGCTGACCCAGCGGAATCTCGGCTGTCTGACGTTCGGGGTGGCGTAGTAGAGCAGCGCAGTCAGGATCACGACGATGAAGGCCAGCGCGAACCACTTGAGCACGCCCCAGGCGGTCAGCGCGGCGGGGCCGACTCCCAGCAGCCTGCCGATCGCCTCGGCCACGGGCCCCGAGACCACGAAGATCACCAGCGCCGCCGCTCCCAGAGCGAGGATGAGAGCCGTCAGCCCGTACATCTGGGCGTTGAACTTGATGACGCCCCGGCCCTCGGGAATGTCGTAGATCCGGTTCATGGAACGGCTGAACGCCTTGACGTAACTGGAGGCCGACCACAGGGCGGTCAGCAGGCCGATGACCAGTCCGATTCCGGGTGCGGGGGTCGTCAGGACGGCGTCCAGCACCGGCTTCGCGGATTGCCACGCGGCGGAGGGCACGGCACCCTCGAGTTGGTTCAGGAAGGATGTCAGCGTCCGGCCTCCCTGACCGAACAGGCCGAGGATCGACACCAGGGCGATCATGCCCGGGAACATCGACATGACCGTCCGATAGGTCAGACCGGCGGCAAGATCGTTGCACCCGTCGACCGAGAACTCCCGGACCGCGGCCTGCGCCACGAATCTCCAGGAAGGCCGGTCGATCTGGGCGAGCGACTCGGGTTTCCCGACGTCCTCAGAGCCCGGTGACTCTTCCTTCTCCTCCTTCGCGGCGCGGCCGCGCCGCGGTGAGTCGGTACTCATCAGGGCTCATGTGTCCTTTCGTTCCTGAAACATCCGGCCGCCGCGCAACTGGAGGCCGGGACCATAACCTCAACCGATCACTGTGCCGGGCTCAGTTGCCGGGCCACTCCCCGGTCGCCCGCTGGAACAGTCTGGCCCCGCCCCGATCGACGAGTGCCTTGACGCCCGCGAAGACCGCGCCCTGTATCGCGGCAGCCGCCAGGACCTCCCCCAGTCCGAACTCCGACTCCAGCGCCTTGGGAGCATCCTTCGAACCTGATCGGGAGGCCTTCTTCCAGATCTGTTTGAAGATGGCTCCAGCCACCACGCCGCTGATGATGCTGCTCACCATTCCAACAGGTCGATAGAGAATCTTCGCCGACCTGCTGCCATTCTCCTGTTCAGGCAAGATGGTCTCACTTTCCGAGTTGTTGTACGGGGATTTCCGACTGCAATTCAACCACGGATCAGGAGTCCGGGTCGGGATGGTGCGCCGGCTCGCACGCGAAGCACCGGCCAGGTACCTGCTGCCGCACGGTGCCGACCAGCCGGTGGGCGGGCCGGGGACCGCGAGCAGAAGCACCCTGACCGGTGCGTCGAGGGCATCGCTCATCGATGTGGGAGCGCCCGTTCTACACGCGGTGTCGCCTGCCGGCGACCATTCCGTAGAGGAACAGCACGATCAGCGATCCGACGATGGCGAGGAGCCAGGTCTGGAGACTCCAGAAGTCCTCGAGTCCGACGCCGAAGATGGCGCTGCCGAGCCAGCCGCCGAGCGCTGCGCCGATGACTCCCACGATGAGGGAGCCCAGCCAGCCGCCGGGTGCCCGGTCCTTGAGAATGAGCTTCGCGATGCCTCCGGCGATCAGGCCGAGGACGATCCAGCCGATGATTCCCATTTCCTCTCCTGTTCATCGAGTTTCCCTGTGCGCATTCCACTCTGGCATGCAGGGAGGATTCCATCCCCACCCGTGGGGGTGGGATGACGCCCTTCCCGTGAGTGGGTGGGTGTGAGGCCTCCCACCGCGGCCGATCAATCCTTCTTGTTCTCGGCGGCCTTGTTCTCCTTCAGAGGGGAACGGCCCTGGCCGTGCGGGCCGTAGGCCTTGGGCGGTCCCTGAGGGATGTGCCCTGAGTCCTCGGCGGGAGGAATGCCCTCATCGGTGCTGGCGGCTCCGTCGGTCTCCTCCTGCGGAGTCAATCGCGAGGTCTCGGAAATCTGATCGTCACTCATGTCGTTCTCCTTTCGTGTCGTGGTCTGCGGTGCTCGCGCGGATGTCAGCCGAGGGATCACGGGCTGTCCGGCGCCCGGCCCTCCTCATCGATCTCGGCGCGCCGCTCGTCATCGGGACCGAACCGGTCCAGAGCGTCGGAGACCAGCCCGCGCGCGGTATCGGCCAGTTCGTCGGCGTCATTCTCCACAGTCTCGGCGCGGGATTCCTCGCTGGTCGCCCGGGTGCCGGTCTCATGGTTGAGAAGGTGTTCGGCGAAGCGCTGGTCGGCGTCGTCGATCTCGGTCTCATCACTGGGATTGGTCTGGTCGGTATCAGCCATGTCTGACCTCCTTCGATCCGTGGTTCTTCGATGTTCGCGCGTTATGGGGCGCAACCCAAGGGATTTCTGGCTCGGATTCGAGAACCCGGCGTCGAGTGGGACTTTCAGCGCGGGAGACTGCCGTGACACCCCGCGATTCCGTCCGGGGCAATTAGCCTGGGGGCATGACCTCTCGCGCCACCCCTCGTCCCAGCACCCGTGCCGTCGCTACGGCCACCCCGGCCCTCGACGACGCGTGGCGACGATTCATCCCGGGTCTCATCACAGACGACGTCCGGCTGGACCTCCCCCTGGACCATTCCAACCCCGATGACCCGCGGACCATTCAGGTCTACGCCCGCATCGTCGCCACCCCCGAGGGCCTCGACAAGCCCTACCTGGTCTTCCTCCAGGGCGGCCCCGGATGCGAGTCGCCCCGGCCCACCCTCACCGATCCGCAGTTCCCCGGCTGGCTGGCCCGAGCCCTTCAGGACTACCGCGTCGTCCTCCTCGATCAGCGCGGCACCGGGCTCTCCTCCCCGGTCTCCGAACCGGTCGGCGGCGCCGAGGACCAGGCCGAGTACCTCACCCATATGCGCGCCGACCAGATCGTCGAGGACTGCGAGGACATCCGCCGCCATCTCGGCGTCGAACGCTGGGCGGCCCTGGGTCAGTCCTTCGGCGGGTTCACCCTGCTGCGCTACCTCTCGGCGCACCCCGGGTCCCTGACCGCCGGATACTTCACCGGAGGGCTGTCGGCCGTCGGGCACCATCCCGATTCGGTCTACGCCGTCACCTTCGAGGGCATGGCGCGCAAGTCCGAGGAGTACTACCGACGCTTCCCCGAGGACCGCGACAAGGTGCGCGCACTGGTCGATCTGGCCGCCGACAACGGCGTCCGCACCCCTTGGGGAGACGTCGTCACGCCCTCACGGGTCCGCTCCCTCGGCAACTGCCTGGGAGCCTCGGGCGGCGCCGAGAAGCTGCACTATCTGCTGGAGCTGGAACCAAGCTCCCGGGCCTTCCGCCACGACCTGGCCGGGATGCTGCCCTTCGGCGGACGCAATCCGCTCTACGCCGTCATCCACGAGTCCTGCTACGCCGACGGTGCCACCACGGGCTGGGCGGCGGCCCGCGCCCTGCCCGACGCCTTCCGCGACGACCCCACCCTGCTGACCGGCGAGCACCTGTTCCCCGAATGGTTCGACACCGACTCGGCCCTGCAGCCGTGGAAGGAGGTCGCGCACCTGCTCGCCTACCACCCCTGGCCCAGGCTCTACGACGTCGACGCGCTGCGGGCCGCGCAGGTGCCGTGCGCGGCCGCCGTCTACTACCACGACGCCTATGTGCCGCTGCAGCTCTCCATGGAGACCGCCGCCCTGCTGCCCGACATGCACCCCTGGGTCACCAGCGAGTACGAGCACAACGGCTCCAATGCCTCGGGCGGCGCCGTGCTGGACCGGCTCATCGGACTGGCCCGCCGCGATCTGGTGCGCTGATCATGGACGCCGTCTCCACCCAGCAGGGGCTGGAGCACGCCGTCGCCGCGGGCGGCTCGGTGATCCACGTCGACTCCCCGGCCGATGTGGATCTCTGGCTGCCCCGGCGCGGCGTCTCCCTGTTCGACGGTGGAGCGATGATTCACGTCCACGGCCGCTCGCGGATCGTGCTGGCCGACGGCACCGCTATCGCCCACGACGAGGCGACCGTCACCTGTGGACCCGACGCCGTGGTCAGCGCCGCGGACCGGGTCACGGTGTTCGGGTCCGGGGTGGTCAATGCCTCGGGGGACGCCCATGTGATCGCCGACGGTTCGGCCTCGGTGACCGCCTGGGACCGCGTCCATGTGGAGCTGACCGGGGCGGCCACCGCCACCGTCTCCGGCGAGGTGATCGTGGACGCCGCCCACGACTCCCGGGTGCGGGCCGGCGGTCTGGCGCAGGTGGGCCTGCGCGATGACGCCATGTGCCTGGTTCGCGGGATGGCCCCCGACGGGGGAGTCAGGGTCACCAGCCTCGACGCCGTATGGGAGGCCGAGGAGGGGAAGGTCTGCTCGGCGTCCGGCGACGTCTCCACCCTGGCCGACCCGTACACCTGGTGCCGGATGTTCCATGTGGGGATCACCGGGGGCGTCGCCACCGTCTTCAAGGCGGTCGACGCCTTCTGGACCACCGCCCGGGCCGCCCGGGCCGGCGTCTTCTACCGTCCCGGAACCTTGCCGCAGGCCCCCGACTGGGTGGATGACGACGTCGCCGGCCACGGCCTGCATTTCTCGCCCACCCCCTTCCAGGCCCGCGAGGTGGTGCGCAGCTGTGCCCGCGTGGTGTCCTGCGGGGTGCTGGTCGCCGAGCTGCGGCCGGTCAGCGACGACGTCTGCAAGGCGCCGCGGGTGGTGCGGGCGTGCGAGGTGGTCGACGAGTAGCGGAGCGCTGCGGCGTCGGTTCCCGGTGCCCGACGTCCGACCACCGGAGCCTGTATTCGTGCCAGGCGGACGGCCCTGACCCCTGGACCCTGATTCGACCAAGGCTGATAGAGTAGGTCCTCGCGCCCGCGGCCGATGAGGCCGCCCGCATTCCTGAACCTCTCGCACTTCTGCGAGCCGCACGACCACACCCCTGTCGCCGGATCTCCACGCGGCGACCCGGGCCACGCCCTGCCCCGGCCAGGGGCCCCGCAATGCACGATCTCAACCGGAACACGCCTGTGACCATGACCCAGAACCCGACCCCCCGGACCGACACCGAACCGGATCAGAAGTACGCGGAGAAGCAGGAGAGCACGCTGCCCGTCCTGCCCGCGGGCGTCGACGACACGTCGGCGCCCGACCCCGAGCGGGTCGGAACCCAGGCACTCGAGAACCCCGGCGTCCTGCGGCGCAGGATCACCCGGCTGGCTGTGCCCGCACTGGGCGAGAACGCCCTGGAGAACGCCCTCGACATCGTCAACACCGTGCTGGTCTCCGCACTGGGAGCCGCCGCCCTGGCCGGTGCCGGCGCGGCACTCCAGGTGATGCAGATCGTCATCTCGGCACTCACCGCGCTGTCGACCGGGGCGTCGATCCTGGTGGCCCACGCCGTCGGCGCCGATGAGCCGGCCGAGAGCACCAGGCTGGCCCGCCAGGCCCTCATGTGGAGCCTCATGCTATCGGTGCCGATAGCCCTTGGCGGGGTGCTCGGCACCGACGGCATCGTCTCGATCTTCGGCCTGGCGCCCGCGGCCGCCGAGGTGGCCCGCTCCTACCTGGTCATCGCCATGGCGTCGATCCCGGTGCTCGCCATGCTCATGATCAGCGGCGGCGTGCTGCGCGGCGCCGGTGACGCCAGGACGCCGATGTACGTGACGATGGGCGCCAACGTCATCAACATCGGACTGGCCTACGCGCTGATCCACGGACACTTCGGGCTGCCTCAGCTGGGGGTCGCCGGGGCCGCCATCGCGGGATTCATCGCCCGCACCCTGGCCCTGGTCGCGATGGTCTGGCTGATGGCCAAGGGCCGCGCCGGGGTGAGCCTGGCCCGCCCTGTCGGCACCATCCTCGTCTACTGGAAGCCGCGCTGGGACGCAGCTCGCGCCATCCTCAAGCTGGGCCTTCCGGCGGCCGCCGAGCAGCTCGTGATGAGCGGTGCGTGGCTGGCCTTCACGATGATCGTCGCCCGCCTCGGAACCGAGACGATGGCCGCCCAGCGGGTGACCTCCAGCGTCCAGAACGTCGTCTTCCTGCCCGGACTGGCCCTCATGATCGCCACCACCTCCCTGGTCGGTCAGGCTCTGGGGGCCAGGCACCCGCTGCTGGCGCGCCAGGTGGCGGGGCGCACCGAGCGCTGGGGGATGGGCATCGCCGTGGTCCTCGCCCTGGTGGTGTGGCTGGGTGCCCGCCCGATCATGGGCCTGTTCACCGACGACCCGCAGATCATCGCGCTGGGGGCCGCGGCCCTGCCGGTGATGATGCTCACCCAGCCCTTCTGGGCCTGGACCATCCAGAACTCGGGCATGCTGCGCGGCATGCGAGACACCATCAGTCCGCTGGTCATCGAGGCCATCGGCAACTGGTCGGCGGTGGCGATGGTCTGGTTCATCGTGGAGCACGGCGGCGGCCTCACCGCCGCATGGTGGGCCTTCGTGGCCGTCGCCCCGCTCACCAGCCTGGCGATGACCTGGCGGAAGCGGGTGCGGGCCCGCAAGGTGGGCGCCTATCTGCCCGGCGAGACGCTGCTGCCCCGGCTGCGGAAGCGGGCCGTTCAAGCCGGGTGATCGGGGGAAGGCTGGGATGCGGGCGGCATTTTCACGGCCCCGAGGCCCGGTTCAGACGCTTCCGGTACCGGATCGGGGGTTCGGGAGCGTAAAAATGCCGGCCAGCGCTGACTGCAGGCGGCCGACGGCGTGGCCCATCGGGATCCGCTCCTGCTCCAGGCGCAGGTGACCGCTCTCCAGCTCCCGGTAGGTGGCCTCCTCGGTCTCGGTGAGCCCGGCGACGCCGTGTGCCTGGGTGGGTTCGGGAACTGCGAGGCTACGGAACCGGTGGAGGGTCTCGGCATCCATGAGGACCGAACGCGCTCCCGGCAGCCGGCCGCGGGCCCGCGACAAGATGTTGAACCCGTGAGTGTCGAGATCCCCCCAGTAGAGCACGGGTGAATCCGCGATCCAGCCCACCTGATCGAGCTGGACGACGGCGTGCCCACGGCCATGCACCGCCACCACCCCGGGCAGCGGCGGCAGCCCCGCCAAGGTGGTGAGGTTCTCGACGATCAGCACCGCGGCCGGGGCCAGCGCCAACCTGTCGAGCTCGGCGACGCCGGTGGTGAGGTCATGGAGCCGGGACCCCTCCAGCGCGTCGTCGAGAATCCGGATCCGGAAACGCTGCGGCTCCTCGGCCAGTCCCGTGCCCACCTGCCCGGTGACCGCTGTGAGGAGGCGTTCGACCAGTCCGCGATGGCGCTCCAGCCATTTGGTGTCGACGCCGGGGACGGCGACCATCCGCGGCATGAGACCGGAGTCGGGGTGGTCGGTCAGCCATGCCGTCATCGCCAGCAGCCGCTGAAGGTCGGTGTGGTCGAGGGCAGCGGCATCGTCGATCAGGCCCGGCAGCCCGTCTGCCAGATAGCTGGACTCCGGCCAACGGCTCCGGATGGCTCCGGCCGTCTGCCGGCACCTTCGCCAGCCGGCTGCCTGACCTGCGAGCTCCGCGAGCGCCTCGGCGGAGGTGACGCGCACTCGGGCCGGCAGCTTCTGGCGTCCCCAGCTGGGCCAGTTGCGGGTCGCCCATTCCAGCTCGGCACCATCTGGGCCCCGCCATCGGCGCCACGACGTCGCCCATCCGGCGAATGCGTCGGGATCGGCCAGGGCCTGGGTCTCGGTGGGAATGCCCAGGGAGAAGGTGACGTCGAGGCGGGGCTCGGTGATCCATGCGCGGTGATTGCGGCGGTACTTCGTCACAGCCCAGCGGCGCAGCTCGGCCTGATTCTTCACAGCAGGGAGTCCTGGGACTCGGAAGGATCCGGGGCAGTGGTCCCGGGCTCTCCGGTCGTTCCGGGCCTGTCGGTCGTTCCGGGCCCGTCGGTCCTGCCGGGCTCCTCGGTGGTGCCCGAGGCTGCGGCCTCCACCGGCTGCTCAGGGCTCCCGGTCCCTCCGGCGTCCCCGGAGCCCTCGCCGGCATCGTCGGTGCCGGCCTCGTCGAAGCTGCGGGCCAGCACCCGGCTCTCGTGGCCGGGCTCGTTCTGGAACAGGATCACTCCGCCGACGTAGTCCTCGAGGGTCTGGAGCATCTTCATCGGGGTGGCCAGCAGCAACTGGAACCCGAAACTGCGGAACACCTCCAGCCCGGCCCGGGTGAACTCCGGGTCGGTCTTGTCGAAGGCCTCGTCCAGGGCCACCAGCCCGTACTGGGGTACGGCGGCGCCGTCGCGGGCCAGCTGATAGCGCAGCGCGGCCGCCAGACAGAAGGTCACGAACTTCTGCCGTTCCCCGCCGGACCGTCCCCCGGCGTCCTCGTAGAAATCGATCGGTCGCGCATCGGCGTCGATCACCTCGGCACGGAACTCGACGTGCTGCCGGGTGTCCAGGCACAGATCGCGCCACTTGCGGTCCGCCAGTTCCTGGGAGCGGAATCGGGCCATCAGACGCTGAATGCGCAGGAATCGCTCCTCGGCTCCGCGACGCGCCTCGGGATCGTCGCCGGCCTCCATCACATCGGAGACGGAGTTGGCGGTGATGTCCTGGAGCTCGGCGAGGAAGTCGCGGACCTCGGGGAGGTGGCGCACCGAGACCTTCACCTGGAGGTGAGCGCCGGGGGAGTACTCGGTGCGCATGAGGGACTCGTTGATCGGGTCGATCCGGTTGCGCACCTCGCGGCGGGAGGTGCGGATTCTGCTGGACAGGCCGGTGATGTTGTTGCGCGACTGGCTCTGGAGCAGGTCGAAGAACCGGGTCTCGAACTCGGGCAGTCGGTCGCCGCGCAGCTGGTCGAGGAGTCTGAGGTACTCGGGGAGGTAGTCGACGCCGATCTGCAGGTCGGCGGCGCGCTGCGGCCAGCGCTCCTTGAACCTCCGGGTGTGGTTCTCGGCGAGTCTGACCTGGCTGTTGAGAGACGCCTGTGTGGCGCTCCGGTCCTTGCCGATGGAGTCCGATGCCGCATGGTGGAGGTGATCGATGTCTTCCAGATCGAGGCTCTCCTCGGACCTGCCTCGTCGCTGGGTGGGAGTGACGGTTCTCGCCTCGAGTGCCTTTAGTGCCTGCTCGGGGATCTCCTCGGCCCTGCGCAGCGCGGCCTGCCACTTGTCGCGCCGGTCGGTGAGGGTGGTGATCTCGCGTTCCTGCTGACCGGCGTCGAGCTGCAGCCGCAGGGTCTCGTCCTTGGCCGCCCGCTCGGTCTCCTCGCGTTCCTTGAGTTCCGCCTCCGCCCGTGCCAGCTCCAGGTTCCCCGCTCTGAGCTGATCCAGTTCCGCGGTGACGGAGGAGACCTCCGCCTCGGCGGCCGCGACATCGACATCGTCGGGTCCCAGACGCCGCAGATCGGAGAGGTCGTGACGTCGCTCCTGACGTTCCTTGGCCTCGGCGGCCAGACGATCGGCCTCGACTCTGGCCTTGTCGTTCTGGGCGGAGGCGTCGTCGAGCGCGGAACGCAGGGCTTCCCGCTTGGCCTCTGTGGAGGAGCCCAGCAGCCAGCGGGTGCGGTCGGAGACCGGCCAGCGATCATCCTTCTCGTGTCTGGTGGACGAGTGCTTGATCTGGCCGGCGCGGGTCAGAGCCCGGTCGACGCGGCCGAATTCGGCGACGTCGTCGACGCATCGGTAGTCGTAGCGGCGCGCGATGGTTGCCGTCAGCCATCCGGCGAACGGCGACGACACGGCGACGGAGACCTTCCCGGGGAGGGTGTCGCGCGCCGGGGCGCGGGTGGAAGCCGGGGCATCGGGTCTCACCCGCTCCCAGACGAGTCTGGTGCCCCAGTTCCGTCGGTCGATCGCAGCGGCCGCCCGGGAGTACAGGGCGTCGGGCACCAGGAGGGTACGGGCCAGGGGCCGCAGGACTCGCTCGATGGCGCCCTGCCAGCCGGACTGGCCGGAGTCGACGTCGATGAGCTCCCCGGCGAAGGGCAGCGTGGACGCCTCGACGCCCAGCCCGTCGGCGAGTTCGGCGCGGGCCCGCAGCAGGGCGGGCTCCATGTTGGAATGCTGGGACTCCAGGGTCCTCAGCTCGTCGGTGAGCCGTTGCACCTCGTCGTGAGCACCGAAGCTGACGTGCTGGGCCTGGTAGGTGATCTCGGCACGCTCCGCGTCCTGCCTGTCGAGGCTCTCGATTCTCGAGTCGAGCAGTGATGCCCAGTCGGACCACTCGCGCGCCGATCCGGGCACAGTCACATCGCAGCGTCCGGCCTTCTGCTCGGCCTCGGACCGTGCGGTGCGTCGCCGCGACACGGTCGCCTCATGCTCGCCGAGGAGGCGTTCCAGGACGGGAATCCGATCGCCTCCCAACCCGGAGATCCGGTCGCGGCAGGCCAGGGTGGCAGCGGTGGCGTCGTGCTCCCGGCGCTCGGCGGCGGTGATCTCGGTGCGCAGCCCGTCCAAGGTGGCCTGGTGGCGGGCGATGAGGGCGGCGGCGGTCTCGATGCGGCGCCGGGTGAAGAAGGTCTCGGCATGGTGCTGCTCGGCGTCGAGCAGGGCCAACGTCTCCCTCGCCTGGCGGTGGGCCTTCTCGATCCCCTCCAGGGGCGCCAGCGCCGCCACCTGGTCCCGGGCCTCCACAACCGCACGGTGAGCGGCCGACAGCTCCTCGAACTGGTCGACGGCCTGATCGGCCAGGGCGAAGGTGTCGGGTTCGTCGAGCATGAAGTCGCGTAGCAGGGCGTTGAGGTTGCCCAGGTTCTTGGCGGACTGGGTCTTGTGCAGCAGGCGCTGGGCCTGGTCGGAGGCCAGGCCGAGCTTGCGCTGCAGACGGTTGGCGAAACCGGAGTAGTTCTTGGTGGCGGCCCATCCGGGATGGGCGGCCTTGATGCCGCGCGAGTCGATGCCGTTGGCGACCAG